>NZ_JBUYWC010000024.1:0-82363 GCF_055230935.1 Rhodococcus ruitaii | reverse complement strand
GAACACGAAGATTCGTGCGTTCATCACTGGCTGGAACACCCGGTGCGCTCCGTTCGTGTGGACCAAGACAGCCGACCAGGTCCTGGCCAAAGCTAATCGGCAAGAAACTTCAACCACGGACCACTAGTGTGCACGAAGATCCTCCTGAGACCTTTTATACGGCCGATGTGGTCGCAGCTCGAACATAATTGACAGTTCTCATTGGGTCAACTACTGCCCTAGGATTGGTCCCATGGCGAACAAGGGCGATCTCCCCGTTGAAGGCATCGACTGGCAGCTGGCGACCGCAAACCGCGTCGCGAACTCCGTAAAGCGAAGGCGGAAGGCGCAGGGGCTGACAGTCCAGCAATTGGCAGACCTGACCGAAGGGCTGGGCCATCCGCTCAGTCGGCTAGTACTCACCAAGCTCGAGAATGGCCGCCGTGGTGATCACCTACAGCTCACTGACCTCATCGTCTTGGCAGCCGCGCTACGGGTGCCCCCACTTCAGCTGCTCTATCCAGATTTGCCGGACCACTTCGTGGACTATTTACCCGGGCAGTTCCTACGGTCTATCGATGCCGTGCAGGTATTTGCGGGCGAACGTTCCCTGTCGGACGAGGCGCACCGAGACACGCTCGCGCTCCGTCTTGCGCGCCGTTGGTGGGCCCTGTTGGAGGAGATCGAGAGTCTCGAGCAGCAGGCAGCGGTTGACCCCCTGTCGAAAGACGATATGGAACGCCTGCTGCCTGGACGCTCCTACGCGACACGATTGGCGAAGGCTCGGGAGGATCTCAGCCTCGTCCGTGCCGCCCTGGATTCAGAGCTCAACGATGGCGGGTAGGCCGCCGCTACGGATCGGGCAGCACGGGAAGATCACGCGAATCGATCTCGGCGGAGATGTATGGCTGGCTCGATGCAGGTTCCGGGACGCGGACGGCGTAGTACGGATCGTCGAACGACGCACACCGGCCGGCAAGCGTGACCAGTACGGCGCGGCCGCCGAGCAAGAGCTGCACGACGCGCTCGACGACAGGCGAGCACCGTCCGCTGACGACATCACCGAAACGACCACGGTTCGGCAACTGTGCGAGCTGCACATCAACCGACTCGAGGATGACGGTAGGGCTGCCCGGACTCTCGACACCTACCGCTACACGGCGTCAAAGCTGTACGCCCTGATTGGCGGCGTGCGCGTACGCGAGGCGACTGTGAGCCGTGTGGACGCGGCCATACGCGGTATGAACAAGGCGCACGGCGTCGGAATGGCCCGGCAGGCGAGAACCATCCTCAAGGGCGCTCTGAGCCTCGCGGTACTGGCGGGATTGCTCGACTCGAACCCCGTGCGGGACGTGAGCGCGATTCGAGCCAAGACGCCACCTCAAGGTGCCCGACAGGTGACAGCGGGCGAGCTGCGCGCCTTACTCGTGGCGTTGCGGGAGTCGGAGCAGTGCAGGCGACTCGACCTCGCCGACCCGATCGCCCTACTCATCGCGACGGGCGTACGGCGATCGGAACTGTTGGCGCTGCGGTGGAAGGACGTGGACGCCGAGAGCGCGACGGTGACGATCAGCGGGAAGGTGGTGCGAGTCAAGGGGGAGGGCGTCAAACGATTCGACGAGGCGAAGTCGGCCGCAGGGCTACGGACCCTCCCGCTGCCGCGGTTCGCAATCGAGGTGCTGCGGCAGCGTGCACAGCGGCCGCAGCTCGGCACGCTCGGCGTGATCTTTCCGTCGTCGGCCGGCACTCTGCGGGATCCGGACAACTTCAATGGACAATGGCGTCAGGTGCGCGACGAGCTTGGTGTCACCGACGTGACGAGCCACAGTTTCCGTAAGGCCGTTGCCACGCTCATCGATGACGAGGGCCTGTCTGCGCGGATCGGTGCCGACCATCTCGGGCACCGGCACGTGTCGATGACGCAGGACCGATACATGGCTCGGGGGCGCACTCACGCGGCGGTTGCGGAGGCATTGGACCGTGCCATAAGCGATGGATAAACGATGGATCGACTATTCAGGTTGAGTAAAAACACCCTCTGACGTGCCCCCGGCAGGACTCGAACCTGCGACCTAGAGATTAGAAGGCTCTTGCTCTATCCAGCTGAGCTACGGGGGCGCGGCCAGAATCTTAACCGGACCGCGCTGATGGTGGCGGGGGAGGGGCGTCTCACGTGGCACGGGTGGGCCCCGACTCCTCGGAATCGTCGGCGGTACCTGCCCCGGCATCGTTTCCCACCACTGATTCGGCGTCCGATGCGTCGATCACATCCACTTCGCCGGTCTGCAGCTTCTGCATCACGTGATCGACGCCGATACCCAACACCACCGCCACGCAGATCGAGATGACGGCGCCGAGGAGCGGTTGCTCATGGAAGAACCCGCCCACGAGCCGCCCCATCATCGACGAATACACCGCCCAGGTGATCCCTCCGATGATCGTCAACGGCACGAACTTCTTCCGCGGGTAGCGTGTCGCTCCGGCGGTCATGTTCACGGCGATCCGGCCGATCGGGATGTAGCGGGCGGTGATGATGATCGCGGCGCCGCGCTTATCGAGACCTTTACGTGCCCAGCCGAACGCTGCTCGGGCCTTGGGCTTGCGCATCCATGCGAAACGCTCGGTGCCGACCTTCCGTCCGAGGGCGTAGGCGATGTTGTCGCCGATGATCGCGCCGAGCGCCGCGAGCGGTATGACCACCCACAAGTACGGCTTGCCAGTCGAACCCGAGAGCGACGCCAGGGTGACCAGGATGGTCTCGCTCGGCACCGGCGGGAAGAATCCGTCGACGATGCAGACGAAGAACAGGAGCGGATAGACCCACAGGGCTGCGGCCTGGCCGATGATGAGTTCGTTGATCACGTCCATGAGGGCGGTGATGCTCCTGTCGGGTCACGGAGATTACCGCTCCTACGGTATTCGCAGTCGCGTGTGAGCACATCAGGGTGACCCCCGATCTCTGTCCCTGGCCAGTAGTCTCGATCACGATGAGGTGTGATCGCTCACACTGCGCGCGTTTCTCACCTCCACGCGTAGTTGCCTGCCCACAGAGTCGCCGTGCTCATCGGTGCCTTCACGGTTGCAGCCCGTTGGCGGAGCTTGCGGAACATACCGCCGGTGGGCGGTGTGACGCGCTCGACGGCTTTGTGCGCACTGATCATTGCGACCTCACCGCGCTGGACTTTTCGCAGCGTCGGCGACCTATCGGCGCCTGCGTCGAGCACCGCCCGAACCGTCGGCATATCGTCCGCAAGCCGGATGTACGCCGCGTCCAGTGATGTGCCGTCCTCGAGCGCCTGATCGAGGCGCACGGCGAGGTGTGTGGTCCAGTGCCGCTGCAAGGTGAGTAGGACGTTGTCTTCCGATCCGAAAAGTTCCAGCGCGCGAGGGATCTCACGCAACCGGAGCGCGGAGTCGACGTCTACCTGTGCTCGGGTGAGCACGTCATCCAATACAGCCCGGCGTGCTCGGTATGTGTCCCAGGACATCTCGGTCATCTCCCCCCGAATCGGGTGCGGTGGCTGCTCTCGAGGAAAACGCTACGGAGATCCGCCCCCCGTTACGTCGTGCTGTTGTCGCGTTCTTCCTCCTACCGTGGGTGGAGAAGGAGTCCACTCCGGGAACGATGCCGGGAGCCGATTCGTCCTACTACGCTGATCTCGTGGAATTGATGGCGTTCTTCCGCCGGCGTATGGCGGCGAGCGACTACGATTACCCGGTCGGTGTGATGTTGTTCGGCCACATCGGGATGGTCGTTGTCGCGTGTATCGCCGTGGCGCAGCGCGACGGATTCGTGCCACCGGGGTGGGTGCTGCTGTTCGGGCTGATCGCTGCCGGCGCACCGATCGTCGGCGACCTGATCGAACCGAATTCGATGCTCTTGCGACTGTTGGTGGGGTTGGTCGTGCTGGCGGCGACGTCGCTGCTGCTCGTGTGGCCGCCGGAGACGGCATTCGACTTCGCCCCGTTCGTCCTCGTGTTGATGGTCGGTGAGATCGCCGCCATGACCCCCTTCTCGATCAGCGTCGGCGCGTTGGCTGCGGGCGCAGCGACCCTCGCGGCGTTCGCGTTCGCCGGCGACCTCGACGGCGCGCAGTACTATCTCGCCGCCGTGGTGCTCGGGTGGATCATCGGCCGACTGCTCCTGGCCCAACTGCGTCTCCTGCACCAGGAACGCGCCGCAAAGTCGATCCAGGCAGAGCAGGCCGCAACCTCCGAACGCCAGAGGATCGCCCGCGAGGTGCACGACGTCGTGGCTCATTCACTGAGCATCACGCTGCTGCATCTGACGGCGGCACGTCGCGCGCTGGAACAGGACCGCGACGTCGACGAAGCCGTCGACGCCTTGACCGACGCCGAACGATTGGGACGAGAGGCAATGGCGGACATCCGACGGACGGTGGGTCTTCTCGACGCTCGGCCTGCAGACACCCGACCCGAACCGACAATCGCGGACATCCCCGAGTTGGTCGAAGACTTCCGGCGCGCGGGGGTCCCGGTGGAGTTCGCGATGTCGGGCGACGTCGATGCGGCACCGGGGGCAACCGGTCTGGCGGTGTATCGGATCTGTCAGGAATCGCTGGCGAACATCGTCAAACATGCCCCGGCCGCGAAGACCGACGTGCGGCTCGAGATCGGCCCGCAGGTGCTGAGTCTCCGGGTCCACAACGGCCTCCGTGCACCCACGGCGACGCCGAGCGACCGGGAGGGCTCGGGTCTGCGGGGTATGCGAGAACGCGCAGCGTTGCTCGGAGGCGACCTGCAGGCGGGCCCCGTTTCCGGAGGCTGGTCTGTGCGTGCACGGGTCCCGCTCGCCGTCGATTCATGCCCGATCCGCCGCCGTATTCAGGGGCTTTCGTGATCGACGACGAGATCGGGGTGCTCCTGGTCGACGATCAGGAGTTGGTGCGGTCCGGACTGCGCAGAATCCTCCGACGCAAGGACGGCTTCGTCGTCGTCGCTGAATGCGCCGACGGGTCGGAGGTGTCCGACGCGGTGGCCGCCCACCATCCCGATGTCGTCGTGATGGACCTCCGGATGAAGCGGGTCGACGGGATCCAGGCGACCCGAGAACTCCGCACCGAAGACGATCCGCCTCCCGTGCTCGTGCTCACGACGTTCGACGACGACGAGCTGCTGTCCGGCGCCTTGCGTGCCGGTGCTGCGGGCTTCATCCTCAAGGATTCTCCTGCGGAGGACCTCATTCGTGCGGTGCGGCGGGTCGCGGCGGGGGACGGTTTCCTCGATCCCACCGTGACCGGGCGCGTGCTGTCGACGTACCGCACCGCCGCGGTGCAGCACGGGAACAACGGTCGGAACCTCGATGAGCTGACTGCTCGCGAACTCGATGTCCTCGCACTGATCGGACGCGGCTACAACAATGCCGAGATCGGTCATGCGCTGAGCATCGCGGGAGTGACGGTGAAGAGTCACGTCGGCCACATTTTCGTCAAACTCGATCTTCGCGATCGTGCCGCTGCCATCGTGTACGCGTTCGACCACGGTGTCGTCACACCCGGGCACTCCGACGGGGCGTCGTAGTCGACTTCCCGGGAGTCCTACCCTGGTAGGCATGGCAACACCCGACCTCGAGTGCGAGACGCAAGAGCCCGCGCCGGCCCGTGCGCGTGGCAACCCCTCCGCATTGTTCGTCCTGTTCGGCGTCGTTGCAGCACTGGTCGCTGCCGTCGTCGTGAGCCTTTCCGCGGCACAGGCGCTCGTGCTGCTGGGAATTCCCGATCCCGGACCGATCACCACGTACGGGCTTCCGATGGTGCGCGCGGTGTCGGAGATCGCCACGGTCCTGACCATCGGCTCGTTGTTCTTCGCGACGTTCCTCGTGCCTCCGCAAGCGAACGGGATCCTCGACGTCGGCGGATACCGCGCGATGCGGACCGCGGGTGTCTCCGCGGTGGTGTGGGCGGTCACGGCCGCGCTGATGGTGCCGTTGACATTGTCGGACACCTCCGGCCAGCCGTTCTCCGAGGCGGTCCGGCCGGAGAACCTGTTCTCGGCCCTCGGTCAGGTCGAGACGTCTCTCGCGTGGGCCTGGACGACAGTGCTGGCACTGATCACCGCGATCCTGATCAGGCTGGCCCTGCGTTGGGCGTGGACGCCCTACCTGCTGTTGCTCTCTTTTGTGACTTTGATGCCGATTGTGTTGACCGGGCATTCGGCCACCGGCGGTTCCCACGACATGGCCACCAACAGTCTGGTGTTGCACCTGGTGGCGGCGTCCGTGTGGGTGGGTGGCCTGTTCGCGGTGCTCGCCCACGCGTGGCGCCGAGGCGAGTATTCCGATCTGGCAGCCCGGAGATTCTCGTTCGTCGCGTCCATCGCGTTCGTGGTGATGGCGGTCAGCGGTGTGATCAACGCGGCGGTCCGGGTGCCCTTCGGTGATCTGTTCACCACGACGTACGGGCAACTGGTGGTCGCGAAGACGGTGGCCTTGATCGTGCTCGGTCTCTTCGGGTGGGCGCAGCGGCGCAGGGCACTGCCGGCGCTCGAAGCAGACCCGACGAACCGGGCGGTGTTCGTGCGGTTCGGAGCGGTCGAATCGTTGATCCTTGCCGCGACGGTGGGGCTGGCCGTGGGCCTCGGCCGGACCCCGCCGCCTCCGCCGGCAGCGGCGCCGTCGGTGCTCGAGGTGGAACTCGGCTACAACCTCAGCGAACCGCCCACGTTCATGAGCCTGTTCTTCGGCGAATGGCGGTTCGACCTGATCTTCGGCACAGCAGCGCTCGTGCTCGCGGTCGGATACGCGATCGGACTGCGGACGCTGCGCAAGCGCGGTGACGTGTGGCCGATCGGCCGGTCCGTCGCGTGGTTCGCAGGATGCTTCGTCCTGCTCGTGACCACCAGTTCAGGGGTCGGGATGTACTCGCCGGCCATGTTCAGCGTGCACATGGGCGCTCACATGGCGATGTCGATGCTCGTCCCGGTGCTGCTCGCGCTCGGCGGTGCGATGACCTTGGCGTTGCGTGCGTTCAGGCCCGCTGGGCGCGGCAGCCCACCCGGACCCCGCGAATGGATTCTCGAGTTCCTGCACAGCCCCCCGTCGCGTTTCTTCACCCACCCGCTCGTCGCGTCGGTGATGTTCGTCGGTGGGTTCTACGCCCTGTACCTGGGCGGAATCTTCACCGCGTTCGCCGACAGCCACACCGCGCACGTGCTGATGAACCTGCACTTCCTGCTGAGCGGCTACCTCTTCTACTGGGTGGTCATCGGTGTCGACCCGTCGCCGCGCGATGTGCAGCCCGTGACCAAGCTGGCGATGGTGTTCGGGTCGCTGCCGTTCCACGCGTTCTTCGGCGTGACCCTGATGAGCATGGGGTCGGTCATGGCCGAGTCGTACTACCGCGGACTGGCGCTGCCATGGAACGCCGACCTGTTCTCGGACCAGAAGGTCGGCGGCAGCATCGCGTGGTCGGCGGGTGAGATCCCGCTCGTGCTCGTGATGATCGCGTTGGTGGTGCAGTGGTCGCGCAGCGACCAACGTACGGCACGTCGTGTGGACCGGGCCGCCGATCGCGACGACGACGCCGATCTTGCTGCGCACAACGCGATGTTCGCGGAGTTGGCGCGCCGCGACAGGGAAGGACCGGAGAACCCGGCGGCATCGGAGAACCCGGGAGGATCGGAGAGCGGCGCCGTATCGGATAACACGGCGCCGGACACCGCCGCACCCTGATCCACCTGCCGGAACCGCAGGATGTGGGTTCTGCGCTCTGGGCGGATACGCTGGTCGCCATGGCGGAGTTCATATACACGATGAAGAAGGTGCGCAAGGCGCACGGTGACAAAGTAATTCTCGATGACGTCACCATGAGCTTCTACCCGGGCGCGAAGATCGGTGTCGTCGGGCCCAACGGCGCGGGTAAGTCGTCGATCCTCAAGATCATGGCGGGCCTGGATCAGCCCAGCAACGGTGAGGCGTTCCTCGACCCGGAGGCGACGGTCGGGATCCTGCTGCAGGAGCCCCCGCTCGATGAGGAGAAGACGGTCAAGCAGAACGTCGAGGAAGGCCTCGGCGAGATCAAGGTCAAGCTCGACCGTTTCAATGAGATCGCCGAGCTCATGGCAACCGACTACTCGGACGAGCTCATGGACGAGATGGGCAAGCTCCAGGAGGAGCTCGACCACGCCAACGCATGGGACATCGACTCCCAGCTCGAGCAGGCCATGGATGCCCTGCGCTGCCCGCCGCCGGACGAGCCCGTCACCCACCTTTCCGGTGGTGAGCGTCGCCGTGTCGCGCTGTGCAAGCTGCTGCTGAGCAAGCCCGACCTGCTGCTCCTCGACGAGCCCACCAACCACCTCGACGCCGAGTCGGTGCTGTGGCTCGAGCAGTTCCTCGCGTCGTACCCCGGCGCAGTCCTGGCCGTGACCCACGATCGGTACTTCCTCGACCACGTCGCCCAGTGGATCTGTGAGGTCGACCGCGGCAAGCTGCACCCGTACGAGGGCAACTACTCCACCTACCTGGAGAAGAAAGCCGAGCGCCTCGAGGTGCAGGGCAAGAAGGACCAGAAGCTCCAGAGGCGCCTCAAGGAGGAACTCGAGTGGGTCCGTTCCGGTTCGAAGGCCCGCCAGACGAAGAACAAGGCGCGTCTCGGTCGCTACGAGGAGATGGCGGCGGAAGCCGAGAAGCATCGCAAGCTCGACTTCGAAGAGATCCAGATTCCGACGCCGCCGCGGCTGGGCAACGTCGTTGTCGAGGTCGAGCACCTCGACAAGGGCTTCGAGGGTCGCGTCCTGATCAAAGACCTGTCCTTCACGCTGCCGCGCAACGGCATCGTCGGTGTCATCGGCCCCAACGGTGTCGGTAAGACCACGTTGTTCAAGACCATCGTCGGGCTCGAGGAGCCCGACAGTGGCACGGTGAAGGTCGGCGAGACGGTCAAGCTCAGCTACGTCGATCAGAACCGCGCGAACATCGATCCCACGAAGAATGTGTGGGAGGTCGTGTCCGGCGGTATGGACTACATCGAGGTCGGTCAGAACGAGATGCCGTCCCGGGCGTACGTCAGTGCGTTCGGATTCAAGGGGCCGGATCAGCAGAAGAAATCCGGGGTGCTCTCCGGCGGTGAGCGCAACCGCCTGAACCTGGCGCTGACCCTCAAGGAGGGCGGCAACCTGATCCTCCTCGACGAACCGACCAACGACCTCGACGTCGAAACCTTGAGTTCGCTCGAGAACGCGCTGCAGCAGTTCCCGGGTTGTGCCGTCGTGATCTCCCACGATCGCTGGTTCCTCGATCGCACCTGTACCCACATCCTGGCGTGGGAAGGCAACGTCGACGAAGGCCAGTGGTTCTGGTTCGAGGGCAACTTCGAAGCGTACGAGGCGAACAAGGTCGAGCGGCTCGGTGCCGATGCGGCTCGCCCGCACCGGGTCACCCACCGGAAGCTGACGCGTGACTGATCAGCCCTCGCCCGGTTCCGTCGAACCGTACCGGTGCTCGATCGAGGTGCGCTGGGCGGATTCCGACCGGCTCGGACACGTCAACAACACCAAGGTCGTCGAGTACATGCAGGAAGGGCGAATCAAGTTCCTGCAGTCCGGCGCGCTGAAGCGCGGCGCGATCGCGGTGAGGAAGATGGACGTCGAATTCCTGCGGCCCATCAAGGACGAGTCGGGGCCGGTCACGGTCGAGATCACCGCCTTGCGCGTGGGGAACACCTCGTACACGCTCCGGCATACGGTGCTCGACCGCGACGGTGCGGTGTGCGCCCTCGGCGATGCGGTGCTCGTCGGGTTCGACACGAAAACCGAACGTCCGCGACCCATCACCGCCGGTGAACGCGAGGTCCTCGCCCGGTACCTGATCGTCTGCGGCGACCTGCCATCACGATCGGAGCGGTGACTGCTCGCACTTTCACCTCCCGACATCGGACGCCGCGGATAGGCTCGGCAACGAGCCCATCCGCGGCGTCTGCGGTTTCGGAGGCAAGCGAGGGGAGTGATGTTGATGACGGGATCTGCGGCTTCGCGAGATCTTTCGTCTACGGTGCGAGTTCTGGAGCGCGCCTACCTGCAGTCTCCGGACGGAATAGTCGATCCGGCGGCCGCCGCGGCCGCGCATCTGGCGCTCGGCCTCGATCGGCCTGCCGGCACGACCGCGACGCGGGTGTACCAGGCGGACGACGCGCTCGGCGCCGCCGTGCAGATCGTCACCGACGACATGCCGCTGCTGGTGGAGTCGGTCACGGCGTTGCTCTCGCGTCTCGGTGCGGTGATCGCAGCCCTGGTGCATCCGGTCTTCGCCGTCCACCGCGACCCGGACGGCGTGCTCCTCGACATGGCACCGGACGGCGCCCTCCAGAGCGACGAACCCGCGGAATCGTGGATACACATCCAGCTCCACCCGACCACCGAGCCGGACGTCCTCGCCGGGATCGAAGGTGAAATCGACAGTGTGCTCGACGATGTGCGGCAGGTCGTCGTCGACACCGACGCCATGCGCGCTCTGCAGAACAGGCTCGCCGACGAACTCGACGCGCTCGCTGCCGATCCGTCGTCCGGCCACACCGCGACGGATCTCGCCGAGACCGCTGAACTGCTGCGGTGGCTGGCTCGCGGCAACTATGCGGGGCTCGGGTATCGCCGGTATGAGTTCGGCGTGCCCGATGCCGACGGGGCCTGCAGATCCCACCCCGTTCCGCGCAGCGGGCTCGGGGTGCTGCGCACCGTGTCCGAGTCTGCCGATCCGATCGATCTGCCCGCCGAGGTGTATCCGGACCGCCGCCCACTGCTCGTGCTCACCCAAGGTGCGCGGCCCGCGACCGTGCACCGTTCGGTGTATCCGTACTTCGTCGGTGTGGGAATCCTCGACCCCGAGGGACGAACCGTCGGTGAGCACCGCTTCCTCGGTGTGCTCACCGTGACTGCGATGCACGAGACCATCCTCGACATCCCGCTGCTGCGTCAGCGTGCCCGGGCGGTGATCGCCCGGGCCGGTGTCGAGCTGTCGTCGTACGGCGGTCAGGCGATGCTCGAGATCATGCAGACTCTGCCGCGCGCGGAACTGCTGTCGATGGATCAGGAGACCCTCTACACGACGGTGACGTCGGTAGTCGAAATCCGCAGGCAGGTACGGCTCTTCGTTCGGGTCGACACGTACGGGCGATACGTGTCGTGCCTGGTGTACCTTCCCCGCGACCGATACACGACGAAGGTCCGGGTCCGGATGCAGAACATTCTGCTTCACGAATTCGGCGGTGGCACTCTCGATTACACCGCGCGGGTGTCCGAGGGCGATCTCGCGCTCCTGCATGTGACCGTCCGGTTCCCCGAACACGTACGTCCCCGGGTCGACACGTCCGAGAGCAACAGGCAACGAATCCAGGCGCTCCTTTCAGAGGTCAGTCGCAGCTGGGGAGACCGGCTCGCCGAGGTCGCCGGAGCTCATCCGAGTGTCGATCCGGCGCTGGTCCAGCGGTACGTCGACGCCGCCCCCGAGGCGTACAAGGAGGACTTCAGTTCCGAACGCGCGCTCGCCGATCTGATCCGACTCGAGGCACTCGGCCCCGGCGACTTCGACACGCTCGTGTATCGAGCAGGCGCCGAAGACCACCGGAGTTGGCGCTACACCCTCTATGTCGGTTCCGAACATGCCGGGTCGGAACCGGTGACGCTCGGCCGTATCCTTCCGGTGTTGCAGAGCCTCGGCGTGGAAGTCGTCGACGAGCGGCCCTATCTGTTGCCGCGATCCGACGGCATCGACTGCTGGATCTACGATTTCGGCCTGCACTTGCCGAACGACCTCGACCCCGGAAAGTTCGACGCCGACCCGACACTCGCAGACCGCATCACCGGTATGTTCGCCGCCGCCTGGCGTGGACATGCCGAGACGGATCGCTTCAACGAACTCGTACTCCGCGCCGGCCTGACCTGGCGGCAAGCCACGATGCTCCGGGCATACGCGAAATATCTTCGGCAGACCGGATTTCCGTACAGTCAGTACAACATCGAAGGTGTTCTGCTGAGCACGCCGGGCACAACCGCGCTGCTCGTCGAACTGTTCGCCGCGCGATTCGATCCCGACCACGCGTCCGAGGTCCGCGAACAGACCATCACCGACGAACTGCTCGAGAAGATCGACGCCGTCACCGCGCTCGTGGCCGATCGTATTCTGCGGGCGATGCTGTCGCTGATCCGATCCACCCTGCGGACCAACTTCTTCGTGCCCGAGACCGATGACGAGGCACTGGGCCGGACACTGGCGTTCAAGTTCGACCCCGACGGCATCTCGGAACTGCCGGAACCCCGCCCCGAATTCGAGGTGTTCGTGTACTCACCCGATGTGGAGGGTGTCCACATGCGATTCGGAGCGGTCGCGCGAGGAGGGCTCCGCTGGTCCGACCGTCACGAAGATTTCCGCACCGAGATCCTCGGCCTGGTGAAAGCACAGGCCGTGAAGAACGCGGTGATCGTCCCGGTCGGTGCGAAAGGGGGGTTCGTCGTCAAACGTCCGCCGGCGCCCACCGGCGACGTCGCCGCAGACCGGCAGGCCGCACGCGCAGCGGGCGAATCCTGCTACCGGAGGTTCATCGCTGCCTTGCTCGGTCTCACCGACAACCTCGACCGGGCGAGCGGCACGGCGATTCCGCCGCGGCGAGTGGTGCGCCACGATGTCGACGACACCTACCTCGTGGTCGCCGCGGACAAGGGCACCGCCAGCTTCTCCGATCTCGCCAACGCGGTGGCCGCCGACTACCAGTACTGGCTCGGCGACGCCTTCGCATCCGGAGGGTCGGCCGGATACGACCACAAGGAAATGGGGATCACCGCCCGCGGTGCATGGGAGAGCGTCAAGCGGCATTTCCGCGAACTCGGTGTCGACACCCAGAGCCAGGACTTCACCGCGGTGGGCGTCGGCGACATGAGCGGCGACGTGTTCGGCAACGGGATGCTGCTGAGCGAACACATCCGGTTGGTGGCCGCGTTCGACCACCGCCACATATTCCTCGACCCGAACCCGCAGGCGGCACCGTCGTTCGCGGAACGCAGCCGGCTGTTCGAGCTGCCCCGCTCGTCCTGGGCGGACTACAACCCGGCATCGATCGGTGCCGGCGGTGGGGTGTGGGAACGCACCCGCAAATCGATCCCGATCAGCGAACAGGCCCGCGCGGCGCTCGGATTGCCCGGTTACGTCACCGAACTCACCCCGCCGGAACTGATCCGCGCGATCCTGCGTGCGCCCGTCGATCTGCTGTGGAACGGGGGCATCGGCACCTACATCAAGGCACGGTCCGAATCACACGCAGACGTCGGCGACAAGGGTAACGACACGGTCCGCGTCGACGCCGCCGATCTGCGTGTCCAGGTGGTCGGAGAGGGCGGCAACCTCGGTGTCACCCAGCTCGGCCGGATCGAGTACGCCCGGGGCGGCGGAAAGATCAACACCGATGCGATCGACAACTCCGCCGGCGTCGACTGCTCCGACCACGAGGTCAACATCAAGATCCTGCTCGACTCGATGGTCACCTCCGGCGACCTCCACATCGAGGAACGCAACCCCCTGCTGGCCTCGATGACCGACGACGTCGCCGACCTCGTGCTCGCGGACAACATCGGCCAGAACAGTGTGCTCGGCCTGGAACGTGTGTCTGCACCAGCGTTGCTCGGCGTCCACCAGCGACTCATCGCGAAACTCGAGAAGGAGCGGCGGGTAGACCGCGTCCTCGACGCGCTCCCCGACGACACCGAGATCGAACAGCGGCGCGCAGACGGCGAGGGTCTGACCTCGCCGGAACTGTCGCAGCTGCTCGCCCACGTCAAGCTGACTCTCGTCGACGACCTGCTCGACACCGATCTTCCCGACAGCGACACGTTCGCGACCCGCCTGCCCGACTACTTTCCGCGCGCACTCCGCTCGAGATTCCGCGCCGGTATCAGAGCGCATCCACTGCGCAGGCAGATCGTCGCGACGATCCTGGCCAACGACACGGTCGACCACGGCGGCGTCTCGTTCGTCTTCCGGCTCTGCGAGGAGACGGGGGCGTCGCGCACCGACGCAGTCCGAGCGTTCGCCGCAGTCACCGAGATCTTCGGCTTGCGCGGGATCTGGGACCGGATCCGCTCGGCCGACCTCCCCACCGACATCGGGGACGACCTGCTGCTCGAATCCCGCCGCGTGCTCGATCGCGCGGCGCGGTGGCTGCTGTCGAATCGGCCGCAGCCGCTGGCGGTGGGCGCCGAGATCAGCCGCTACCGGCAGCTGTTCACCGATCTTGCCCCGCAGGTAGGTCAGTGGATGCGCGGTCACCACGTACAGGACCTCGAGGAACGGACACGGCACATCCTGTCGAACCACGCGCCCCCGGACATGGTCGCGATGGTCTACCGGCTCCTCGACCAGTTCCCGCTCCTCGACGTCATCGACATCGCGGATATCGTCGAACGCGAGGAGGCCGAGGTCGCGGAGTTGTACTACGCGATGGATGCGCACCTCGGGATCGACCGGTTGCTGTCCGCCGTCACCGAACTCGAACGCGGCGACCGGTGGCATTCTCTCGCGCGTCTTGCGTTGCGCGACGAACTGTACGGATCGTTGCGATCACTGGTCCTCGACGTCCTCACCGGAGCGGAACCGGGGGAGACGTGCCCGGAGATGATCGAGGACTGGGAGATGTCGAACGGTTCACGGCTCGTGCGGGCGAGGTCGGCGCTCGACGAGATCTTTGCATCTGGGAGTCTGGACCTGGCCATCCTGTCGGTGGCCGCACGGCAGGTCAGGAGCATGGTGCGCACCGGCGCACCCGATCGGAGGTAACGCGTGAGCGATGCGGGTGAGCAGTTCGGATTCCACACGGAGGTGACGGTGCGATGGTCCGATATGGACGTCTTCCAGCACATCAACCACGCGCGGATGGTGACGCTGCTCGAAGAAGCCCGCATACCGTGGCTGTTCGCCGACGGGCGACCCACCCAGAGTCTGCGCGAAGGCGCCGTGATCGCCGATCTCCACGTCCGCTATCGCAGGCAGTTGCGACACGAGGACGGTCCCCTCGACGTCATGATGTGGACGGAGAAGGTGCGCGCGGTCGATTTCACGATCGGCTACGAAGTGCGGCCGGGCGGTGTTGCTGCCGACTCGACACCCTCGATCGTCGCGTCCACCCAGATCGCCGCATTCGACATCGACACGCAGAGACTTCGTCGGCTCACCGACGAGGAGCGGGCCTACTTGCTGCGGTGGAAGCGTGACTGACGGTACGGGATTCGGTGAGCGGGCGGTCGCGCTGGCCGGTGAGAACGACCGCGCCGATCTCGCCGCATTCCTCACACGCGCGTTGCGTCTCGACGAGGCAGCGGTCGTACGGCTGCGACGCCGGGACGATGGCGTGCTCAGCGCCTGGATCCAGACCGGATTCGAGGTGCTCGCCGCGAGACTCGTGCGAGGAACCGTCCAGCCCGCCGATCTCTGTGTCGCCGCCGATTCGCTACGAGCCGCACTTGCCGCGACGGCAGGCACCGCGAACCCGATCGACCCGGGATGGGCGATGGACTCGGCGTGGCGGGGAGCGTTACCGCCGGACGAGGGATTCGCACATGTCGACGATGTTCCGGCCCGGGTCCTCATCGAACTCGCCCAGCAGGGTGTCGCACTGACCCGCGATGCGGGGGCGCAGGGGCCACCGGCGTCGCTGCTGGCTCAGGAGGTCCTCGAGGTCAGCGGGAGCGAGGCCTCCGGCGGGCAGGAGACGACGGTCGGGGTGCCGATGCGGATGGTCTTCGCGCTCGGGGCGATGGGATTCGTGCCCAGCACCGGGCGCGACACGATGGTCGCCGACGGTATCGCCGCCGACGAAGTGGTGCGAGTACGTGCCTCGAACACCTGGATCCGGCTCGATGCCCGCTACGGCTCGGTCTACCTGCGAAAAAGTGGAGGTCTCGGCCTGAGCATCCTCTGACAGGTGCTCAGGCCGCTTGGCCGGTGCTCGTCACACCGGCGAGTTCATCAGTGAATCCGCCGCCATGTCGATGTAGTCGACGAGCTGACGTCGGTGCGCGGCGTCGAGGGTTCGATCGTCGATCGATGCGATCGCGGTGTGCATGCATCGCAACCAGGCGTCGCGTTCGAGCGGACCGATCTTGAACGGATGATGGCGCATCCGCAGACGGGGGTGACCGCGCTCGTCCGAGTAGGTGCGTGGGCCGCCCCAGTACTGCTCGAGGAACATCCGCATGCGGCGCTCCGCAGGACCGAGATCTTCCTCGGGGTAGAGGGGGCGGACGATCTCGTCCTTCGCCACCTCTTCGTAGAAGCGCGCAACGATCTTGTGGAATGTCTCGGCGCCGCCGATCTCGTCGTAGAAGGTCTGCTGGTCGGTCATGGTGTTCTGCTTACCTCCCTCTCCACGGCCATTGTGCCCGCACCGGAGCAGTGCGCACGTACGGGGTCGCGTACCGGCGGGTACACAGGACACAGGATGTTCACCGCGCAGTCCTTGATTCGTCCGCGGATTTCAGGTGCGATGCGGAGGTATCCGTGGTGCACTGTTTCCAGTCTTCCGGAGGTCGTATGAAGCACGGCAGCACAGCACATCGACAACGCCCGCCCGCGGACGCCCCGATCGGGGCGCCGGGGGCGACCACCCTGCATGTGGTACGCGACGACGTCGGTCTACCCGACTGGGTGAAACGTCGGGTACTGCTGCTCAACGCCACCTACGAGCCGCTCACCGCCCTGCCTGCGCGGCGGGCCGTGGTCCTCATGGCCGGTGGCAAGGCCGACACGGTGCACGACGACCCGCTTGCGCCGATGGTGCGATCGGCTGAATGGTCGGTGCAGCTGCCGTCGGTGATCCGGCTGCGCACGTACGTGCGTGTTCCGTATCACGCGCGGGTACCCATGACGAGGGCTGCGCTCATGCATCGTGACGGCAATCGCTGCGCGTACTGTGGCTCCAAGGCCGAGACCATCGACCACGTCGTCCCCCGCAGTCGCGGCGGAGCACACGCCTGGGAGAACTGCGTGGCGTGCTGTGCACCCTGCAACCACAAGAAGGCCGACAAACTGCTCAGTGAACTCGGATGGACGTTGCGCGCGTCGCTGGTGCCGCCGAAGGGAAGGCACTGGCGTCTGCTGGCCACTCTGCAGGACCTGCATCCGACTTGGCTCCCGTACCTCGGTGAGGGCGCTGCCTGACGGGCAACGTTGGGTACACGCCCGCGCACCGGGACCAAATCCGGGGCATGTGAGGTCTTTCGCAGCCACCTGGGATACCTTCTCCCTGTGAGCATTCTCGAGACAACGCTGATATTCATCGGCATCCCGCTGCTGATCGTTCTGGTCTTCGGGGCTATCTCCTGGCCCGCGCCTCGTAAGCCCGGCCCCGCCGCGTCCGACCACCCGTACACGCTCGGCGACGAATGGAACCACGGTGCGCTGCTGTGGACCGCGGCCGACGAGGTGACCGAGCATGGTCGTCACGCACATCACGGGCACGCAGCCGATGCACCGGCAGAGCTGATCGGAGGTACCGCAAGTGGCAAGTGGTGATGTGATTCATGCTCCGGCGCGCAGCGACGCGCCCCTGCCGCACGCTGCGGCGCTGACCTCGAGCGGTCGGATCTCTGCGGCCCGTGCCGACGGCATCGAGTTCGCGGGCCCGCCGTTCGAGGACGACGAACTGGTCGCCCTCGACGACACGCTCACCTCCGCGATCCGCGCCACCGGTGTGCGCTTCAACGTGTACATCGCCGACGCGTCGGACCCGGCCGCCGCCACCGACACCGTGTTCCCCTCGACGCCCGAGGCCGAGAACTCGGTACTCATCGCGGTCTACCCGAACCAGAAGGCAGTCGAGGTGCGCAGCGGGCACGCCGCCGGCCAGGTCACCGACCGGATCGCGCAGCTGGGCGTGACCGCTGCGGTGGGACCGTTCGGTCAGGGACAGCTCATCGACGGCATCATCAGTGCCGTTCGTGTGATCGCCAACGCGATCATCGCCCCGTAGGGCCCTGCAGCACGGCAGGACACCAGTAGCACGGCAGGACACGCATCGGCCCGATGGCACCGTCGGCCACTTCGAGTGACCGGAGGTGTCATCGGGCCGAGCACATTTTGCCGGGATGCCGGTCAGGACGCGTCGAATGCCCGAGCGCGCAGCGACCGCACGATCCCCGCGCGTCCCTCGGTGATCAGCCGGCGCAGCGCCGGAGGTCGATCACCGGCGAGGAACTCGTCGGCTGCCGCGACCGCGGCCTCGCTGATCGCCCACGACGGGTACAGGCCCACGACCACTGTCTGCGCGACCTCGCTGGATCGGCGCTCCCACACTTCGGGTACCTCCGCGAAGTAGTTGGCCACGTAGGGCTCGAGCAGCGTCGACTGACCGGCCGGTGCGAAACCGCCGATGATTGCGCGGGCGGTGATGTTCGGAACGGTGTCGTCGCCGACCACCGTCGCCCAGACCTGGGCCTTGACCGCCTCCTGCGGACGGGCCGCACGTGCCGCCGCCGCCTGCCGGGCACCGGCTGCGGTCGGGTCGCGCTCGGCTTCCGCGTCGATGAACGGTGACTCCACACCTTCCGCGTCGACTTCACCGGCGGCTGCGAGTGCCTGCACGAGACGCCACCGCAGATCGGTGTCCACGACCAACCCGGGCAGCCCGACCTTCGCCGGATCGCCGCCGAGCAGTTCCTCGAACACTTCCGTGTGCCACGGCGACAGCCGGGCGGTGGACAGGGCGTTGACGAAGGCGAGCTGATGGTCCGAAGCAGGCTCCGCCGAACGCGCCAGCTCGAGCAGCCGGTTCGCGTAGTCGCTCCAACCCGCAGCCTCGGCCCACGCGGGATCGGCGTAGCTGCCGATCGCGGTATGCGCCTGCATCAGGAGCCGTTGCACGACACCCACCTCGGTTTCGGCGGCGATACCGCGCTGCACCAGCGCCACGAAATCGCGGGCTCTGAGCTCGGCTTGCCTCGTCATCTCCCATGCCGCCGACCACACCAGCGTGCGTGGCAGCGACTCCGCGATGTCGCCGACGCGCTCGATCACCGTGCTGAGCGACTCGTCGTCGAGCCGCACCGAGCAGTAGGTCAGATCGTCGTCGTTGACGAGCACGAACTTACCGCGATGCACACCGACGAGTTCGGGAACGTCGGTGCTCGCGGCAGCGTCGACGTCGATCTCGACCCGGTGGGTGCGGATGAGCTTGCCCGAGCCGTCGTCGTCGTACACACCGATCGCGAGGCGATGTACCCGGAATTCACCGGCACCGGGCTGTGCGCCCTCCTGCACCACCGCGAAGCGGGTGAACTTCCCGTCCGCGTCGACCTCGAAATCGGGCCGCAGAATGTTCAGCCCTGTCGTCTTGAGCCACTGGGCACCCCATCCCGACAGGTCGCGGCCTGACGCCTTCTCGAGCGCGGCGAGCAGGTCGTCGAAGGTCGCGTTGTCGAAGGCGTGGTCGCGGAAGTAGGCGCGCAGACCTTCGAGGAACGGCTCTTGCCCGACGTAGGCGACGAGCTGCTTGAGTACCGAAGCGCCCTTCGCGTAGGTGATGCCGTCGAAGTTGACCTCGACAGCGGCAAGATCGGGGATGTCCGCGGCAATCGGATGTGTGGACGGCAGCTGATCCTGCCGGTACGCCCACGACTTCTCGACGTTCGCGAACGTCGTCCACGCGTTGGTGTACTCGGTGGCCGACGCCTGGGAGAGCACCGACGCGAACGTCGCGAACGACTCGTTGAGCCACAGGTCGTCCCACCAGCGCATCGTGACGAGGTCGCCGAACCACATGTGCGCCATCTCGTGCAGGATCGTCTCGGCGCGCCGCTCATAGGAGTAGCGGGTGACCTTGGACCGGAAGACGTAGTCCTCGAGGAACGTCACCGCGCCGGCATTTTCCATCGCCCCCGCATTGAACTCCGGCACGAACAGCTGGTCGTACTTGCCGAAGGCGTACGGTACGCCGAAGTTCTCGTGGTAGAAGCCGAAGCCCTGCTTGGTCTCCGTGAACAGGCGCTCGGCATCCATGAACTCGGCGAGCGACGCGCGGCAGTAGAGACCGAGGGGGATCGTGCCGTGCCCGTCGGTGTAGCTGTCGGACCACTGGGCGTACGGTCCGGCGATGAGCGCGACGAGGTAGGTGCTCATCCGCGGGGTGGTGCGGAAGACGTGCTGGCCGGGCGATACCGCGGTGGTCGGCACCGTCTCGGAGTTCGAGATCACCTTCCAGTCGGTGGGGGCGGTGACCGACAGATCGAAGGTGGCCTTGAGGTCGGGCTGGTCGAAGCACGCAAACATCCGTTTGGCGTCGGCCGTCTCGAACTGCGAGTACAGATACACCGCGCCATCGGTGGGGTCGACGAACCGGTGCAGGCCCTCACCGGTGTTCGTGTACAGGCAGTCGGCGTCGACGACGAGCTCGTTGCGCGCGGCGAGTCCGGTCAGCACGATGCCGGTCTCCTCGGTGTATCCGGACACGTCCACGGGGGAGCCGTTGAGGGTGGCCGAATGCACGGTCTGTGCGATCAGATCGATGAAGGTCGATGCGCCCTCGGTGGCATCGAACCGCACGGTGGTGACCGAGTGGAACGTGGTCTCTCCCGGCGCCCCGGACCCGTCGGTGAGGTCGAGAACGACGGTGTAGTTGTCGACGCGCAACTCCGCTGCGCGTTCGGCAGCCTGCTCACGGGTCAGATTCGGTGGTGCCACTGGAGAACTCCTTCTCACGACGGGATGTCGGTCGAGATCCATCCCATCATGACCGGGCTCGCTCAGGTGGCGACGTCCGACAACGGCACGTTCGCGTCGGCGAGGCGGGCGGGATCGACGGGAGATGCCGACGAGACCAGTGCCCGGATATCGTCGCCGGCATCCCAGATGTTCACGTTCATGCCGGCGAGCACCGTGTTGTCGGCGTCGAGCCAGAACGCGAGGAACTCGCGGGTGCCGACGTCACCGCGGGTAACCACCCGCGCATCGGGTGGGGCGAGCCCGACGTACTCCATCCCGAGGTCGTACTGGTCGGTGAAGAAGTACGGCAAGCGATCGTAGGAAGCGTCGATGCCGAGCATCGTCGCAGCGCCCACCGCCGGTTGGTTGAGCGCGTTGGCCCAGTGTTCGACCCGCACGCGGCTCCCGAGCGTCGGGTGCAGGGCTGCCGCGATGTCGCCGACCGCGACGATGTCGGGGTCGCTGGTGGCCAGTGATGCGTCGACGAGAATCCCGTCGTCGACGGCGAGACCCGCGTTCTGAGCGAGTTCGATGTTCGGTGCTGCACCCACTGCAACGAGTACTGCGTCGGCCTGCACCGTGCTGCCGTCGGCGAGGGCCACACCGGTGGCGTGGCTGCCGTCGACGGTGATCTCACTCACCGCGGCATCGAGTCGTAGATCCACGCCGTGCGCCCGGTGCAGGTCGGCGAACACTGCGCCGATCTGCGGGCCCAGCGACCCGGCCAGTGGAGTGGGTGCGGATTCGATCACCGTCACGTCGGCGCCGTGCCCCCGCGCGCCCGCCGCTATCTCGAGTCCGATCCATCCCGCGCCGATGATCGCGAGACGTGCGGCGGTGCCGTCGTCGCGTCGGATCGCGGCGAGGAGGTCGTCGGCCTCGGAGACGGTGCGCAGCACGTGGACACCCGGCGCTTCGGCCCCCGGAAGCGGAAGCCGCCGGGAGTTCGATCCGGTCGCGAGCGCCAGCTTGTCGTAGTGCACGGTTGAGCCGTCCGGCAAGGAGACCGTGTGCGCGGCCGGGTCGATCGCGGTGACCGTGGTGCCGAGGCGAAGGTCGACGCGATGGTCTCGGTACCAGTCGCCGCGCTGCACGGTGAAATCCAGCAGTCGCTTGTCGCCGGCGAAGTACTCTTTCGACAGCGGCGGTCGTTCGTACGGCAGGTGTTCTTCGGCGCCGATCAGTACGACGTGGCCCGGGAAGTCGCGTGCGCGCAGTTCCTCTGCCACCTTGGCACCGGCGAGTCCGGCGCCGACGATCACGAACGTCTTCTCACCGGCCATCGGATTCCCTCTCGTTCGTTGGTGCTGCCCGGGCGCCATCGGCCTGGATGCTCAGGTCCGACGGTACGGGGACAGCGCATCGCCGCGACGAAGATCGGGAAGAATGGCCCGCAGGATGGTGTTGCACTCTCTGGAAACCGATTCGCGTGAGGAGATCATCTTGAGTGACCGGACCCCCGGTACCGCCGGTAAGGACACCGCCGACGGTAAAGACACTGTCGACGGTAAAGACACTGCCGATTTCTGGTTCGACCCGTTGTGCCCGTGGTGTTGGATCACCTCGCGGTGGATCCTCGAGGTCACCCAGGTCCGCGACATCGACGCACGCTTCCACGTCATGAGCCTTGCCGTGCTCAACGAGGGTAGCGACCTCCCCGACGACTACGCAGAGATGATGAAGAGGGCATGGGGCCCGGTGCGTGTCGCGGTCGCAGCGTCGCAGAAGTACGGCGACGAGATCCTCGAGGGCCTGTACACCGCGATGGGTACTCGCATCCACAACGAGGGCAACGCGGACCTCACCGACGTCATCGCC
Organism: Rhodococcus ruitaii; assembly: GCF_055230935.1. Lineage (NCBI taxonomy): Bacteria > Bacillati > Actinomycetota > Actinomycetes > Mycobacteriales > Nocardiaceae > Rhodococcus > Rhodococcus ruitaii. The sequence continues at coordinate 59,874 of NZ_JBUYWC010000024.1, read as the reverse complement.
GGTGCGCTCGCCGAACTCGACCTCGATCCCGTCCTCGCGCAGGCCGCCGACAGTGAGGAATACGACGAGGCGCTGCGCGCAAGCCACGCGGCCGGGATGGATGCCGTCGGCCCCGACGTGGGGACCCCGACGATCCACGTCAACGGTGTCGCGTTCTTCGGCCCGGTGCTGTCGAAGATTCCGCGCGGCGAAGAGGCAGGCAAGGTGTGGGACGGGGTGGTCGCGCTCGCGTCGTATCCGCACTTCTTCGAGCTCAAGCGCAGCCGCGACGAGGATCCGTCGTTCGACTGACGATCGGACCGAGAGAAAGTGTCCCTCCGGCTCGAACGAGCCGGAGGGACACTCTTCTGTCGTGGGGACGGGGGATCAGCCGAGTGTGTTCTCGAGGTCGTCGAGGATGGTGTTCGCACCGACCACGCCGATGCCGACCATCCAGGTCTCGTCCTCGAACTCGTGGACGTTTCCTGCCGCGACCCCGGGCTGTGCGCCCCACAGGTCGCTCACCGCAGCCATCGTCGTCGCGGCCGGATCGCCGCCGGGATTGGTGAAGAAGACGACATCGCCGTCGATCTCGGTGTAGTTCTCGGGGCTGAGCTCGAGCATCGAGTACTCGTTCCATGGTCGGTCTGCACCGAGGTCGTAGCCGACCTGGGTGAGGATCGTGCCCGAGAAGGTGTCGGGACCGTAGAGGCGGAAATTCTCCGGCCGGAACCGCACCATCGACGCGGTCCGGCCTTCGGCGCCGATCTCCTCACCGATCTTCGCGGCGCGTTCTTCGACTCCGGTGAGGAGGGCCTCCATCTCGTTTTCCTCGCCCACCGCGGCGGCCGTAATGCGGGCCTGCTCTTCCCAGTCGGTACCCGAGTTCACAGAGAAGACCGTCGGAGCGATCGCCGAGAGCTGCTCGTAGAGCGCCTCGTGTCGTACCTGTGCTCCGATAATCAGGTCGGGGTTCACGCTCGCGATGGCCTCGAGATCGGGTTCCATCGTCTGGCCGACGATCTCGATGCCCTCGAGGTTGTCGGCGAGGTAGGTGGGAACGCCGGTCGCCGCACCCGATTCGGTAGCACCGACCGGGGTGATACCGAGTGCGACGAGGGCGTCGAGGTGAGGGGAGTCGATGACGACGATGCGCTCGGGTGTGCCTTCGATCGTCGTCTCGCCCATGGCGTGCTCGACGGTGTAGGACTCTCCGGGGGACGTCTCGTCGGTGGGGGTCGTCTCGTCGGACGAGGTGGACCCGCAGGCCGGCAGGAGAAGGACTGTGGCGGCTGCGGCCGCGCCCAGGAGGGCACGTGTCGAACGTCCTTGTGATGTGAACATTCACTGAACCTAGCCGGTCAACTTAGGCGAGGTAAACCTCACTCCTGCTGGTATGCGCGGTTCACGTCCGGCATCGGCTCCTGGCTAGACTCCGTCCATGCGCGTTTACCTGGGAGCCGACCACGCCGGTTTCGAACGGAAGAATCAGATCATCGAACACCTGACGACGAACGGCCACGAAGCCGTCGACTGCGGTGCCTTCGAATACGACGCAGTCGACGACTACCCGGCGTTCTGCATCGAGGCTGCCCGTCGCACGGTTGCCGATCCGGGCAGCCTCGGCCTCGTCCTCGGCGGCAGCGGCAACGGTGAGCAGATCGCCGCGAACAAGGTCCCCGGTGCGCGTTGCGCGCTGGCCTGGAGCGTCGAGACGGCGAAACTCGCCCGCGAGCACAACAATGCCCAGCTCATCGGTATCGGCGGCCGGATGCACTCGCTCGAGGAGACACTCGCGATCGTCGACGCCTTCCTCGCAACCGAGTGGTCGAACGAGGAGCGACACCAGCGTCGCATCGACATCCTCTCCGAGTACGAGAAGTCCGGCGACGCACCCGCGGTTCCGGGCGCGAACTGACCGGTGCCCGAAGGACACATTCTGCACCGGCTCGCCCGGCTGCACCACGACTGGTATGCGGGTGCGCCGGTGCGGGTGTCCAGCCCCCAGGGGCGCTTCGCCGACGGCGCGTCGACGGTGAACGGGCGGGTCCTGACGCACGCCGACGCGTGGGGTAAGCACCTGTTCCACCACTACGAGGGTGCGCTGACGGTGCATGTGCACCTCGGAATCTACGGAGCGTTCACCGATTCCGAACTCCCGCTCGGCGAACCCACCGGGCAGGTCCGCATGCGGATGATCGGCTCCGTCCACGGCAGTGACCTGCGCGGACCGGCCGCATGCGAGGTCCTCACCGAAGGCGAAGTCGACGCGATCGAAGCGCGTCTCGGCCCCGACCCGTTGCGCGCCGACGCCGACCCGGAGCGGGCATGGGTAAGGTTCAGCCGCTCCCGCCGCCCGATCGGCGGTCTGCTCATGGACCAGTCGGTGCTGGCGGGCGTAGGAAACGTGTACCGCGCCGAAGTGCTGTTCCGGCACGGCATCCATCCCGAACGACCCGGCAAGAACCTCTCACGCGCCGAATTCGATGCGATCTGGACCGATCTCGTAGAGCTGATGCAGGTGGGAATGGCGCGGGGCCGCATGCACGTCGTACACCCCGAACACGACCACGGTGCACCCGCGTACGCGAAAGATCGGCCCCGAACCTACGTGTACCGGCGTGCGGGTGAGCCGTGCCGGGTATGCGGCACACCGGTGCTCCACAAGGTGATGGGTGCGCGAAACCTGTTCTGGTGCCCGGTCTGCCAGCCGGCTTGACCGAGCCGTATCGACGTCAGAAGTCGAACCCGTCGAACCCGCCGAATCCGTCGCCGCCATCGAAACCTGCGCCGTCGCCGAAGCCGTCGCCGCCACCGACATCGTCGCCACCGCCGATATCGTCACCTGCTCCACTGTCCGTTCCGTCCGCCGCGCCGCTCTCGAATGCTTGTGCGTCATACGGCACGCCGGCCATGCCGGTGAACAACGACGAGAACAGCAGCATCGAACCCACGCCCCACGCACCCGCGACCAGGGCAGGCTTCCACCACGGCTCCGAGTACCAACCGGCGGGAACCGGCCGACCCGCGACGCGGCCGCCGGGGTAGTAGTTGGGGGTGCGCGCCGACGGGGACGGTGACGCTGCCACCTGGCGACCCTCGAACTCGACCTGCCGGTCTTCCGTTACGGCGCCCGCCGACTTCTGGCCGTCCAGAGTGGGGATCTCGGGTCCCGGATCCATGCCCATCGCCGTGCGGGCAGCGCGGATGTAGTAGAGACCTTCGAGTGCGGTCTGCTTGGCGAGTCGCGCCTGAACCGGGGACTGTGCCTGGTCGATCTGTGACCCCGCCGCGGTGAAACGTTCGGCGGCGTCGGCAAGGGCCTGACGGGAGGCGTCGTCGGTGCCGGTGAGATTGTAGATCTGGCCGCCGAGCCGCTCGATGGCCTGACGGGCATCGGCTTTGGCGTCATCGACATTTTCGGCAGTGTGTCGTCTCGTTCCGTTCTGCGAGCGGGACACGAAATATACGACGACGGCCACGACCGCGAGTATCAGGAGAAGTTCCACGGTGGTTCCCAACGATGAGGTCTTCCGGTCTGGGATCCAGCGTACCGATCCGGTCAGCTGTCGAGGACGATCTGCAGACCGGTCCGCAGGCACTCGTCGAACGCCTTGCGGTCCGGTACCGCGGCAGGGTCGACGGTGAGCCCGACACAGCACATGTCGCGATAGGACATCAGCGTCGCGTTGATTGCCGACCCGAGGGTGCGGCCGAAACCGTAATAGCGCGCGATCCCCGCGCCTGCCACGAACAGGGGCGCCGTCGAACCCGGGACCGTGCAGGTGAGTACGTCGTCGTGCCCGAACATCCGGGTTGCGGGAAGGACACTGGGGTCGTCGGGCATCCCGGCCGTCACGTTGTCGATGCGCTGCATCAGGGCCACAGGCCCGCCGTCGATCTCGGTGCCGCCGAGCGAGACCTGTGCGGGCTCCTCAGATCCGATCGTCGGGATTGCGGCGAACAGATCGTCGGCGGGGGAGCCGTGGGTGTGACGGTACGACGCATATCCGAGGAGCACCGCGGCCGCGACACCGCTCTCGAGTCCGCAGCCGGCGCGATCCGCTGCGCCGCGCATCTCCCGGCCGGGAATGTCGAGGGTCTGGAGACGGTGCGGCCCCTGGGTCGGACGCGTGCGGTGCGTGAGGGGGTGGGACGTCGGTGCGATGATCGCCTTCATCAGATCGGTGGTGCTGCCCACCACGAGTTCGGTCGACGAGCGAAATGCCTCCGCGGTGTGCTCAGACAGCGTGCGCAGCCACGCCCACACCGATCCGTGGTCGGCGCCGTTGTTCTGCGCACGTGCGCTGCGCTCGGCACGTTCGGGGCGGGCGATACTGATGACGAGTGCCGCCTGGCCGCCGGTGAGTCCGTCCACGAGGGTGAGGCCCCAACTCGGGCGATGGAGGTCCCGGTCTCCGGGGACGGTGGTCTCGGGAATTGTGGGCTGCAAGGTCAGCACGTCCGAGAACCCGGCCGTGCCCGTCAGCGATACCCTGTCGAGATGCCACGGCGCGTCGTCGTGGCTGGCGTTGTGCCGGGCGACGTCGAGCCCGATGGGAACCTCGACCACCCGGTGCCGGAACGCTGCGGCTTCCAGATTGCCGGGCGCGAGCATCGCCGTGACGCGATCCCATTCGGGAACGGCGTCGAGGAGTACCGCTGCCACGACGGATGACCTCGAGTCTCCGGCGGGGGGCCCTGCCGCAGTCTCGCCGGACCTGTGGTGCGCGCGGTCGGGGAATTCGCTCACACCGCCGACGCTCTCACAGCCGTGACCTGTTCGGTCTCGGATTCGAGTCGGTGCTCGGCGATCGAGTCGAAATGGTGATTCGGACGCTGCAGAAACGAGAACCGCCCGCGACCTCGGTGAGATCGCGGGCGGTGCGCTGGAGGGGATGACGGGAATCGAACCCGCGTAGCCAGTTTGGAAGACTGGGGCTCTACCATTGAGCTACATCCCCGTACCTGCGGCTTCGTCGGTGCTCACCGGGTGATACTCCGGTGATCTCCGGCGTTCGCCGCTTGCAGGATGAGACTGTACCGAACCCGGCTTTGGAATTCATAATCGGGGGGCCGTAGGATTCACTGCGGCCCCCGGCACCACGGCGGGAGCAGTACGACGGGATGTGGCGCAGCTTGGTAGCGCATCCGCTTTGGGAGCGGAGGGTCGCAGGTTCGAATCCTGTCATCCCGACCAGATCGAACAGCGTCAGGGCGCTCAGTAGTGAGAACGAACGACCGACAAGAGCACGACAAAAAGGAGTCATGTCCGTGAAGAGCACCGTCGAGCAGCTGAGCCCGACGCGAGTCCGTATCAATGTTGAGGTGCCCTTCGAGGAGCTCCAGCCTGATTTCGACCGCGCCTTCAAGTCCCTCGCCGGCCAGGTGCGAATCCCCGGATTCCGTCCCGGCAAGGCCCCGCGCAAGATCCTCGAGGCTCGGGTCGGTCGTGGTGCGGTGCTCGAGCAGGTCGTCAACGATGCGATCCAGTCGCGCTACTCCGAAGCGGTGACTGCGAACGAGGTCAAGGCCATCGGCCAGCCCGAGATCGACATCACCAAGATCGAGGACAACGTCGAACTGGTCTTCGCGGCCGAGGTCGACGTGCGCCCGGAGATCGACCTTCCCGACTACTCGGCGATCGCGGTCACCGTCGATCCCGTCGAGATCTCCGACGAGGACATCGAAGAGCAGCTGCTGTCGCTGCGTCAGCGTTTCGGCACCCTCACCGGTGTCGAGCGCGCCGTGCAGGACGGCGACTTCGTGTCGATCGACCTGTCTGCCACCGTCGACGGCGAAGAAGTCGCCGAGGCTGCGACCGAGGGCTTGTCGCACGAGGTCGGCTCCGGTCAGCTCATCGACGGTCTCGACGAGGCCATCGTCGGTCTCGAGGCCGACGGATCGAAGGAGTTCACCTCCACGCTCGTCGCCGGCGAATACGCGGGCAAGGAAGCTGTCGTCACCGTCAAGGTGAACTCGGTCAAGGAACGCGAACTGCCCGAAGAGGACGACGAGTTCGCGCAGCTCGCCAGCGAGTTCGACACCCTCGACGAGCTCAAGGCAGACCTGCGTGAGCGTGTCGGTCGCGTCAAGCAGGTCGAGCAGGCCGGTCAGATCCGCGACAAGGTGCTCGACGAGCTCCTCGACAAGGTCGAGGTGCCGTTGCCCGAGGCCGTCGTCCAGGCCGAGGTCGACAGTGCACTGCACGACGCGATCCACGAACTCGACCACGACGAAGCCGAGCTCGACAAGCTGCTCGAGGCTCAGGGGTCGAGTCGCGAAGAGTTCGACAAGGAAGCCCGCGAGTCGGCTGTGCGGTCCGTCAAGACCCAGCTGCTGCTCGACGCGATCGCCGAGGCGGAGAAGACCACGGTCGAGCAGGAAGAGCTGACCGAGCGCATCTTCTTCCAGGCGCAGCGCTACGGCATCCCGCCGGAGCAGTTCATCCAGCAGATCAGCCAGGCCAACCAGCTCGGCGCGATCTTCGCCGACGTCCGCCGCGGCAAGGCACTCGGCGCGGTCGTCGACCGCGTCGACGTCACCGACACCACCGGCGCGAAGGTCGACACCTCCGAACTCTTCGGCGGCGCCGAGGCCGACTCGGATGAGGCTGCCGAGGATGCCGAGGCAACCGAGGAGAAGGCATCCGAGTAGTCGGATCTTTTCCGCTTTGAGCGAAGATGGGCGGCACCGGGCATCCGGTGCCGCCCTGTTTCGTTAGTGTCAGTGACAGCAATCCACGATTGACGAGAAGGCAGGTACCCGTGACTCCTCAGAATCCGGCGACATCCATCGGCCCGACGATGACCTCGGCCACCGCTGGGCTGAACCTCAGCGACTCGGTGTACGAACGCCTGCTCCGTGAGCGCATCATCTTCCTCGGCACTCAGGTCGACGACGACATCGCCAACAAGCTCTGCGCGCAGATCCTGTTGCTGTCGGCGGAAGACCCGACCCGCGACATCTCGCTGTACATCAACTCCCCGGGCGGTTCGGTCACTTCCGGTATGGCGATCTTCGACACCATGCAGTTCGTGGAGTGCGATGTGGCGACGTTCGCGATGGGCCTGGCTGCATCGATGGGGCAGTTCCTGCTCTCGGCAGGCACCCAGGGCAAGCGCTACGCCCTGCCGCACGCACGGATCATGATGCACCAGCCGTCGGCCGGGATCGGTGGTACCGCCAGCGATATCGCCATCATGGCCGAGCAGTTCGCGCACACCAAGCGTGAGATGGCCGAGCTGATCGCGGAGCACACCGGGCAGAGCGTCGAGCAGATCACTCTCGACTCGGACCGCGACCGCTGGTTCACGGCGCAGCAGGCGCTCGAGTACGGCTTCGTCGACCACGTCGTCGCGCGCGCCCCGCAGGCCGGCGGCACGGCGAACTAGACCCCGAGGCCCCCCGACCGGCTCCACGTCCCACACATTCTTGGAGAAGCGATGACCAACATGTTCGATCCGCGCCAACTCGGCGGTCAGGCCCCGAATTCACCGGCGAGCCGTTACATCCTCCCGTCGTTCATCGAGCACTCGAGCTACGGCGTCAAAGAATCCAATCCATACAACAAGCTCTTCGAGGAGCGCATCATCTTCCTGGGAGTCCAGGTGGACGATGCGTCCGCGAACGATGTCATGGCGCAGCTGCTCGTACTCGAGTCGCTCGATCCCGACCGTGACATCACGATGTACATCAACTCGCCGGGTGGTTCGTTCACGTCGCTGATGGCGATCTACGACACCATGCAGTACGTCCGGGCCGATATCACCACCGTGTGCCTCGGGCAGGCGGCGTCGGCCGCTGCAGTGCTGCTCGCAGCCGGTACGCCGGGCAAGCGTCTTGCGCTGCCGAACGCCCGCGTGCTCATCCACCAGCCCGCGACCGGCGGCATCCAGGGCCAGGTCTCCGACCTCGAGATCCAGGCTGCGGAGATCGAGCGCATGCGCCGCCTCATGGAGACGACGCTGGCCAAGCACACCGGCAAGGACCCCGAACAGATCCGCAAAGACACGGATCGGGACAAGATCCTCACGGCGGAAGAAGCGGTCGAGTACGGTCTGATCGACAACGTGCTCGAGTACCGCAAGTTGTCCGCTCAGGGATAGCCACACCCGGCCCGGTCGAACGTCCCGAGTGCGTTCGACCGGGCCGTTGTGCAGGGTGTGAGCTGCGCCACTCGAGGCGCGCACAAATATGACCGGAAACGCGGAGAACCTGTCGACCTGCGTACCGGAGTCCGGGTACGGTCGACCAAAGGGCCCGCTCCCCGGGCCGGCGCTCGTCGACGGACACGGGATCGGTTGCACGCATACGAGGAAGTAGGGACCTGACAGATGGCACGTATCGGTGACGGCGGGGATCTGCTCAAGTGCTCGTTCTGCGGAAAGAGCCAGAAGCAGGTCAAGAAGCTCATTGCGGGCCCCGGAGTCTACATCTGCGACGAGTGCATCGACCTCTGCAACGAGATCATCGAGGAAGAACTCGCCGAAACCAGCGAGGTCAAACTCGACGAGCTGCCGAAGCCGGCCGAGATCCGGGATTTCCTCGACAACTACGTCATCGGTCAGGATTCCGCGAAGCGGTCGCTCGCGGTGGCCGTCTACAACCACTACAAGCGCATCCAGGCCGGCGACAAGACCCGCGATGCGCGGGGTGAATCGGTCGAACTCGCCAAGTCGAACATTCTGCTACTCGGCCCCACCGGCTGCGGCAAGACCTACCTTGCTCAGACGCTCGCGAAGATGCTCAATGTGCCGTTCGCTCTCGCCGATGCGACCGCCCTGACGGAGGCCGGTTATGTCGGTGAGGACGTCGAGAACATCCTCCTCAAGTTGATCCAGGCCGCCGACTACGACGTCAAACGCGCCGAGACCGGCATCATCTACATCGACGAGGTCGACAAGATCGCGCGCAAGAGCGAGAATCCGTCGATCACCCGTGACGTCTCGGGCGAGGGTGTTCAGCAGGCGCTGCTGAAGATCCTCGAGGGCACGCAGGCGTCGGTGCCCCCGCAGGGCGGCCGCAAGCATCCGCACCAGGAATTCATCCAGATCGACACGACGAACGTGTTGTTCATCGTCGCGGGTGCCTTCGCGGGCCTCGAGCGGATCGTCTCCGACCGCGTCGGCAAACGGGGGATCGGTTTCGGCGCCGAGGTACGATCGAAGGCCGACATCGACACGACCGATCACTTCGCCGATGTCATGCCGGAAGACCTGATCAAGTTCGGGCTCATTCCCGAGTTCATCGGCCGATTGCCGATCGTGGCGTCGGTGACCAACCTCGACAAGGATTCGCTCGTCGAGATCCTCTCGGAGCCGAAGAACGCACTCGTCAAGCAATATGTGCGGCTGTTCGAGATGGACGGTGTGGAACTCGAATTCACCAGGGACGGGCTCGAAGCCGTCGCGGACCAGGCGATCCTGCGCGGCACGGGTGCACGAGGGTTGCGGGCCATCATCGAAGAGGTGCTGCTGCCCGTGATGTACGACATCCCGAGCCGCGACGACGTCGCCAAGGTGGTCATCACCGCAGAGACCGTCACCGACAACGTCCTTCCGACGATCGTGCCCCGCAAGCCCGACCGTGAACGTCGGGAGAAGAGCGCCTGATTCCGGAACATCCGCATGTCGATCGAACGCCCCGGCTTTTCCCTGCCGGGGCGTTCGTCGTCGGTACGTGTGCCGGGATGCGCTCGCCAATCGTCGGCTAACGAGACGTGACGTCGGAGTTCCGACCGGGCTCGATGGATTCTGCGGCGAAGCGTGCTGCGCGGTCGAACATCTCGGCCACATCGTCGTTCGGCTTGTATCTCCAGCGCCGGACGGTCGAAAGATAGATCGCGCCGATCATCCCGGCGAGAAACGGTAGGGGGTGGTCGGTGCGTACCTCGGCCCGCGTTGTTCCGGCGTGCAGGATGCGAAGCAGTTCGTGATCGAGCTGCTGAGTACGCGCATCGCTGAGTTCCGTTGTTGCCATGTCTTTCTCGAGTTCTGCTGTGAGTGCCCGGAGGTAGCCGGGGGGTTCGCGGGTCTCACGTGCGAAATCTGCGAACACGGCCACGATTCGTTCCTCGGTCGTCAGCTCACGAGACAGTAGGTCGTCGACCAGGAGTGCGAGTGCCTCCATCTGGCACGCGTGGAGCGCGTCGACCAATGCGCTCTTCCCGGGGAAGTAGTTGAAGAGGGTAGCTCGGGAGACCCCTGCGAGTGCGGCGATGTCCTCGACCGCCGTGGCGGCCACGCCGTGTTCGGCGAACAGCCGCCTTGCGGCATCCAGCAGTCGGCGACGGGTGCGTCGCTTGTTCTGCTCTCGTCGGCCGGGGGGTGCGGGCTCACTCATCGTCTCCGGATCCTGTCGTCGGGTGCTCGACCAGGGCGGTCCGATGAGGTGGTGGCGAGGCCGGTCGGCGCGGTGTTGATACCGGACTCTACGGCGCGTTCGCCCGAGGCGCCGGGGTGAGCGAAAAAAGTCGCGAGAACATGTTCCAAAAACTTGGACAACCGTCTATCTTTGACTCCTGGGGTAACGACGATCACAGTGAGCGCGACAGGATCTCTGTCCGGGGGAGCAGGCGGGGCATCAACTACCGGAACGGATGCCGGGTGTCCGAGGACACCTGCGCTCGTTCGTCACAATGAACTGGAGGCATGGGATGGCCACGGACAGTGCGGTGCCGGAAGGCGCAGAGCAGGAGATCAAGACCACCGAAACGGATCTGGACGCATTGCGTGAGCAGTTGCAGGACTGGCTCAGCGAGCGCCTCGACTCGGCCGAACCCCCGCGGGTGTACAACGTCAGCCGTCCCACGCACTCGGGGATGTCCAGCGTTTCCGTCCTGTTCGATCTCGACTGGAGTCGGGACGGGCAGCGACACACGGAGCGCCTGGTCGTCCGCATCGCGCCCGAGGAATCGGCATTCCCGGTGTTTCCCGGATACGACCTGCAGCGACAGTTCGATGTGATGACCGCCGTCCGCGACCACGGAGGGATACCGGTACCTGCGGTGCGGTGGGTGGAGACGTCGTCCGGTCCGCTCGGTCGGCCGTTCCTGGTCATGGACCGTGCCGAAGGTACTGTGCCGGTGGACAACCCACCCTACGTATTTGCCGGATGGCTCCACGAGATGAACGACGAGGAGCGCGATGCGCTGAGTCGTGCCAGCGTGGAGGTGCTGGCGGCCGTCCACGCCGTAGACGCCGACGCGGTCTGTGCCGCGGAGTCCGGGTCGCGGATACCCGGTCTCGCCGGACCGGAAGGATCGTCGGGGCTGCGCTGTCATGTCGAGAGCGAGCGCGCCTACTACGAATGGACACGTCGCGACGACGGCATGCGGATCCCGTTGCTGGAGCGTGCATTCGACTGGCTCGAGGCCAACTGGCCCGCCGATCCGTCCCCCGACGTGCTGTGCTGGGGCGATGCCCGGATCGGGAACATCCTGTACGACGGTACGATACCGGCCGCGGTACTCGACTGGGAGTCGGCCACGCTCGCGCCGCGCGAGCTGGACCTCGGCTGGTTCATCTTCTTCCATCGCATGTTCCAGGACATCGCCGAACAGTTCTCGTTCCCCGGTCTTCCGGGGTTCCTCCGGCGCTCCGACGTGGTGGCCTTCTATGAGAAGGTCGCGGGGGTGGAGGTTCGTGATCTGGACTTCTACCTCGTCTACGCCGCACTGCGGCATGGCATCGTCATGTCGCAGATCGAACGCCGGCGCATTCGCTTCGGTGAAGTCGAGCCGCATGACGACCCCGACGACTACGTACTCCATCGCGATATGCTCGCGCGCTTGATCGACGAAACCTACGATTGGGAGAAGTGACTCGATGAAACCAGTTCTGCTCGATGAGTATCCGGTACACCAGTCGCCGCTGTCGATGGGCCGGGTGGCATCCACAGACCGGAACTTCTACGACCGCAACTACTTCAATGCGCACGACCGCACCGGCGACGTCTACCTCATCACTGGTTTCGGCGTCTATCCGAATCTGAGCGTCGTCGACGCCTTCGTCACTGTGCGACATGGGGATTCTCAAGTAGCGGTGCGCTTCTCCGATGCTCTCGAGGGGCGCTCCACGGAGAGTGTGGTCGGCGGGTATCGCCTCGAAGTCGTCGAACCCCTCCAGAAGATCCGTGTGATCTGTGAACACGACGAGCTGTCGTGCGACCTCACCTGGGACGGATCGTTTCCGGCGGTTCTCGAGGAGGCGCACACCCTGATGTCGGGTCCGCGGCCGATCCTGGACGCATCGCGTTTCGCGCAGGTCGGGAGCTGGTCGGGCAGCCTGTCGGTGCAGGGCAAGGACTTCACTGTAGACCCGGACACCTGGATGGGCACGCGCGATCGCTCGTGGGGCATCCGCCCGGTGGGGGAGCCGGATCCGCAGGGGCGTTGGACCTACGAGAACCGGGGCGGACACTACTGGACGTATGCGCCGCTGCGATTCGACGATTTCGCGCTGATGGTGATCATTCAGGAATTGCAGGACGGACATCGCACCCTCAACCACGCGACACGTGTGTTCGCTGACGGGCGCGTCGAACAACTCGGCTGGCCGCGCCTCGAAGTGAACTACCGCAGTGGAACGCGGCATCCGGAGACGGCCCGCATCCACCTCACTACGCCGGCGGGAGAACCCATCGTCGTGGATGTCGAGAACCTCGGGTTCATCTCGCTGAGTCACGGTGCCGGCTACGGTGGCGATCCCGAATGGACGCACGGTGAATGGCGCGGTGAGAACTGGTCGTCTTCGTCGGTGGTCGACACCACCACCGTAGAGTTCCACGGCCGGTTGCCGTACTCGACGATCGATCACATCGCGAAGGCGACCATCGACGGCCGGGTCGGATGGGGGATGTTCGAACACGCTGTGATGGGGCGCCACGATCCTTCCGGCTTCGTAGGCTGGACGGATATGGCCCCATAGGCAGGAGCGGTCGAGAGCGCCTCCGACCCCGGCGGAATATGCCGGGGCCGGAGGCGCTCTCGTGTCCTCTGGTGGGGTGATCAGTCCACGGCGAGTGCGGCCTTCTCCAATTCCGCCACGCTGTAAGCGGAGTACGTCTCGTACTTGCCACGGCCGGTGAAGTACGACGACAGCTGCTGGTCGAGTTCGTCGACGGTGAACGCGGAACCTGCGGCGTCGAAGCGATTCTCGACCTTCGGCGCGGCCATGAGCGCGACCATCTTGCCGTAGACGACGAAAACCTGGCCGGTGATCTCGTGCGAGGCAGGGGAGGCGAGGTAGCTCACGAGGGTACCGACGCGCTCGGGGGCGAGCGGGTCGAGGCCGGTGCTCGTGCCGTCGGCGTCGCCGAACGCCTCGGCGGTCATGGCGGTGCGGGCACGCGGGCAGATGGCATTGGCGGTGACACCGTAGCGAGAGAGTCCCTGTGCTGTGGACAACGTCAGGGCGGTGATGCCCGCTTTGGCGGCCGAGTAGTTGGGCTGCCCGGCAGAACCGAACAGGAATGCCTCCGACGAGGTGTTGATGACGCGACCGTACACCGGGGCGCCGGCTTCCTTGCTCGCCGCGCGCCAGTGGACCGCAGCGGCGTGGGAGGTGGCCGCGTGACCCTTGAGGTGCACGCGAATGACGTCGTCCCAATCGGATTCGGTGAGGTTGAAGATCATCTTGTCGCGGATGATGCCGGCGTTGTTGACGAGGATATCGAACGAGCCGAACGCCTTGACGGATTCCTCGACGAGTCGGCCGCCGAGTGACCAGTCGGAGACGTCTCCGGTCACGGCGATGGCCTGTCCGCCTGCTGCGACGATCTCTTCCGCGACCGCATGGGCGGCGTCGCCCATGTCGTTGACGACGAGGGCGGCGCCGGCCGACGCCAGCGCGAGAGCTTCGGAGCGTCCGAGGCCGGCCCCGGCACCCGTGACCACTGCCGCGCGTCCGGCAAGGCTGACAGATTCACCCATGGAAAGTCTCCCGTGTTCGGTCGGTTCGGGTCCTCGTAGGCGGCCCCGAACCAAAATTAGTATTCATTCTAGTTTGGGCGTCGAGGTGTTCGGCGGGCGGAGGCCGTCCCGCTGTATGGGAGTGGGTCTGGCTGCTGTCGTGGTCCTGCTGACCAGGACGGCAACGCTCGCGCTGTGGTCGCCGGCTCTACTGTCGGGCGTCGTCCGGGCCAAGAAAGAGGTGAGGTATGCCCAGGCTCTCAGAGGCTCGTGACGCGGCCGAGCCGAGTTCGACGGAACAGCGCGCGCGTCACGGCCGGATCTTGAAGGCGGCCGCCCAGCTCGGTGACGAGTACGAACTCGAACGGGTACAGATGCATGAGGTTGCGAAGCTGGCCGGTGTCGCGATCGGCACGCTCTACCGCTACTTTCCGTCCAAGACCCATCTGTTCGTTGCGGTCATGGTCGATCAGATCGAGAGAATGGGAAGCCAGCTCTCGAGGCAGGCGCCGGTTGCGACGGTGCCGTCGGAGTCGGTGTGCGATGCGCTGCTGCAGGCGACGCGGGCGCTGTTGCGCAGGCCGCGGCTCGCGACGGCCATGATCCAGTCGGCCGCAATGTCCAATGCAGCGACGATCCCGGACGTGGCGAGGATCGACCAATTGTTCGACGGGCTGATGCTCGAGTCTGCGGGTATCGAGAATCCGACGGTGCAGGACGCGACGGTGCTCCGACTCGTCGTCGCGTTGTGGTTCGGGCTGGTGCAGTCGGCGCTCAACGGGCGTACGTCGATCCCCGAGATCGAGTCGGATCTGCGGATCGCGTGCGATCGATTGCTCGGCGACCTCGCCTGATGTCGATCCCTACCAGGGTGGTCCCGCTCGGTGGGACGGCCCGGATCTTCATCCCGCGTCAGAACTAGAATAAATTTCAGTATCGCTGAACGCAGGGAGTGGCATGAACAACGTCGTCATCGTCGAAGCCGCACGGACACCGATCGGGCGTCGCCGCGGTCAGTTGGCCGGGGTACACCCCGCAGTGCTGCTGGGTGCCGCGCAGAAGGGGGTCTTGGAGCGGACCGGACTACCCGCCGGGCAGGTCGGCCAGCTCGTCGGTGGCGCAGTGACCCAGGCGGGGGAGCAGTCCAACAACGTGACCCGGCAGGCATGGCTGCACGCCGGGCTCCCGTACACCACCGCAGCGACCACTATCGACTGCGCGTGCGGTTCGTCGCAGCAGGCCGTGCACATGGTCGCCGGCCTGATCGCGTCCGGCCAGATCGACGCCGGAATCGGTTGCGGCGTCGAGGTGATGAGCCGGGTCTTTCTCGGCCAGGCCAATACTCCGGGGACCGGGAATCCCTACCCGGACGACTGGACCATCGACATGCGCGACCAGTTCACTTCCGCCGAACGTATCGCAGACCTGCGCGGAATCAAGCGTGACGACGTCGACGCGCTCGGTCTCGAATCGCAGCGTCGGGCAGCCCAGGCGTGGGCAGAGGGCAGGTTCGACCGCGAGGTCGTTCCGGTCGAAGCGCCCGTCGTCACGAAGGAAGGCAAGCCCACGGGCGAGACCGCGACCGTCACGCGAGACGGCGGCCTCCGTGAGACCACCGCAGAGGGCCTGGCAGGACTGAAACCCGTCATCGAGGGCGGTATCCACACCGCGGGGAACTCGTCGCAGGTCAGCGACGGCGCAGCCGCCGTACTCCTCATGAGTGAGGACAAGGCGCGGGAGGCGGGCCTGCATCCTCGCGCCCGCATCCTCGCGTCGACCCTGGTCGGCTCCGACCCCTACTACCACCTCGACGGTCCCATCGACTCGACCCGCGCCGTGCTCGAACGCACCGGAATGTCGTTGTCGGACATCGATATCATCGAGATCAACGAGGCTTTCGCGTCTGTCGTGCTGTCGTGGGCCCAGGTCCATGGAGCCGACATGAGCAAGGTCAACGTCAACGGCGGTGCAATTGCCCTCGGCCACGCAGTCGGCTCCACCGGGTCCCGGCTGATCACCAGTGCCTTGCACGAACTCGAGCGCTCGAACCGCTCGACCGCCCTGATCACCATGTGCGCGGGTGGAGCGCTGTCCACTGCGACCATCATCGAACGCATCTAGCCACCCCACCCCAGACTGAGCGAATGTATCGTTCGTCTCGATAGAGCGAGCGAACGATACATTCGCTCGGAGTGGGGGAGGCTGACAGCGGGCGGAGCAGGGTGTGGCCGCGCGTCGCGGACACGCACGTCGCAACACGCACATTTCATGATTCCATCGAAGGGTTCGTTCATGACCATTGGATTGAGTGACGACGATCGCGACCTTCGCGATTCCGTCCGCGGCTGGGCCGCACGACACGCCACGCCCGAAGCGATCCGCGACGCGGTCGAGGCCAAAACCGAGGCCCGTCCAGCGTACTGGGCTTCACTCGCCGAACTCGGCATGCTGGGACTGCACCTGCCCGAAGAGGTCGGCGGTGCAGGGTACGGTCTGCTCGAAACCGCTATCGTCGCTGAGGAACTCGGCCGCGCGATGGTGCCCGGGCCGTTCCTGCCGACCGTCGTCGTCTCCGCTGTGCTGCATGAGGCCGGACGCACCGACCGGCTGGCCGCGCTGTCCGACGGCTCCCTGTTCGGCGGTGTGGCCCTGCAACCCGGCGACCTGAAGATCGTCCGCGACGGCGACACCGTCGCACTGTCCGGCACGACGAGTTACATACTCGGTGGCCAGGTCGCCGACGTCTTCCTGCTTGCGGCGAAAGACGAAGGCGACCTCGCATTCGTCGTCGTCGACCGCGACCGGCTCGACGTGACCGACCTGCCCAGCTACGACGTCGTGCGGCGCAATGCCGAGGTCACGGTGGATGGCCTCCCCCTCGCCGACGGCGACATACTGACGTTGGATTCGCAGCGTGTCGTCGACATCGCCGTCACGCTGTTCGCGGCAGAGACGGCGGGCCTTGCCGACTGGGCCACCACCACAGCCGCCGACTACGCGCGCGTCCGTCGGCAGTTCGGCCGTGTCATCGGCCAGTTCCAGGGCGTCAAACACACTGTTGCGCGGATGCTCGGACTGACCGAGCAGGCGCGCGTCACCGCGTGGGACGCGGCCCGCGCACTCGGCGAGGACATTTCGGACAAGGAGGCGTCGCTCGCCGTCGCCGTCACTGCGGCAACCGCTCTCGAAGCCGGCTTCCAGGTCACCAGGACATGCATCCAGGTGTTGGGCGGCATCGGGTACACCTGGGAACACGATGCCCACCTCTACCTGAGACGGGCGCAGTCCCTGCGAATCCTCTCCGGTTCCACCCCATCGTGGAAGCGTCGGGTCGCGGGGCTGACCCTCGACGGCACCCGCCGGGTGCTGAGCATCGACCTGCCACCCGAGGCCGAGCGGATCCGGGCCGACGTGCGGGCCGAACTCGAGCCGGCCAAGGCGCTCGAGGGAGCCGCGCAGAAGTCCTATCTGGCCGAGAACGGCTACACCACACCGCATCTTCCCGCTCCGTGGGGGAAGGGGGCCGATGCCGTCACTCAGCTCGTCATCGCCGAGGAACTGCGCACCGCAGAACTGAAGCCGCACGACATGATCATCGGCAACTGGGTGGTTCCCACGCTGATCGCGCACGGTAGTGACGAGCAACTCGCGCGGTTCCTGCCGGGATCGCTGCGCGGCGACACCGTCTGGTGCCAGCTGTTCTCCGAACCGGGCGCCGGAACCGATCTTGCAGGCCTGTCCACCAAGGCCGTCAAGGTCGACGGCGGATGGAAACTGCAGGGCCAGAAGGTGTGGACGTCGATGGCCCGTGAGGCACACTGGGGCATCTGCTTGGCTCGCACCGATGCGGATGCACCCAAGCACAAGGGCTTGTCCTATTTCTTGATCGACATGAGGAACTCCGAGGGGCTCGACATCCGCCCGCTGCGGGAGATCACCGGCGAGGCACTGTTCAACGAGGTGTTCTTCGACGACGTCTTCGTGCCGGACGAATGCCTTGTGGGGGAACCGGGTGACGGCTGGAAACTCGCCCGCACCACTCTCGCCAACGAGCGGGTGTCCCTGTCGAACGATTCCTCGCTCGGCTCCGGCGGGGAGGCTCTGCTGACCTTGGCCGCGACGATCCCGGGCGGGCTCGACGCGGAACAGCTCACGATCCTGGGCAAGGTGCTGTGCGACGCCCAGACCGGTGGACTCATGGGTCTGCGCACCACGTTGCGGTCGTTGACCGGCGCGCAGCCGGGCGCCGAATCGTCGATTGCAAAGCTTCTCGGCGTCGAACATCTCCAGCAGGTGTGGGAGACGGCGATGGAGTGGGCGGGCCCCACGTCGCTGCTGGGGGGACAGCACCGGAGATCGGCAACACAGATGTTCCTCAACTCACAGTGCATGTCGATCGCGGGCGGCACGACGAATGTCCAGCTGAACATCATCGGCGAGCGGATCCTCGGTCTGCCTCGTGATCCCGAACCCGGAATGTGAGACTGACGAACATGCCGATAGATGTGAATGCCGCGCTGACGGCCGAGCCGACCCTCCGCGAGGCCACCTGGACCGAGCGAGATGTGATCCTCTACCACCTGGGCTTGGGCGCCGGTGTCGACCCGCTGGATCCTGCCGAACTGACCTGGGTGTACGAGAAGAACCTTCGTGTCCTTCCCACCTTCGCCATGGTGGCGGGGCAGGGCATCTCGGCCGGCAATGCCGCCGCGGCCGGGATGAATCTGCCCGGCATCGACATCGACCTCCGTCGTATCCTGCACGGCGGGCAGTCGCTCACCGTGCACGCACCGATTCCGGCGTCCGGTACCGCGACCATCTCGTCGCGTGTGTCGGACGTGTGGGACAAGGGCAAGGCTGCGGTGATCGTGCTCGAGCAGTCCGCCCGCACCGCAGAAGGCACCCCGTTGTGGACCTCGGCGATGCAGATCTGGGCACGCGGTGAAGGTGGGTTCGGAGGCGAGGCCGGCCCGGAGGCCAGTGGTGCCGCACCCGAACGGGACGCCGACACGGTTCTCGTGTCGCGCACCGGCACCGCGCAGGCCTTGATCTACCGGCTCAGCGCCGATATGAACCCGCTGCACGCCGACCCCGAGTTCGCGAAGATGGCAGGCTTCGATCGCCCCATCCTGCACGGGCTCGCGTCGTACGGTGTCGTGTGCAAAGCCGTCGTCGACGGTGTCCTCGATGGCGACCCGACTCGGGTGAAGTCGCTCTCGGTGCGTTTCGCCGGGTCGCTGTATCCGGGGGAGACCATCGAGACCTCGGTGTGGCGCACCGGCAACACCCTCACCCTGCGGGCGGTCTGCCCTGAGCGGGACGGGCAGCCGGTACTCACGCACGCGACGATGGAGATCCGATGAGAGTCGATCCCGCTACGCACCCCACCGTCGGTAACGCCCCCGACGGCACGGTGCTCACGTCGGCGCCGCAGGACTCCGCTGTCGACCGAGCCACCAAAGCCGCACGACGTGTCGTCGATGCTCTGTTGCGCACCGACCGCACCAACGCCAACCTCGAGCGGGTCGCCGAGGAACTCGACAGTATCGCCGCGCACCTCGAGGATCATGCGCCCGAAGTCCAGGAACGCCTGATCGACATGTGGCACGGCGAAGGTGTCACACGGCACGATCCCGTGTGCGGACCCGAGAACGCGTTGGCCCCGCCGCTGGTTCTCGCCGGACGCGACGACGGATGGGTCGAGGGTGTCGTCGAGTTGACCATCCCGTATCAGGGGCCTCCCGGCCATGTACACGGAGGTGTGGCGGCACTGTTGATCGACCACACCCTGGGTGTCGCGAATGCGTGGGCCGGGCGAAGCGGTGCCACTGCGCAGCTCAACGTGCGGTACCACCGTCCGACCCCGCTGTTCGAGCCGCTCACGGTGCGCGGCCGGTTGGTCGAGGAGAATGGTCGCAAGATCAACACGGTCGGGGAGATCCTGATGGCAGACGGCACCGTCTGTGTGTCCGTCGAGGCGCTCTTCGTCGACAAGACGGTGCCGCGTCCGCGCTGACGCGGCGGCTCCGCCACCCGTGCGCGGTTCTGGTAGCGGGAACTACCAGAACCGCGCACGGCTGGGGTCGAGCATTCCGCGTGCGAGCTGGATGATCTCCGCCTCGAACGCGGCCGGGTCGGGCGCGGCACCGGTCTCGTCGGCGCGTTCGAAGGCGGCGAATGCACCGATGACGAACCGCACCATCAGGCTCACTCTGCGCCGCGCGTCCGTCTCCGGGAGATCGAGTCGATCCGCGATCGTGGTGAGGAGTTCGGTCAGGACGTCGAGCGAGTTGTCCGACGGGTAGTAGTCGGCTTGCGTCACTCCGGGTTCCGGCTTCGACAGGACGTCGAGCGGCGCGGTCGACAACCACTGTTCGTTGAAGCGAGCCCAGAAGCTCGGTTTGTTGTGTGCCACGTGCGCCGCGAGCGGGTGTACATACGCGTGGACGAGCCTGTCGAGGGTGGGCCCGTCGTCGAGTCGTGCGGCCGAAAGGAGTGCCGCGCGTTCGGCGTTCAGTTGTGGCGCACGCCGGGACCAGATCTCGTCCAGGAGGCCCTCCCACGACCCGAAGTGGTAGGTGATAGCCGAATTATTGCGCTGCCCCGCTTCTTTGACCACCTCGCGCGCAGCCACTCCGTGAATGCCTCGGCGTGCGACGAGCCGCTCGGCGCTATCCAATAGGGCGAGACGGCCCGTTGACATCGTCATGCAGCCACTGTACTAAGAATGTTACCTTGGCAATTAATACATTGTTCTTAGTGGAGGCTTCATGAGGTCCATTCCGTCCCGGCGTGCTGCCGCGGCGCTCGCGTTCGCTTCGGTGCTCGGCGTCGGCGCATGTTCGAGCCCGGCTCCGGAGTCGGCCGATTCCGGAGTCGACGCAGCCGGTTCGCTGATCACCGATCGCCCGCTCACCACGGCAGCGGCGCTCCCCAGCGCCCAGCGCACCGAACTGATCACCTACGTATCCGAGGGTGCCGACGGGCGGCCGGCACTGGTCTCGGGCACCGTCGCAATCCCGGCGGGCGACGCCCCCGAAGGCGGATGGCCCGTGATCAGCTGGGCTCACGGCACCACAGGGGTCGGCGACGCGTGCGCGCCGTCGGCCGACACCGTCGGCGGTCCTGCGCACGACTACCTCTCGCTGACCACCGCGATGCTCGACCGGTGGGTTGCAGACGGATACGCCGTGGTCCAGACCGATTTCGAAGGGCTCGGAACCCCCGGTGGTCACCCCTACATGAACGGCGACAGCGCCGCGAATGCCGTCGTCGACATCGTTCGCGCCGCGCGCGATCTCGACCCTGGTATCGGCACGGAATGGATCGCGATGGGGCACAGTCAGGGCGGTCACGCCGCGCTGTACACCGCCGCACTCGGTGCGCAACGCGCGCCCGAACTCGATCTGCAGGCAGCGGTCGCCCTCGCGCCCGGCAGCCGCACTAGCGACACCGCCGCGTACTTCGCCACCGGGGGTCCCGGTATTCAACAGGCCCTGAGCTTCCTGCCGATTCTTCTGCTCGGTGCCGAAGCCGCGCAACCGGAACTGTCTGCAGACGCGATGCTCACCGACACCGCCGGCCCGCTCCTGGATGCGGCACGTACCGGATGCATGGACGATCTGCGCGCGGTCGCCGCGACCATTCCTGCCGACCAGGTGTTCGCGCCCGAGGCGAACCTCGAAGGGTTGCGTGAGTACTACGCCGGCCAGGAACTCGAAGGGCTCGAACTGTCGGTACCGACCTTCGTGGTGCAGGGATCTGCGGACGTCCTGGTCTCGCGTGCCGTCACCGATCAGGTCACCGAGGCGCTGTGTGGCAACGGCGCCGACCTGACGTACCGCGTGTACGACGGCGCCGATCACCGCGGCGTGCTCGACGAGTCCTTCGACGACGTGAAGGCGTTCACCGAAGGCGCATTCGCGGGTCAGTACCCTGAAACAACGTGCAGCTGAGCGAGGCCCAGCGGCGGATCAGGACACCGACCCGGTGTATACGTTCATCGACTCGTTGCGAAGGAAGCCGACCAGCGTCAACCCCGACTCCTCGGCCAGATCGACCGCGAGTGAGGACGGAGCCGATACCGCCCCGAGTACCGGAAGACCGGCCATGACCGCCTTCTGAACGAGTTCGAACGAGGCCCGTCCGCTGACGACGAGGACGCTGTCGGACAGGGGTATCCGATTGTTCGAAAGCGCCCACCCGAGCACCTTGTCTACAGCGTTGTGCCTGCCCACGTCCTCGCGCAGCTGCAGAAGTGCGCCCTCGTTGGTGAACAGTGCCGCGGCATGCAGTCCACCCGTGGACCGGAAAACCTTCTGCTGCTGATGCATCAGGTGGGGCATCTGCGACAGGATGCGTGCCGGGATCGCGATGTCGCCGCGCAGCGGAAAACGGGTGCGCGTGCGTACCTGCTCGAGGGATTCCTTGCCGCACACCCCGCACGCCGAGGTAGTGAGGAAGTTCCGCGCACCTGCGCCGTCCGGCACCGCGACACCGGGGGCGAGTTGGACGTCGAGCACGTTGTACGTGTTCGCCCCGGAGTCGTCGACGCCATCGCAGTACCGTGCGATCGCGATATCGGCGGGGCTGCCGATGATTCCCTCGGCGAGCAGGAAACCGTGCGCGAGTTCCACATCGTGCCCGGGGGTGCGCATCGTGACCGTCAACGCGTGTCCGTCGAGCCGGATCTCGAGCGGCTCCTCGACGGCGAGCGTGTCGGGGCGCCGGGTGGTGCGGTCTGCGGTGACCCGCAGGACCGCACGGCGGGTCGTCACACGTCCCACTACGAGCCCTTCGATGCTGCAGCTTCGAGCCGCACGACGATCGCCTTCGACGCCGGTGTGTTGGACTTCTTCGCCACGTGGCCCAGCGGAACCAGCGGATTGGTCTCGGGGTAGTAGGCCGCCGCGTTGCCCGTCGGTGTGCTGTAGGCCACGACGCGGAAGTCGTGGACGCGGCGTTCTTCGAGGGCGCCGTCGGGTCCGGTGAACTCGGAGACGATGTCGACGAGATCGCCGTCGCGGAATCCGAGAGCGGTGATGTCGTCGGGGTTGACCAGGATGACCTTGCGTCCGCCCTTCACGCCGCGGTAGCGGTCGTCGAGCCCGTAGATCGTCGTGTTGTACTGGTCGTGGCTGCGCATCGTCTGCAGGATCAGCCGGCCTGCCGGGGTCGGTACCCATTCGAGTTCGTTCACGGAGAAGTTCGCCCGCCCGGTCTCGGTGTGGAACTGGCGACTGTCGCGCGGCGGGTGGGGGAGTTCGAAACCGTCGGGTTGCCGGACCCGGGTGTTGTAGTCGTCGAATCCCGGTATCACCCGCGAGATCGCGTCGCGGATGTGGTGGTAGTCCGATTCGAACCTGCTCCACGGCACGGGATGATCCGGGCCCAGCAGGGTGCGGGCGAGCTGGCACACGATGGCCACTTCGCTGCGCAGGTGCTCGGACACAGGCTTCAGGCGCCCCCGCGACAGATGCACCATCGACATCGAATCTTCCACGGAGACAGCCTGTTTCTTTCCTGCTTGGACGTCGAGATCGGTGCGGCCGAGGGTGGGAAGAATGAGTGCGGTGGTTCCGTGGACGACGTGGCTGCGATTGAGTTTCGTCGAGACCTGTACCGTCAGTGCGCAGTTGCGCAACGCGGTCTCGGTTGCGACGGTATCCGGTGTCGCAGAGACGAAATTGCCGCCCATCGCCATGAACACCGACGCCTTCCCGTCGCCCATCGCGCGGATGGAATCGACGGTGTCGAAACCGTGCTTGCGTGGTACCTCGATACCGAATTCGGTGTCCAGCGCGGCGAGGAACGATTCGGGCATCTTCTCCCAGATGCCCATCGTGCGGTCGCCCTGGACGTTCGAATGCCCGCGCACCGGGCATACGCCGGCACCGCGCTTACCGATCATGCCGCGGGCGAGCAGCACATTGACGGCGTCGCCGATCGTCGCGACAGCGTGCGCATGCTGCGTCAGCCCCATCGCCCAGCAGATGACGGTCCGCTGCGAGGCGATGAGTTCGGCAGCGGTGTCGCGCAATTGGGCGTTCGTCAAGCCGGTCGCCTCGAGCACGGTGTCGAGGTCGACATTCCGGACGTGGGCCTCGTACTCCTCGAAGCCCGCGCAGTGCGCGTCGACGAACGCTCGGTCGATGACGGTGCCGGGTGCGGCGTCCTCGGCCTCGAACAACAGTTTGCCGAGCCCCTGGAACAGCGCCATGTCGCCGCCGAGACGGATTTGCAGGAACTCGTCGGCGATGTCCACTCCGCGCCCGACGACTCCGGACACTTTCTGCGGGTCCTTGAAGCGCTTGAGCCCGGCCTCGGGAAGCGGATTGATCGCGATGATCCGTGCGCCGTTCGCCTTGGCTTTCTCGAGGGTGGAGAGCATCCGCGGGTGGTTGGTGCCCGGATTCTGACCCGCGATGAGGATGAGATCGGCCGCCTCGACGTCGGGCACCGACACCGAACCCTTACCGATACCGATCGAGTCGGTCAGAGCCGTCCCGGACGATTCGTGGCACATGTTGGAACAGTCGGGCATGTTGTTCGTGCCGTAGCTGCGGATCAGCAACTGATACAGGAACGCGGCCTCGTTGCTGGTGCGGCCCGAGGTGTAGAAGACGGCCTGGTCGGGTGACGGCAACTCGTTCAGATGATCGGCGATCACCCGGTACGCGTCGTCCCATCCGATCGGTTCGTAGTGGCTCGCGCCGTCCCGCAGCACCATCGGGTGCGTGATGCGGCCCTGTTGACCGAGCCAGTAGTCGGTCTTGGTGGCGAGCTCGTCGAGTGAGTGCTGCGCGAAGAACTCGGGCGTCACCGTCCGTAGGGTGGCTTCCTCCGCGACGGCCTTCGCTCCGTTCTCGCAGAACTCGGCGGGTTTGCGGTGGCCGGGCGTCTCGGGCCACGCGCAGCCGGGGCAGTCGAAGCCGTGTCGCTGGTTGAGCCGGGTCAACGACCGTGCGGTGCGGACCGCACCCATCTGCTCGTAGGCGCGCTCGAGCGACACGAGCACCGCGGGCACACCCGCGGCGTACTCCTTGGGGGCCGACAACTCGAGGTCGGTCTCGTCGATGTCGGCTTCGGGTCCGTGTCGCGTCATATGTCCATAGTGGCCTGTCGCACAGTGCTGGGCCACTCCGGTGTGCGCACCACCGTGATGCCCGCACTGGCGGACATGGAATCGTGCCTCGGAATGTCGCTGCTGGTCGACTGCGACTCCGGTCGCTGCATCGCGACCAGTTCGTGGAGGGACGAGGAATCGTTGCGCGCGAGTGAAGGGCCGGTCAACGCGCTCGCGATAAGGCAGCCGAGGCGTTCCACGGCACCACGGAGGTGTCGCGATGGGAGATTGCCGCCATGCATCGTGGTCACCACGTCGACCGCGCCGTCGACGCCTGGAAGCTGGCAGCGTTGCCCAGGATCGAGGAGCTGGATGGTTTCTGCAGTGCCGGCCTCATGCTCGATCAGGCTGTCGGTCGCGCGGTGTCGTCGCTGATCTTCGATAGTGCCGAGTCGATGGAACGCAACGAGGAACGTCCGGTCGGCATCAGGGACGACGGCCTCCCGGAGGCCCGTGCCAGAGCGCTCGAGACGGGCAGCTTCGAACTTGCCATCGCGCACCTGCAGGTCCCCGAAATGATCTGACTGCCCGCCCGCTACCGGCGTGTCGGAGTGTCTTCGCGTGCGGAGTCATCGTTCGGTGAAGTCCGGCGATTCCGCAGTGATGGTGCCCGCCGATGTGAACAATTGCGGGCACTGATGGACCCTTGCCGCCGTAGGCTACGGGACATGACCGTCACGGTAAGACGCGCCACCAGCAAGGACGTTCCGGCGCTTGCAGCAGTGCTGGCGGACGCCTTCGTCGACGACCCCGTGTTCACCTGGATGTTCCCCGACGAGCGGCACCGCGTCCGTCGGCAGACACGCTTCTTCGCCGCCGACGCCCGCCACCAGATGGTGCCGCTCGGTACCTCCGAGGTTGCTGAATCGGACGGACGTATCGGGGGAGCGGCGCTGTGGGCGCCGCCAGGGAAGTGGCGCACCGGCACCTGGACCCAGCTCCGGCTGCTGCCCGGATACCTCACCGCCCTCGGGAGGAACGCGGGAGTGGCGCAACGGGTGGACGCGACGGTGGAGGCGGTTCATCCCACGGAGCCGCACTGGTACCTGTCGACGATCGGAACCGGGTCGGCTGCGCGAGGTGCCGGATACGGCACTGCACTGATGACTTCCGGACTCGACCGGGCCGACACCGAACATGCGCCTGCATACCTCGAGTCCAGCAAAGAATCGAACATCCCGTACTACGAGAGATTCGGATTCGAGGTCACCCGGGAGATCGTGATCCCCGATGGTGGACCGACCTTGTGGGCCATGTGGCGCACCCCGCCGTGAGGGCGCACCGCAGACGAGAACGAGCAGGCATCTTGCCGCCCACTCATGACCTCGATGACGGAGGTTGCGGGCACACAGGGGTCGGCGCCCCGCATCCAACGCATCCCTCGGCTGTGTCGGTATCGCGGCGTGTCTCGATGCCGGCGCCGACATCGTCGTCACAGGCCTGGCCACCTCTCTGCGGCGCGTCGTTCGACGGGCCGAGAACGATCAGGTACTCGAACGTCGGCCGGATGCCAGCGACGCTGAGGTCGACCTGGTCGTTGTCTGACGCGCGGCAATTCGCTCGACGCTACGCCATCTCCGGGACGTGCAGGTGCGCGATGGCGAGTTCGAACTCGCAGGTCTCGAGCAGCTGAGCGCCCGCCTCGCGCACCCCTGCGTCCCGAATGCCGTCGATGCGTTCTCTGCTGTGCTCCATCGCCTCGGCGCTGTCGAACGTCAGAGACGACACGGCGAGGCCCGAGGCGCGGTCGAACATGAGTCCGGCGCTGCAGAACCCGTCGAGCACCTCCATCGCGGGCAGCCCGGCCATTTTCCACACGTCGATACCGCGGTCGATGTGCGCCGGCTCGGTTTTGAACCACGTGAGGCGGGAGCAAGCACCACGTGCGGAATGGTGGTCGCGGTGCATGACCGCGATCTCCCACCGCGAGACGTCCGTGGTTCCGTGAAAGACCTCCGCTGCGTCGTTACGCAATGTCTGCACCGGTCTCTCGCTGGCGCGTAGTGAGTCCTCGTCCCGCCACGAACTGGTCGCGATGCACCGACCGGAGCTGCGATCGATCAGCAGGGACATTCCGAGGCAGCCCTCGATGTCGGTCAGCGCGGGCATCACGGTGTCCCGTACATGCCGGATCCCGACGTCGATGTAGGACGGATGTGCATGAATGGTGGTCGAACGTGCGAACATGATCGGCACCTTTCTCCTCCAGGCGGCGCCGACGCGACGTCGCCGGTCGTACTCCATATTTCACACTGCACCTCCTCTGGGCTGAAGGCAATGGGCATCGCTGAGTGGGGCGCCATTGCCACCTCGCGAGGCACGTCCTCGGGCACCGCGCGGCAGGTCGGCAAGTCCACAGACTCGCCGTGTCGGCCCCTGCATCTACGATGACCGCCATGGCTGTGCGCAGAGTCGACGCAACCGAACGCCGGGCCCGAATGGCTGTCAGGCACCGCGTGCATCCCGCGCATCGCGCGTCCGATGCGGTTGATGCCGCGACGAGTATGGTCTGCCTGCACGGCACCGACGCCGCGACTGTCTACCTGTCGGCCTGGGCCCGCGTCCACGAATTCACCGCGCCCGATCTCGACCGCGCCCTCTACACCGACAGGTCGCTGGTCAAGCACATGGGGATGCGGCGAACCGTCTTCGTCTTCCCTCGGCACGTCTTGCCGTTCGCGCAGGCCGGATCGAGCAATCGGGTGGCCGGGGCAGAGCGCCGGCGCCTCATTCAGGACGTCGAGAAAGCGGGGGTGTCGCCGAACGGCGAACGGTGGCTCGACAAGGCGAGTGAGGAGGTCCTCGCTGCGTTGTCCGGCGGTCGGGAAGCAACCTCGAGTGAGCTACGCGATGAGATCCCGGTGCTCGACGCCTCGATGGAGTATGGCACCGGAAAGTCGTGGGGAGGCAAGGTGCCGTTCGCACCTCGGGTCCTGACGGTGCTGTCGGCCTCCGGAAAAGTGATGCGGGCATCCAACAGAGGAGCATGGCGGGTCTCACGACCGGCCTGGACGACCACGAAGGCCTGGCTCGGCGCGGAAATCGAAGTACACGACGCCGACACAGGTTTGCGCACTCTCGTCGAATTGTGGCTACGCGCGTTCGGTCCCGGAACGGAACGCGATCTCAAATGGTGGCTCGGGTCCACCCTCACTTCGGTGCGCGCGGCGCTCGCCGAACTACAGGTTGCCGAGGTCGATATCGACGGCGCAACAGGCTATCTCATGCCCGACGACGTCGATCTTCCGGAGCCGGTCGAGCCGTGGGGCGCGCTGTTGCCGACGCTCGATCCCACCACGATGGGGTGGTTCGAGCGCGACTGGTACCTCGGGCTCTACAAACAGCAACTCTTCGATACCGCCGGCAATGCCGGTCCCACTGCGTGGTGGGACGGGAGGATCGTCGGCACCTGGTGGCAGGACGAATCCGGTGCGGTCAGTCTGCACCTGCTCGAGGACATCGGCCGAGAAGGTGTGGCAGTCCTTCACGACGAGGCAACCCGCCTCGACGAATGGCTGGGCGGGCTTCGCGTGCTTCCGCGATTTCCGTCGCCGCTGGCAAAGGAACTATCGGTCCGCTCGCGACCCTGATTCGGTGCGGCGTGGCGGCGTTCGTCCCCTCACACTCGGCCGTCGATCAGAGGAGCCCAGCCTTGACTCCTGCGTGTCGCAGTAGCCCAATGGATTCATGATGTTCGCCGGTCCGGCCGGTCACTACGACCGCTTCATGGGACGCTACACGCCGTCGCTCGCGGTAGCCCTCGCCGAGGTCGTCGGTGTCGGCCCCGGCCAGCGTGTCTGCGACGTGGGCTGCGGACCTGGTGGCCTCACCCAGGAGCTCGTAGCGCGAGTCGGTGCCGAGAACGTCTCTGCGATCGATCCGGCATCGCAGTTCGTGGCGGCGTGCCACGAACGAAACCCGGGAGCGGATGTCCGCGAAGGCGTGGCCGAGGCATTGCCGTGGTCAAACGGTACGTTCGACACCACCCTGTCGTCCCTCGTGATCGGTTTCATGACCGATCCCGATCGAGGAATACGGGAGATGGCGCGCGTGACGCGGCCGGGCGGGACGGTGGCGTCGTGCATGTGGGACATCGCCGGTGGGGGCATGACCATGCTGCGTGTGTACTGGACGGCGGTGCGGCAAGTCGACCGCACGTCTGTCGGCGAGGCTCCCATGGCCGGCACATCGGAGGGCGACATCGCCGATCGTCTCCGTCGCGCGGGCCTGATCGACGTGGTCGACGGGGCAATCATGGCCGAGGCGTCCTACACCGACTTCGACGACTTCTGGGCACCGTTCGTCTTCGGTGTCGGTCCCGCCGGGCAGTCGCTGCTGTCGATGCCCGACGAGCAGAAGAGGCGCGTCCGGCAGCTCTGCCGGGAAGCGCTTCCGTCGGGGTCGTTCACTCTCGATGCGCGTGCCTGGTATGCGCGAGGGACGGTGCCTTCACGATCATGAACAACTCCTACGTTGCATCGCTGCCGCGATGGCTGGCTCTACTGACTGCGGTCCTGCTGCCGCGACACATCCGCACTCGAGGTCAGCGGCTTCCGCGAAACAGGGAGCGCAGCTTCAGTCGCGCGTGCTGCGTCGACGCTGCGGTGCCTTGATCACACGTGCAGCGGGCGGCGGCGGGGACGGACCGCATCACAGCGTCGACATGCTGTCCGCAACCACCCCAACCGGTCTTGTTGCAGCGAGAACAAGTGACGGGATAACACATGGGAACCTCCAGGAGAGTAGTCGAAAGGTCAGGCAACGATGTGAGCTTCTGTCCAGGCGTTGTATCCACCGAGTAGGTCCGAAACGTCGGTGAAGCCTTGGGCCCGCAATAGCGACGCCGCGACACTCGAGCGCCACCCGCCCGCGCAGTGCACCACGATCGGCTTTCCGGTGGGCACCTCGTCGATCCGGATCCGTAACTGGGCCAACGGAATCGGGATAGCACCTGGAATGGTTCCGGAGCTGCGTTCGCCCGGGTTGCGGATGTCGACGACGGTGACGGCGTCGGCGGCGAGCAACTCGTCGAGCTCCGTCACCGTGGTGCGCGGTGCGGTCTCGATCAGATCGGCAAGTTCGGTGGGGAACGTGCCGTCGTGATCGACGTTCAGATAGCCTGCTGCGCCGTCGGAACCGATGCGTGCGAGGCGCATTGCGGCATCTTGTTCCGTGCCGGGGTAGGTGACGAGCACGATCTTCTCGCCGACATCGGCGACCATGCCGCCCGTCTCGGCGAAGCGCCCGTCGAACCCGACGTTGACGGAGTTGCGTAGATGACCGGCGGCGAAGTCGTCGACGCTGCGTGCGTCCAGCACACGGGTGCCGGTGAGTAGTGCGCGCTTCACCTGCTCTGGTGTCAGCTCGGGGATGGAGCGGTCCCGGGCGAGCAGTGGGTGGATCTGCTTGTTCATGGCGGCGTCGACCGAGAAGTAGGCGGGCGCGGCCGGCTGGCCGTCGGTGATCAGGGAGACGAAGGCGTCCTCGCTCATCGGCTGCACCGAAGGGTTGGTCCTGCGCTGCTCGCCGATGGTGGAGGTGAGTTGCGTCGACAGGTTCTTTCCGCATGACGATCCCGCGCCATGAGCCGGCAGAACGACGACCTCATCGGGCAGCGTGAGCAGTTTCTCGTGCACGGTGTGGTACATCGCGCGTGCCAGGTCGGTGGTGGAACCGTCGCCGAGGTTGACCAGGTCGGGGCGGCCGACGTCGCCGATGAACAGCGAGTCGCCGGTGAGTACGGCGGTGGGGGTGGCTCCGGGGTGTTCGCGCACCAGCACCGAGATCGACTCCCAGGTGTGGCCCGGGGTGGCGATGATCTCGAGTTCGACCTGGCCGAGGGAGAGTTTCTCGCCGTCGCGTAGGCGGCGGATCGGGTAGTCGGTTTCCGCGGACTCGCCGAATCCGATCCATGCGCCGGTGGCGTCGACCAGTTCGAGGTGGCCGGACACGAAGTCGGCGTGGAAGTGGGTGTTGATCACGCCTTCGATGTCGAGTCCGTATTTCTTTGCGTCCACCAGGTATTCGCTGATGTCGCGGCGCGGGTCGACGACGACGCCGCGACCGGTGCTCTCGTCGGCGATCAGGTACGAGGCGTGGGACAGGCACTCGATGTAGTACTGCTCGAGAATCATGGGGTTCCTCCGAGGGGGCCGGGGGTGGAATCCGGGGACTGTAGACAGATTGACATATACCCCCTAGGGTATGTCAAGTACCCCCTGGGGTATCAAGGCCGATTCTTCGAGAGGTCCTCATGTCTGCCTTCACTGCAATGTCCTGCACCGCACAGTCGAAACTCCCCTCACGGGCAGTTGCTCGAGCAACACAGGAGGATCGACCATGATCGCGCTGGCAGTCGCGCTGGCGGTCCTGGTTGGCGTCTCCCTCGGGTTGCTCGGCGGGGGCGGCTCGATCCTCACCGTTCCGCTGCTCGCCTATGTCGCCGGTATGGACGCCAAGGAAGCAATCGCCACGTCGTTGCTCGTCGTCGGTGTGACCAGTGCCGTCGCCGCGATCTCGCACGCGCGGGCAGGCCGTGTGCAATGGCGCACCGGCATCATGTTCGGGCTTGCCGGAATGGTCGGCGCTTACGCCGGCGGTCTGCTCTCGCGGTTCATTCCGGGCACGGTGCTTCTGCTCGCTTTTGCTGTGATGATGATCGCTACAGCGGTCGCTATGCTGCGCGGACGCAGGAGCGTGACTGCCGATGCCGACGGAGCGCACTCCATGCCGGTGGGCAAGGTGCTGCTCGACGGTGTGCTCGTCGGTCTGGTGACCGGTCTCGTCGGCGCCGGTGGGGGCTTCCTGGTGGTACCGGCCCTTGCGCTGCTCGGCGGGCTACCCATGCCCATTGCGGTCGGCACCTCGCTTGTCGTGATCGCCATGAAGTCCTTCGCAGGCCTGGGCGGATATCTGTCGGCCGTGCAGATCGACTGGCGTCTGGCTGCGATGGTCACGGGTGCAGCTGTGGTGGGAAGCCTCATCGGTGGGCGTTTCACCTCGCTGGTGGATCCCGATACTCTGCGCAAGGGTTTCGGTTGGTTCGTGCTGGTGATGTCGTCGGTGATCCTTGCTCAGGAGATTCATCCGGCCGTCGGGATTACTGCGGCGGCCCTTACCGTCGCTACCGCTGGCGCCGCATACATGTGCGCTCGGAGTGGGAGTTGCCCGTTCCGACGATCGGCCCGCCTCCGGAACGCTCCTGCGGCGGTGGGTTGAGGGACGCTCGGAGCAGATACCCCTGGGGGTACACTGTCACTACTCGTGAAAGGAAGGTTCATGGTCGGAGACGAAGAAAGTATCGCACTGGTCCTCAACCGGCTGCGCCGCGCGCAAGGTCAACTCGCCGGAGTGATCTCGATGATCGAGCAGGGTCGCGACTGCAAGGACGTCGTCACCCAGCTCGCCGCCGTGTCCAAAGCGCTGGATCGTGCCGGATTCAAGATTGTGGCGACCGGCCTGCGCGAATGCCTGACCGGCGACGAAGCCGAAGGCAAGGAGCCCATGTCCGAGGCCGAACTGGAGAAGTTGTTCTTGGCCCTGGCCTGATCGCGTCACGGTCTCGCAGCACCACCGACGAAAGGATGAGACACCATGGCACTCGCACTGTCGACCACACTGCGCGCACCGTTTGCCGAAGCGGTGGAACGGACTCGGAAAGCGCTGTCCGGTCAGGGATTCGGTGTGCTCACCGAGATCGATATGAAGGCAACGCTGAAAACGAAACTCGACGCCGACATGGAGGACTACACGATCCTCGGTGCGTGCAATCCACCCCTTGCGCACCGAGCCGTCACAGCAGATCCGCAGATCGGTCTGCTCCTGCCCTGCAATGTTGTGGTGCGTCGAGACCGTGACAACCCGGACAGCGTCGTCGTCGACGCTATGAATCCGCAGTTGATGGTGCAGTTCGTCGATGAGGCCGGAGTTCGCGAAGTCGCGGACGCCGCGACCGCTGCGCTGCAGGCAGCGATCGATTCGTTGTCGACAGACCAGTAGCGCGGTGGCGAATCGGTGTGATGGCCGTACGCTCGACTGGTGACCGTCACCGTCTCGACCGCCACTCGCGCCGACATCTCCGACATCGCCACCGTGCTCGCCGACGCCTTCTTCGACGACCCGTTGTTCGCGTGGATGCTCCGCGACGAGCGGGTGCGTCTCCGTGCCGCGTCTCGTCTCTTCGCAGCCGAGGCACGCCACCAGATGGTGCCGCTCGGGGCCACGGAGATCAGCGCGGTCGACGGCCGCATGGGTGGTGCTGCGATGTGGGCACCACCCGGGAAGTGGCGGGCGTCGACTTGGACCACACTGCGGATGGTGCCGGCGATCGTCGGTGCACTCGGTCGCAATGTCAGGGTCGGGAAAAGCGTCGACGACGCACTCGAAGCGGCCCACCCTGAGGAGCCGCACTGGTACTTGTCGGCGATCGGTACCGCCCCTGCCGCGCGGGGGTCGGGTCAGGGAACGGCGTTGCTGAAGTCACGGCTCGCGCGCTGCGATGCCGAGGATGCTCCCGCCTATCTCGAATCCAGCAAGGAATCGAACATCGGCTACTACGAGCGTTTCGGCTTCGTGGTTACCGGCGAGATCGTCATCCCCGGCGGCGGCCCCACTCTCTGGTCCATGTGGCGTACGCCGCGGTGAGGGATCGAGTGTGCAGAAATTGTCGAAAACTAGGGCTTGGGCGGTCGAAAACTGCACACTCGACCCGGCGGGATTCAGCCCACGCGGATACCGTTGTCGGCAAGGAACGCCCGGGAACGTCCGAATTTTCGGTCGGTGCTGAACGTCGTCCAGTTCGTGGTGAGCCCCTCCGAGTCGATGAGATCCCGGAATCGGCGGAAACCGCCCGTACCCTCGGCTGCACGCTCCAACCGCTCGCGCAGCGCGGTGTCACGCTGCCGACCGGCGAACGCGACCATGTCATTCCAGCCGTCCCGTGAGCCGATGTTCTCGAATCGAAGCCAGCGATCCGGTTCCAGCTCCACATCGACGGCGGCGTCCGCGCCGACGATCGATACGGCCACCGGTTCGCTGCTCGACCGTCGGTGCTCGAGTGCCATCGGTATTCCAGCCCCCACCTGCTGTAGCGCGTGGTCGACGTCGCGTTCGCGTATCGCAGCCAGGAAGCGATCGGCATCTCCGGTGGCGATCGCTGCACCAACCTCGGACAGTTCGAGCGCCGGCGACTCGTTCGGGGCTGGCCATTCGTGCACCAGCATCGGATGCGGTTCGCTCGGCCTGGGCGGTACCCTGCTTCCGCCGTCGTCGTCGGCCCACCGGCGACCGTACTGATCCGGGATGCCGCCCCAACCCCAATACGGCAGAGGCATTTTCGGCCGGATGCCCAACACCTCCACCGGATCGATCTTCGTCGTCTCGACCACGCACCGGTGCGTCCAGTCGTCGCCGAGGTCGAAGGTGAACTGGAACTCCGCTCCGGGCTGCACGGTGCGGGCAACCTTGGTCGAGTCGATGTCGCGGGGTGAGAGGATCGGGCCGACCGCCATCCCGGCCATGTCGGCGCCCGTCTCCGCGTCGGTGATCATTTGTCCGTCTGCCAGCGTGAACATCGAGAGGTGGGAGCGATCCCACCGGGCGAAGGCGTCGTTGATGGCGTCCGCGAGGTGTGTGAAGGTGTGGGACGGCCCGACAGCGAAGACGCGGCCGGGCGGGGGCCACAGTTCCTCACCACGCCCGCCGAGCAGTTCGACCGTGATCGAGAGCCATGTTCGTGCCATGTATCCGAGGATGTCATGGAGTCGTGACGGAGTGGGGAACTCGGGTGCGCGGCTACCTCGCGACCTCGAGTTCGACGGCGGAGCGGCCGGTCAGACGACCTGGATGCGGTCGTCGTCGAGTTCGACTTCGATCCGCAGTGGCCCTCCGACCGCCTCGACGTACCGGCGCAGGGTGTCGAGTTGTATATGAGCCAGGTCGCCACGTTCGATGTCCGAGACCCGGTTCTGCCGGACGCCGAGCCGCTCGGCCACCTGGTCCTGGGGCAGCGCGAGGGATTCTCGCAGTTCTTGCAGCCGATAGGCGCGCACCCGGTCGAGCATCCGAGCTTTGTGCACGTCGACGTTGTGCTGGTTGACCGGATGTGTTCGGCGGTAGTGCCAGCGCCGAGCAGATGTGGGCTGCCGCTGATGTGGACGACAGTATGTCGATGCGAGGTGCTCCGGGGATCATGTGAACGTGCGCTGGAGTCGGTGGGCGAGTCGTCGGATGTGTCGGCCCTGTGAACTGTCGGCGCCGGACCACTTCGTTACTGAATCGACTGCATCGTCGAAGTCGGCGCCACGCAGGCTGGTTGCGAGGGCAGGAACAAGCACGCACTCGGCGATCGAAACGGCGATCGTGTCGGCGTGCGCGACTTCATGAAGGGCCGTGCCGAAACGTCGCGCAGCGTCGGGCGTCCCTTCATCGAACACCCAGTACTCGTTGACGGAGTCGTCGAGTCGATCGACGAGTTTATCGACGTGCGATGAAGGTGGCGCAGGTGATGCCAGTGTGAGCCTGGCGAAAGTCGCGTGGTCCGGAGCGATTCGAGCAGGGGTTGGAATATCGACCGCCACACAGAAACCCCAGATTTCCGGACTCAGTGGCGCTGTGGTTGTTCCGGAAACTGCGGTCGCGGCAATCGTGAGGTTCGTGTTGACGATGGCGCGCATGCAACCGACGGTGTCGTGCGCGGCAGGGGGCACGGGATGCCGTGGTCGGATGCCTGCAACCACGGAAGCAGATAGGACTCGGTAGGTGCTTGATTCAGTGACTGTGCAATCCTCGGCCCGGCCGGGCGGAAGACGTGGTGTGCCTTCGACGAGATCGCCGATGTCTTTCGGACGGATACCGATCCGACGTGGGAGGCCGACCGCAGCCTGATCGACGACCCGATCGCGGAACCCCTGGGCTTCGCAGTGAGGACGGTGCTCGATACGAGCATTCTGATCGCGAACGATGTCCCGCCCATTGACGGGGAGGTCGCGATCAGTGCCGTGAGCCTGGCGGAACTGCACTTCGGGCTCCTGGTCGCGACCACTGCGCAGCAGCGAGCTCAGCGGTTGCAGCGTCTGATTGCTGTGGAACGCAAGTTCGAGCCCCTGCCCGTCGATGCGGGTGTCGCCCGAAGCTACGGCCAGCTGGCCGCAGCCGTGAGAGCGTACGGCCGCAAACCTCAGCCCCGAGCTCTTGATCTGATGATCGCCGCCACCGCGCACGCGAACAACGCTCGACTCGTCACCCGCAACGCGGACGATCTTCGTGGCATCGAACACCTGCTGGATGTCGACACCCTCTGACCCTGATCTGTGGATAGCGGATTCCGGGACCCATGCGAATGCTGCACCGCGCCGCTGGATTCGCGCAGCTGGATCTGCGCGCCGTTGCCGGCCGGGTAGACGATGATCACACCGTCACTCATCGTTCATCTCCAGGTCGAGGCCACCAGTGGTGGACGACAACGCAGAGTGCGATTGCGTTTCGTCGGTCACGGGAGGAGATCGAAGTACTGCGGCCGGGCTTTCATCGCATGGATGAGAAGTTCGTGTCCGCTGTCGAACCGTAGGACAACCAGTTCCAGGAGCCGGCCGCTCGGGTCGAAGCCGAGCCGGAACTGGCGTGCGGGATTGCCGTCGTCGAGGTCTGCGGCATAGCTGTGGTGCTGTGCCGCGTAGATGCCGTCGGATTCGGTGATTCCGTGTTTGAGGGCAGATTTGTGCGCCTTCACGCGACCTGGGTCCAGGCGCGGACTGCTTGCCGAATCGCTTCCGACCTGGACACATGCTCTTGTTCGGCGCGGGCGTTCAGCGCCTCGAGCAGGGCGGCGTCCATTCGGACCGGCACTACGGCTCCGGGGCCGGTTCCGACGGTGGGGCGACCTCGCTTGCGTAGCTTCTCGACGGCGTATCCGGTTTCGGCTTCGTCCGCCCACGTCTCGATCATCTCGTCGGTGACGGGGGTTCCGTTGATCGTCTCGCCGTCCATATCGAATAGTGTAATACGAAAATTGTGCACATGGGGGTCCGTCTCAAGGGCGTCAAAGGCACGACAATCGTCTGACGGACACCAGTGCTCAGTTCACCTCTTCTCGATCGTGACCGCGAACGGTGTGTCGAATGCGGATGTGCCGACGTACACCGTGTACTCGCCCCGCACCGCCCGGAAGCTGCGGGCCGCGTGGTCCCAGACGGCGAACGGATGGTGCGTGGCCGCCGGGTCGATCGTGATCGTGACCTTCTGTGATTCCCCGGGCCGAAGGAACACCTTCTTGAAGCCGACCAGCCGCTTGGGTGGTTGCTCGGGGGACGGGACGCCGAGATAGACCTGCACCACTTCGGCACCCGCGACGGCTCCGGTGTTGGTGAGCGTCGCCGCCACGACGACGGGGTCGTGCACCCCGTCGGGTGCGTCGAGCATGACGCGGGAGAGGTCGAATGTGGTGTAGGACAGGCCGAATCCGAACCCGAACAACGGCTCGATGTCCTGCCCCTGGAACCACCGGTATCCGACTTCGAGCCCCTCGGAGTAGCGGATCACGGGATAGCCGGAACCCTCGTCGGTGCCCGGGTAGCGCTCCGGCCGACCGGCGTAGAGGGTGTCGTCGGCTGATCGCGGATAGCAGGTCGGTACCTTTCCGGACGGGTTCACCACCCCGAAGAGCAGGTCGGCGACGACGTGCCCGTCTTCGGTGCCCTGATTCCACACCTCCAGCACACTCGGTGCCCGGTCGATCCAGGGCATCAGCACCGGGTTGCTGTCTTTCAGGACGACGATCGTGCGCGCATTGATGCCGAGGAGTTCGCTCAGCATCCGGTTCTGCTCGTGCGGCAAGTGGGGATCGGACTGGTCCATACCTTCGGTGGTGACGAGACCCGCCATCACGACCACCGCGTCGGCATCCGCGGCTGCGCGGCGGGCGTCGCCGAGGTTCGAAAGATCATCGGCAACCGTCACTTTCGTGACCTCGGCCGACGAACCGAGGTCGGCGAGCACATCCTGCATCCCCGCGACCGGCGCGACGGTGTAGAGCGGGATCACCTTCGACGATCCACCCCCGCCCAGGCACGCCTCGTCGACGAACGTCGACTGCCCGATGACGACGATTGAGCCGACCTGCGGGTCCAGCGGCAGGAGGTTGTCGTCGTTCTTCAGCAGCACCGCCATCTGTGCCCCGATCCTGCGGGCGATCTCCCCGTGGCCGGGCGCGTCGATCTCGCCGGGTGCGTAGGGCCGGTCGAACTGGCCGAACCGGAACATCTGCGTGTACCGGCGGACCAGGGCGCGATCGACGGTCTCGATCTCCAGGCTGGTGTCGGTCAGCGCCGCCTCGACGGTGGTCTTGTTCAGCCATTTCGCGTCGGGCATCTCGAGATCCAGCCCCGCATTCAACGACGGCGCCGCCGAGCGGGCCGACCAGAAATCCGACTGCACGTAGCCGTCGAATCCCCACTCGGTGCGCAGGATGTCGGTGAGCGTGTGCCGGTACTCGGTGGCGTACACACCGCGAATCCGGTTGTACGCGCTCATCACCGCGGCGATCTCGCCGTCCTTCACGACCATCTCGAAGGGCAACAGATACAACTCCCGCAGCACGTGCTCGTCCACCTCGACGCTGGTGCGGAACCGTTCTACTTCCTGATCGTTCAGCACGAAGTGCTTGACCATCGCGATCACGCCGTGCGCCTGGATCGCTTTCGTCACGGCCACGCCCATCAGCCCGGACAGATACGGGTCCTCGGAGAAGTACTCGAAGTTGCGTCCGGCGATGGTGGTGCGGTGCAGGCACACGCCCGGTCCTTCCAGCACGTGCTGGCCGAGTGTCGCGGCTTCCGAACCGATGATGTCGCCGTACGTTCGCGCCAGCTCCGGATCGAACCCCGCGGCCACGCCGATGGCCATCGGCAGGGACGTGGCTGGCGGACTCGGCGTGCCGTCGCCCATGCCGACACCCACCGGCCCATTGGTCACCCTGAATCGTGGGATACCCAACTCCTCGATCGCAGCGACGTGCCGATGCACCTGCACTTGCGACGCGAGCCGCTCCGCGTCATCCGGGGATTCCGCGAGCTTCGCCACCAGGCCGTAGATGTCGATCGTCTCCATCGCGCCGTGCAGTTGCGCGATCTTCTGTTCCAACGTCATGGCCTGCACGAGTCTCTCGGCCTGCTCGCGGGGCGAGAGTTCAGCCCCCTGCCACGGGAACGCGGTGTCAGTCACGCTGTCCTCCTCCTGCCCGGCCCTCCTCATACTCGACCCGGCTCGCATCACTCGATCTGGACGATACCGTTGCGCCGTGTATGTCACCGACCTCGAGCACGTCCTCCACCTGCCCGACGACGCACCCGGCCCTGCCCGGCGACTCGCCGAACAGACGTGGGCCATCGTCCGTGCCGCCACGGCGGGTGCGGCAACGACCCGGTGGGTCAGTGCGCTGCCGTGCCGTCGACGCCCGGGGCGCCGCCCGTGTCCGGGCCGGATCGTCGTGTTCCGCAACGATCCCGCACAGCCCATCGAATGGGTCTGCTCGTCCTGCGGCGACGACGGGATCATCTCCAACTGGGCGGGATCACCGTTCGATCTGCAGGAGATCGGTCTGGACCCGGACTTGCCCGAACACCCGATCGTGGTGTCCGACGCGACCCTCACCGTTCTCCGCGACATCGACCTGCTCGACGTCGACTGCGAGCGCCTGGTGTTCGGCGCTCGATTCGAGGACGGGCACACTGTGCTGTCGGCGAGCGACGACGTCTTCGACGAGCTCATCAACTTCGTCGCCGGCGAGGCGAACCACGAACCCGACCGGCGGCGCCGCCGACGCGTCGATGCCGCATACGACGAGCTGGTTGCGGCGCAGCGAGATCTGCCCGATCCCGCGACCGGTACGCCTCCCCGTGGTCTACCCGAGATGGACGTCGTACGCGTGCAACGGTGGTGTGCGGCTCGCGTCCCTGAGCGAGTTCGTGACCAGGTACGTGTCGAATGTGACGTCACCGCAGAGCATCTGACCATCGTCGAGTACCGCGCGCCGTGGAAACCGGACCGGAACCCGGACTGGAGTCGCGCACCCGTCGCTCGACTGCACTACGCAGACGAGCAGGAGGTGTGGACGCTGTACTGGCGCGACCGCGACCTGCACTTCCACCGCTACGACCAGGTGCCACCCTCCCGGTTCGTCGACGACCTCCTCGCCGAAGTCGACCGCGACCCGGCAGCCCTCTTCTGGGGCTGAGCCGACGTTCGGCACCCGCAGCGCACCGCCCGGCCGTGGTCGTCGTCGGGAAGCCACCCGTACTCGTCGCATCCGCTGCACTTGGGTCGAGGTGAGGGCCGGTCGGGCAACTCCCGCCACGTCGGGAGCCACGCCTGCACGAACCGGGCGGGGGAGTGCGGTTGGTGTTGAGCCCGCGCCGACGCGACCAGCGCATCCACACCGCATCTGCCGATCAGATCGGCCACCTCGGATCGTCCACGAGCGTCGAGTTTGCGGAAGCTGGCCGTCAAACCGGCAGCGCGCAGGCTCTCGGCGAGCGAAGCGAGATCGTCGTCGGTGGGTGCGACCGCCGCCGCGTCGTTGCGATTCGGTCGGCGGCGCGGTGCGCTGCGTGACGCGCAGCCACGTGCTGCGGTTTC
The DNA here is from genome assembly GCF_055230935.1 of Rhodococcus ruitaii. Classification (NCBI taxonomy): domain Bacteria; kingdom Bacillati; phylum Actinomycetota; class Actinomycetes; order Mycobacteriales; family Nocardiaceae; genus Rhodococcus; species Rhodococcus ruitaii. Next base: position 19,228 of record NZ_JBUYWC010000024.1, on the reverse strand, counting down.
ATCTTGTGGTTCAAGGACGGTTCGGGTGACACCGGAGTCACCCCGTCGGCGACGGCTCGTCGCCCCGTGCGTGACGCGCCTGTCGCCCCGTGGCGCAGGGCGGGGTGACGGTTCGTCGGGTCGGTGCATGATCAGGTGATAGCTGATCGGGCGACGGTCGGCGCGCGGGATTTTCGCGGCGACGATGCGCTGATCACCCAGGGCGATGAGTCCCAGTTCGACCAGCGCGGCGAGGCAGCGTTGCACCTGCCGCTCACTCATCCGCGCATACGCGGCGAGTGTCGCCACGGACGGATAGGCGTCTTCGCCGGTGCGCGACGCATGATTGGCAAGCCCGATCAACACCATCGTCAACGCGGGCGCCGACGGCATCCCGGCGGGTGTGGGCGAGGGGATCGCAGCTTCGGTGAGCGCCCAATTGAGCGCCTCGATGCTCACGCGAGCGCCTGGACGCGGAGATGGGCATAGGTATGCTGACGCATGTTCGACTCCTGTGATAGTCGGACATCCGGTCCGTCGCGAGGGCCTAATCTCGCGGCGGACCTTCATATGGGTCATCACCTGCGTGCGTGATGAGTGCCCGCCATCCTGCCACCGCGCCGCACGGCAGGTCAACGGCGAACCGCCGGAGGGCCGCGACGACCCTCGGTGGTGCGAACTCGGCACAGCCAGCTCATGTTTCCCGCCGAACGGGAAGAGCTCTGTCGTGCCCGCAGACCCACGTTCTAGCCTCGTCACACCAACCGATCGGTGACGTGCATCACAAATGCCCAGGTGTCGCCGGTCAACACAGTGCAGAGGAGAACCGTATGAGCGCCCGCGTGCCCGTCACTCCGATCGACGCCGCCGACATCACGACCTACGACCACGAGACCGACGTCCTGATCATCGGCTACGGATGCGCAGGCGCGTCGGCCGCGTTGGAGGCGGACGCCGCGGGTGCCGAAGTGATGCTGCTCGAGCGTCAGAGCGGCGGTGGCGGATCGTCGGCGCTGTCGGGCGGCGAGATGTACCTGGGTGGCGGAACCCCGATCCAGGAGGCGTGCGGCTTCACCGATACAGCCGAGGACATGGAGAAGTTCCTCCTCGCCGCGCTCGGCCCCGACGCCGATCAGGAGAAGGTGGGCCTCTACAGTCGCGAAAGTCTCGCGCACTACCAGTGGCTCGTCGATCACGGTGTGCCCTTCAAGCCGTCGCTGTGGGACTCGCCGACCTGGGTGCCGCCCACCGACGACGGCTTGATGTGGATGGGGGAGAACTCCTACCCGTTCTGCGAGATCGCCGCACCGGCCCCGCGCGGACACCGCGTCACCTCCGAGGGCTTCGGTGGCAAGGTACTCATGGCAGTGCTCAGTGAGGCCGTTGCGAAGTCAGGTGTCGACGTACGCACCGACACCCGCGCACTGCGTTTGGTGATGGACGGCGACCGGGTCGTCGGTGTGGTGGCCCGGCACTTCAACGACGTCGTCACCTACCGTGCCCGCCGCGGCGTGATCGTCACGACCGGCGGCTTCGCCGACAACGCCGAAATGGTGGCGCAGCACGCGCCGCAGCTTGTGGGTCTGGGAGTCAACAGCGACGGCGGTGACGACGGTCGCGGCATCGTGATAGCGCAGGCCGCGGGGGCAGCCGTCAAACACATGTCCGCCGGACAGGTCGGGATCTCCCTGGTGCCGGGAATGCTGGTGCGCGGCATGATTGTCAACAGCGTCGGTCAACGGTTCATCAACGAGGACGTCTATCCCGGTCTGGTCGGTCAGGCAGCGCTGTTCAAACACGGCCTGCGCGTGTGGGTGATCCTCGACGAGGAAGCGTACGAGGAGATCCCGGTCGACGAACGGTGGGGTGTGCGACCGCATTTCGTCGCGGAAACCCTCGAGGAGCTCGAACGCGAGGTCGGTATGCCGGAAGGTGCATTGCAGACCACAGTCGGCGAGTACAACCGCTTCGCCGAACACGGCGAAGACCCGTACTTCCACAAGGCGGCGCGCTGGTTGCGTCCGCTGCGGTCGCCGTTCGCCGCAATCGACGTCCGACGCGGTATGACGGCACCGAGTGACGGCGGTACCGAGAATGGTGGCGGCGCAGCCGTGTTCACGATCGGTGGCCTGCACACCACAGTCGACGGCAACGTTCTGAACCTCGACGGAAACACAATTCCCGGACTGTTCGCGGCCGGTCGCGCAACGTCGGGTCTTCACTCGTGGGGCTACATCAGCGGTACATCGCTCGGCGACGGCACCTTCTTCGGCCGGCGCGCGGGGGTGACTGCCGCGGGTGAGTAGGTAGGGTGCGGTGTGCCGGTGGCATCGTCCTTCTCCCGTGGCACTGCGCAGGCCGGCAGCGACATCGACATCCTCGTCTAGATGGATCGCGCGGATGGGAACCTGCTCACGCGGGCGTCCGGGGTCATGGAAGAGGCCCGCGCACTCTTCGGCCGCGACGACATCGACGTGTTTCCGGTCCAGTTGCTCGAGCGGCCGATTGCAGCGTCAGCACTCGAGGACGCGGTCGCCCTGTGAGCCGCGACGCCGGTCAGCGCATCGCCGACGTCCTGCATGTCATCGACCGATGCACGCGGTCCGTCGTCACGCTCGACGACGGAGGCGCCGATCTCGTCCTCGTCCACCGGTGCCTACCTTCCGCCCTTGCTGGAGCACTGGGTCAGCACGTTGCAGCCGGGGTGTCCGAGTCGGGATCCTGAACCGTTGGCGCCCCGGGGTGCACTCCGAGGCTGTGTCCGGCCAACCCCGTGCCCGGAACTTCGCGAGCACGCTGAAATCGAACCCGGGATCGGACGACTCCATTCCCAGCGCATATTCCCAGTCGATCGCGGGTGCCGCCATCTCCGCGGCGCTGGCGGGTCGGGCAGACATAGCGTGCGTTCGACGAGTCCGTCACTAGCGCGGTGACCGCGGCCGAGGGCGGCACTGCGATCGGTGATTTCCAGATGGTGCAGGCGATGTCGCCGACCAGTAGACCGGTGTGATGGCGGGTCGGGCGCTGGTGCGTGACGCCGGTCGCGCGTGGGTGGAAGATGCCGATTGGCGATCGCACAGTCGGGCTCGAAGCTGTACTGCACCGAGATGGCGGGCAGCGCCGCTAACTTGGCGGTGCAGATTTACTGGGGAAGAAGGCAATTGAGGGAGGTCGTCGTCGGGCGGGGTGTTCGTCGCGCCGGTATGGGTCGTTCACGGGGCGCTGGTCTGGCCACGTACGACTGTCCGTGTCGGGCTGGTCCGAGTGGCGGCGTTCACCCGCGACGAGCGCGAGTCCACCACTCGAGCTGAACCACCTGTCGAGAAGAGGACGCCCTTGCGCCGGATGTCGGAACTTTGCATCAAGGACTGACCATATGACCAAACCATTGTAAATGGATAGACCAAAGTGTTAGCGTTGCCACGGAGCGTGTGATTCACCTCTCAGCGCGTCGATTGTGCTCATCACGAGACCGACGCACCCAGGGGTGGTTGATCGCACTGAAATGTTTCCGCGACGAAAGGGCTTTGTCGGTGAGTCACGTGATCACGCAGAACTGCTGTAATGATGCGAGCTGCGCTGCCATGTGCCCAGTGAACTGCATTCATCCGACACTGGATGAGCTGGCGTTCGTCTCGACCGAGATGCTCTACATCGACCCAGAGACCTGCATCGACTGTGGAGCCTGCGTGGACGCATGCCCGGTAGAGGCGATTGTGCCGGACTATGACCTCGACGAAGGCGATGAGGTATACGCCACCTTGAACGAGGCTTACTACCTCGAGGATGGCCGTCGGGACTATTCGCCGACGCCGCAGCAGCCCGCAGTCGCATTTGGCGAGAATTCCGGCGCCGCGCCCATTCGCGTCGCTGTGGTCGGGTCCGGGCCCGCGGGGCTCTATGCAGCTCGCGACTTGCTCACCCGCCCCGGTATTGAGGCAACGGTGGATATGTACGAGCGCCTGCCTGTGCCCGGAGGTCTCATCCGCTACGGAGTGGCGCCCGACCACCAAGAGACAAAACTAGTCACGTCCGAACTGTTCTCGATCATGGGGCACTCCCGCTTCCGCATAATGCTCGGGATCGAGATCGGTCGGGATCTGACCCATGAGGATCTCGTGCAGCGCTACCACGCTGTCATCTACGCCACGGGAGCGACAACGGACCGCCGGCTGGGGATTCCCGGCGAGGATCTGTCGGGCTGCATGTCAGCGGCGTCGTTCGTCGCCTGGTACAACGGGCACCCTGATGCGGTTGACGTGGACCCCGATCTCGATACCGAGAGGGTTGTGATCTTCGGAAACGGCAACGTCGCCCTCGATGCTGCTCGCATTCTGATGTCGCCCGTGGACGACCTCTCGCGCACCGATATCGCGGACCACGCCATCGACAAGCTTAGGACGAGTGCAGTTCGCGAGGTGGTGGTGGTCGGTCGACGCGGTCCGGCGCAAGCTGCGTTCTCCACTCCAGAGCTCCTTGGGCTTGTACGGGCCCCCGGATTCGATGTGCTCGTCGAAGCTGACGACGACGCATTCGAGAGCGTTTCCGGCATGTCCAACCTAGTGGCATTCAAGGTGAATGTACTGGCAGATCTGCGTGACCGAGTAGCTGAACACGATCGCAAGATCGTTCTGAAATTCAACGCATCCCCCGAACAGCTCCACGGCTCCGGCCGGGTGGAAGGGGTGAGCATGCGGATCAATCGTGTCGAGGAGAGCTCGAACGGTCGCACGATCGCCGTACCCACTGAATCGGTCGAGAAGATCGACACGACTTTCGTGCTGCGCTCAGTGGGGTACCTCGGCACACCCATCGGCAAGTACGCGTTCGACGAACCGCGAGGAGTCGTCCGCAGTCGGGCAGGCCGTGTCCACGACGCTGCCGGTGTCTACGTCACGGGGTGGATCAAGCGGGGGCCCAGTGGGGTCATCGGATCGAATCGGCTGTGTGCCGAAGAGACTGTCACGTCCTTGATCGCCGATCATCTCGATGGCCGTCTGGCAACGCCGGACAGTGTGTATAACACTGTACCGCAACACATCTCGCGTGCAGGATGGGAGCGAATCGACACGGTGGAGCGCGCCCTGGGGCGAGCTCAGTCGCGCCCGAGAGTCAAGCTCGTAGACATCTCACGAATGCGAGACGTCGCAACTGAAGTCTGATCGGTATCACGCAATAGATCTGATCAGTGTGAGGCAATCAAACAGCCCCAAGACATGGAGGAAACTCGGTGAGCACCGACCAAGATCAGACCAACATCGAGGCGTTGAAGAACTTCGACATCCTCGACCCGGAGAAGCGGGCCAAGAAATGGGAACTTTTCGATACCGCGCGAGCCAAGTGCCCGGTCATCCACTCGGAGGCCAATGGTGGCTGGAACATCGTCACCCGCTATCAAGACGTGCGTTACGTTCTCGAGCATCCCGAGCTGTTCTCGTCGACTGAAGCTGCACTGATCTCCTCCGGAGTGAATCTCCCCCCGATCGACATCGACCCGCCGGAGCACGGCGACTATCGAAAGGTATTGAATCCGTTCTTCTCTCGGAACGCATTGAAGAAGTTCGAGCCTGAGATGCGCGAGTCTGCGGGTAGGCTCATCGACGCTTTCATCGGGGACGACAAGTTTGAAGTCCTTTCGCAGTTCTCCGGGCCTTATGTCGCCGACATCATCGCGGCGGTGGTCTTCAGCGAGTTCGATTCCGATGAACTCGACGGAGCTCGTGCTACGTCGGCGCAATTGGCTCAGAATCCGACCCCCGAGGCATTCCAAGGCTTGTTCGCGACTGCTCAGGCTTACCTCGCGAAGGTTAAGGAGCACGGGGCTGCCGAAGACGGTCTGGTGGGACGCCTGATGTCTTTGGAGATCCAGGGACGTCCGATCACTGACGAGGAGCTCATCGGTGCGCTCGCGATCGTCTTACTCGGTGGACTGGATACGACTCGGGCCTCGATCGGAAACATCGTCTATCGGATGACCGAGAACGAAGGTCTCGAGGATCGCCTGCGTGATCCCAGCTGGATTCGGCGCGATCTCGATGAGCTTCTGCGGCTCGACACCCCGATCGGTGGGCAGGGACGACTCGTTCTCGAAGACACGGAGATCAACGGGACGAAACTGAAGAAGGGTGATCGGGTCCAGGTGCGCCTCGACTCCGCCAATCGGGACAGCGAACAGTTCCATGATCCCGAGTGTCTCGACTTCGACGAGATCCGAGGCGGCCACATGACCTTCGGTCTCGGGGTACACCGGTGCCTTGGCTCCAACATGGCCCGGCTTCAGATCGAAGTTGCCTTCGATGAATTGCTACGCCGTGTGAAGAACTTGCGGTTGGCTCCAGACGCCGAGGTCACATGGATGCCGGGCTTCATCAACACGCTGGGCGCCATTTCTGTCGAATTCGATCGAGTTGACTGATCCATGGCTTCGATCGAACTCGACACGAAACGTTGCCAGGGCCATGCCCGGTGCGTGGTGCTGGCACCCGATCTCTTCGACGTCGATGACGACGGAGTGGCATCGGTCCTGAAGCAACCGGAGGGCTCGGCCGAGGAGACCGACGCGAAGGAAGCAGAGCTGAGCTGTCCGGAGGCAGCTATCAGCCTCACCCAGTAGGCGTCCTGCAGGCCGGTTCGAAACAGCTGTACGCCCACGGGTGATCGACCACGCGGGCTCGAGACGGCAGTGGCGCCGTAAACAGAAAGGTACTTCTTCCGTGACCGACAAATTGCTTCCCGAGGTAGAGAAGTTCATCAGCAGAGATCGGCAGCAGCTGATCGGTGACGAGTGGCTCGATTCGTCCAACGGCGAGTGGGTCGAGACCGTCAATCCGCATACCGGACAGGTGATCACGCGAGCACCTGCCGGCACCGCAGCAGACGTCGACAAAGCCGTGCGGTTCGCTCGGCGCACGTACAAAGAAGTGTGGTCGAAGACGACGCCCTTCGAGCGTGGGTACCTGCTCAATCGGCTGGCCGCCCTGGTTGCTGAGCATTCCGCCGAACTCGCGCAATTGGAGAGTCTTGACGTCGGCAAACCAATCAGCCTCGCCAGCGCCGAGACTCCTGGGGTTGCCGCAATCATCGAGTACCACGCCGGCTGGGCAACCAAGATCACCGGTACAACGCGCGAGTTGTCGATTCCAGGGCAGGAGTTCCACTCGTACAGCCTGCGTCAGCCACTCGGCGTCGTCGGCCTGATCGTGCCGTGGAACTACCCGGTATTCGAGGCGGCCTACAAGCTCGCTCCGGCTCTCGCCGCAGGCAACACAGTCGTGCTAAAACCGGCCGAACTCACGCCGCTCAGCGCGCTCCGACTCGGTGAGCTCGCGCTCGAAGCCGGATTCCCGCCGGGTGTCGTCAATGTCGTCACCGGCTACGGCTCCGAGGCGGGCGCCGCCTTGGCCGCGCACGACGACGTCGACAAGGTGTCGTTCACCGGCTCGACGGAAGTTGGCAAAGCAATCACTCACGCCGCCACCGGCAACCTCAAGAAGCTCACACTGGAGCTGGGCGGGAAGAGCGCGAACATCATCTTCGCCGACGCCGACCTCGACGCCGCGATCGCCGGATCGGCGATGGGGATCTTCGCGAATTCCGGGCAGGTCTGCGTCGCGGGTTCACGCCTGTTCGTCCACAGCTCGGTCTATGACGATGTCGTCTCGGGCCTGAGCGCGCAGGCTTCCGGTTTGGTTGCCGGTGACACTCTCGACTCCGCAACCACTCTCGGACCACTGGTCTCGACCAAACAGGCTGAGCGTGTGCACGGCTTCATCACAGAGGCCGCTGCTGAGGGGGCCTCGATCGTCACTGGAGGATCCATTGGCGCGAACGGGACTTTCGTCGAGCCAACGATCGTAACAAACGCCGGTGTCAAGAGCCGAATCGTCGACGAAGAGGTCTTCGGGCCCGTGGTTACCGTCATTCCCTTCGACGACGACGATGCCGTCCTCGCACAGGCCAACGACAACAAGTACGGCCTGGCGGCAGGTGTGTGGACCAGCGACCTGAGCCGCGCCCACCGCTTCGCGAAGCGACTCGAAGCGGGCATCGTCTGGATCAACACGTGGCACACCTCGGACTTCAGCCTGAGCATCGGTGGTGTCAAGCAGTCGGGTTGGGGCTACGACCACGGGCATCTCGCGGTGCTGGGCTTCACCCATTCCAAGGAAGTAGTTGCACAGCTGTGAGTGATTCTATGAATGAGGAGAAGAAAGTGCCAGACAAAGTGATTGTGACTCTCTTGACGGTGCAGCTCAAACCTGGATCGAAAGATTCAGGCCTCAAACTGTTGTCGAACATCTTGGTCGAGACCCGCGGCTTCGAGGGTTGTATTTCGGTCGAGCTTCTCGACGACGCCGGTGACAGTGATCGCGTTCACTTGCTCGAACGGTGGCAGAATCCCGAGTCGCTCACCCAGTATCAGCAGTTCCGGGCAGGTGACGGCGCCGCAGCCCTCGTCGAGCTTGCCGAACTGCAGGAAGGGCCGCCTTCCGCGGTCAGCGGACGCGTCCTGGGCGACATCTAGTCGGTTGTGGGAGGGGGCGTCTGCGACTCATCGCCCCCTCCCTTCAGGGACCGAGACATCATCGGTCGGCCAAGGAAATTCAGATCTCAAGATATTCAGAATCTGTTGTGGTTTGCGCAGGTAGATAGTGACTCTGCTGACTGGGGACGGAGACGTCTGGGGCGAAGTCTGCGGATAGTCGGCGCATTCTCGCAGCAGGCGTATTCACCATCGAAGTCACTCGAAGCGGAGAAAGCCATGTCCAACGTCAACCAAGCTCAGGCCCCTCTCGGGCTCAGTACCGTATTCCCGTCCTACGGCATCGGGCGAGACCCGGGCGCGATCCGCGAGTACGCTCAGACCGCGGAATCCCTGGGCTATGAGCACATCATCTGCTACGACCATGTCGTCACCGACGCGGCTCCCGTCGACGGTGACCCGGTGCAGTTCGACGTCAAAGCAGAGTTCCACGAACCGTTGACGACCTTCGCTTACCTCAGTGCGGTCACGTCATCGATCGAGTTGCTCACGGGTGTCATCGTGGCACCTCAGCGACAGACGACCCTGCTTGCCAAGCAGATCGCCGAACTACAAATCCTCTCCGGTGGTCGTTTCAACCTCGGTCTGGCTGTAGGATGGAACGCAAACGAGTACCAGTCCATGGGCATGTCGTTGTCGAATCGCGGTGCCCGATTGGACGATCAACTCGCGGTCATCCAAGCACTCCTCGAGGACGAGGTGGTTGAGGTCGACACGGAGTTCCACTCCATTCCGCCGGTGTCCATGAACCCGAAGCCTCACGTGTCCGTGCCGGTGTGGTTCGGAGGCATGTCGCCGAAGGCGTTCATGCGGGGCGCGAAACACGGCACCGGATTCATTTATGTCACCTCTCCCACACGGCCGGAAACGATGCAGATGCTGTCCGGCGTCCAGCAGTGCCTGGCTGCAGAGGGTCGAGACCAGGCCGACGGCTTCAAGCACCTCGCGCTTGTCGATTTCGCTGACGGTGAGGAGTCGTGGGTCCAGAGCATCAGCGACTGGTCCAACCACGGCGGGACTCACCTCGCAATCCAGACGATGGACCTCGCCAACGGCGATCCTAATCAGCGCAAGAACAATTTCGCCACTCCGGAGCAGCACATCGAGGCGCTCGAAACATTCGCCAAGGCCACACACCTCGCGGACTCTCTGGTCTGAACGAGGGCAGCGCGAGAGAAGGCGATCCTAACCCGCCTCCAGAAGAGTTGAGGATGTCATGAGTGCTGTGCGAAACGACGACAGAGTCCACGTCGACTATGATTTGCCGACCTCATCGAGCGATCTGACCGCCGCCTGGATGACCGAGGCACTCCAGGACGCCTATCCAGGTGTGGTGATCGACTCCGCGGAAGTTGTACAAACCATTTCCGGGACGTCGGACAAGTACATCTTCGAGCTGGTCTACGCGGGTAATGCCCGTCCTCCCTCAGCTCCAGATCGGGTCTGTGTGAAGGGAGCTTTCAACCATGCTCTGCGTGAGCTGAACCTCGGTAGCGCAGACCGCCGTGAGGCCGAGTTCTATGGCCTCATAGCTCCCAAACTCGGCATCCCCCTTCCTGTGGTCTACTATGCGCGAACGAATGTGAAGCAGAACCAGGGAATCCTGGTCTTGGAGGACCTGACGGCGCGGGGAGTCAGGTTCGGCGATGTCCAGGTACCTTGGTCAGTCGACGAGGTGGCCGCCGCACTCTCGGTCTTGGCGAACCTACACGGAGCCACGTGGAACAACGCTGCACGTTTCCCATGGATTGGCACCTCGAATCCTCTGCGGGAGTTTACTGAGGTCACATTCAGCGTCGACTACTGGGACTCGCACTTCTCGAGTCCTCTGGCCCCTCAGCTGCCGGTCTCGATGCAGGATCGCGACGCTATGCGCACGGCTCTTGATGCGCTGTGGCGAGTGCAAGACGCGATGGGCGAGACCACTGTCTGTCACGGTGATCCGCACCTGGGAAATGCCTATTTCGACGAATCTGGAAATCCGATTGTAATTGATTGGCAGAGTGCGTATTCGGGACCAGGGGTCGACGACGCGTCATACCTGGTCGGCGGCGCTCTGGCGGTCGAGGACCGCCGGGCTCACGAGCGCTCACTCCTGACCCACTACTTGTCCGAACTCTCCTCGCGTGGAATCGATCTCGACCCTGAGCAAGCGTGGATTGATTTCCGGCTCCACCACCTTCATGGGTTCGGCTGGGCCATGGTCGATCCGCAGATGCAGAACCCGGCCCGTGTCGCCGCTATGACCGAGCGTCACGTTGATGCCATCGCCGACCACGATCTGATCGAGCTCATCCGAAATGACCCGAGAGTCTGATGATCTCACCGTCAGCTAACTGTGGTCGAAAGACGTTGCCACGAAAGTAAATGCACTCAACTTCGAAGGAGATCTGATGGGTCAGCTGGACGGAAAAGTCGCGCTGGTGACCGGAGCGGCACGAGGTCAGGGCCGTTCGCATGCGGTGCGTCTTGCCTCGGAGGGGGCGGACGTCATCGTGGTAGACCTTTGCGGTCAGATCGATACCGTGTCTTATCCCATGGCCACCAGTGCTGATCTGGCCGAAACGGTCGCTGAGATCGAGTCCCTCGGTCGGAAAGTGAAGGCTCTCGAAGTCGATATCCGCGACAGCGCGAAGCTGAAGGCGGCAGTACTCGATGCTGCCGCGGACCTCGGCGATCGGATCGACATCGTGGTCGCCAACGCCGGAATCGCGCCGTTGGCTGTGCACGAGGCCGACCCGGATCAGGTATTCCGCGACGTGGTCGACGTCAACCTCACCGGCGCATGGAACACCGTGCGCGCGGCAACCAACCTGATGGTCGGAGGTGGGCGTGGCGGATCGATCATTCTCGTGAGCTCGGTGGCGGGTTTGAAGGCATTCGGAGTCGACATGATGGCAGCTGCCGAGGGGTACACGGCATCGAAGCACGGCGTCGTCGGTCTGATGCGGGTGTTCGCACGCGAACTCTCCGAATTCGGTATCCGGGTGAACACCGTGCATCCGTCCGGGGTTTTCACGCCGATGATCGACAACGAGCAGATCGGCCAGGTGTTCGAGAAGTACCCGGATCTGGGCGAGTCGCAGAAGAACGCGCTACCGGTCGAGAACGGAATCCTGGCGCCCAGTGACATCAGCAATGCAGTGGCGTGGCTTGCATCAGATGAAGCCCGCTACGTCACGGGTGTGGCGTTGCCGGTCGACGCCGGGGCGCTGGTGCTATAGGTGGGTGCGATCGGAGAGCGCGGCGCCGAGACCGGTGCAGGTCCGGCGAAGCGCGACGCGCAGCACGAATGGCCGGACCCGGTCAATGTGCGAGTCCTCGGCGGTCTGATGGTGGAAGGGGAGTCGTCGGTTCGGGCCTAGTCATGCGAGCGGACGACTTGTCGACGGCATCGCCCGAATTCGTCGGGCGACTCGTTGGCAATGGGATGACAACGGTCATCGATCTCAGGTCGGCACCTGAGGTCGAGCGAACGGGGAGAGGGCCATTGGCCGCTCTCGACACCACCTATCACCACATACCGCTCGTCGCCGAAGCTGCCGGCGACCCGCAGCATCTGGCGGCGCACTTGGGCGAGTTGGACAGCCGGCGCGTTGGCGAGTGGTACGCCGACCTGGTCGAGGGTGCAGCTGCGCGACTCGTCCTCTGCCTGAACAGTCGCCCACTCCGGCACAGGGGTTATCTTCCACTGTGCGGCGGGTAAGGATCGAACCGGTGTGTTGGCCACGACCATCCTGCTCTCGCTGGGCGCCTGCTCCGCGGCGGTGGCCGACGAGTATGCGCTGACGGATGCCAACTTGGCGCGTTGTATCCGCGGGTGGCGCGCACACTGGGTACCGACCGACCCTCGGTCGTATGACCGGTGCGGTGTATCGCGCCGAGGCTGAGACGATGACGGCGATGATCGACACTCTCACCGAACACCACCGCGATCCAATCGCAGCGTTGCGGCGAGTAGGTCTCGATGGTGCTCAGGTGGCACGCCTCAGATGTGGTCTCGTCCGGCCCGGCCGGTGATGGTGAGACCTCTCGATAAAAATGTAAAACTATTCGACCAAAAATCTTGAAGGTTGCTCGCCCACGCGATACGTTCGAGGTAAATCGCGCATCCGCGCTGTCCGAGAAAGGGATCCGTACGCAATGGCCGTCACCCTTGACCAAGTCCATCGCCTCCTGAACCCCACGTCCATTGCGGTCGTCGGGGCCAGCGACCGCTCGCCGTGGTCCCGCGGCTTCGTCCGTAACATCCTCGAGAAGGGGACTTTCGGCGGCAACCTCTACATGGTCAACCCGCGTCGCGATACGGCCCACGGACAGCCCACCCACGCGTCGGTCGAAGCCATCCCGGCCGAGGTCGACCACGCGCTCATCCTCGTCGGTGCCACCCGTGTCCCGGACGCTCTGCGTGACGCCGCCGCAGCGGGCGTCCGTTCGGCGACGGTGCTCGCGTCCGGCTTCTCCGAGGCCGGCGCCGAGGGTAAGGCGCTGGGCGCCGAACTCCAGCAGGTCTGCGCCGACAACGAGATCGCACTCGTCGGGCCGAATTGTTACGGCTTTAACAACTACGCTGGCACGTTCGTGTCCCGGTACTCGATCGATGTCCCGCCGGTCGCTGGCCGGATCGGTCTTGCGATCCAAAGTGGACAGCTCGGCGGCGCGGTCCAAGACGCGGCATTCGCCCGGGGGATCCCACTTCGATACCTGGTCAGCACGGGCAACGAACTTGTCGTCGACACCAATGATTACCTCGAGTACTACCTTGAGAGAGCCGAGATCAATGTCTTGGCGGCGGTCATGGAGCGCATCCCCGATCCCGCGCGATTCGCCGACATTGCAAGACGCGCTGTGGAAGTCGGGAAGCCGATTGTAGTGCTCAAACTCGGTCGGTCGGCCGCGGCGAGTCGGATCGCAGTCGCACATACGGGCTCCATCACCGGGTCGGACGACATCGTCGACGCCTTCCTCTCCGGACTCGGTGTGATCCGCACGGACAGCCCAGAAGAACTCGCCGAGACGGCAGGATTGCTCGCGCGCCTCGGTTGGCCGTCAGGCGGCCGGACGGTCTTCGCCGGCTTCAGCGGCGGCGCCTCCGGGCTGTTCGCCGATCAGGCCGCCCAGACACCGCTCGAGATCGTCGATCACAGTGCGAAGACCCGGTCGAAACTAGCCGAGGTCAGTGGACTTCCCCAGGAGGTGATCCACAATCCGTTCGACATGACCGTCGACGGCGGGATCCACTTCGCTGCGATAGCCGAAGCCCTCGCCGGAGCCGACACCACCGACATCGTTGTGATGCAGGGCCAGCCGAATCGTTCGGTGGGTGGCGCTGGTCTCGCGAAAGTCAATGCTGCACACGAGGTCGCCCTCATGTCTGCGGTACGCCGGGCGGGCAAGTTCGGTGTCTTCCTCGACACCGGGGACCACCAGCCAGGTCTCTCCGTCTTCGGACACGAGCCCTCGGACGGCGCGCATTACCTCTTGGGGCGGACTGGTGTGGTCAGCCTGGGAAACGTCGTGGAATACACACGCCGGCGACAGCGCCTGCTCGCGCAGGATCGTTCAGAGGTCGTGGAAGTGGATAGATCCTTGGTGCCCACTGCGCTGGGCTCGCGCGGGCTCACCGAGACCGAGGGCAAGCAGCTGTTGAGTGCGTACGGTATCGCTGTGACCGAAGATGCAGTCGCAACGACGCCCGACGAAGCTGCCAAGTTCGCCGAGTCCATTGGCTTCCCCGTGGTGATGAAGATCGTCTCGCCGCAGATCACACACAAATCCGAGGCTGGAGGCGTAGTGACCGGCGTGGCCTCTCCCGACGAGGCTGCCGCGACATTTGATAAGATCGTGGCCAACGCACGAAACTACAACGCGCAAGCGGACATCGACGGTGTCATCGTCAGTCAACAGGTGTCCGGGGGATTCGAGTTCATCGTCGGCATCGTGTCCGACCCGAGCCTCGGCCCAGCGGTGCTGGTCGGCCTCGGCGGCATTTTCGTCGAAGCGTTCAAGGACACTGCGCTGTTGGTACCGCCGTTTACCCGCTCGGAGGCCGCAACCGCTGTCGAGGGGCTCCGATCGGCGGCAATACTGGGCGGCGCACGCGGGAAGCCGCGCCTGGACGGAGACGCTCTGGTCGACACTCTCGTCCGGCTAGGACAGCTCGCCATAGATTATCGTGACGTCATCACCGAACTGGACATCAATCCACTGGTCGTGCTGCCAGAGGGAGACGGCGTCGTCGCCCTCGACGCGCTTGTCGTGACATAACCTTGTTCATCCCGTCGAACTGCTGACAACCGCGCTCGAAAGGCCGAGACCATGGCATCGGAGTACAAGTACATCACTTACGAGACAATCGATGACGGTGTCATCGCCGTGATCTCGTTGAACCGGCCGAAACAACGCAATGCGCAGAACCGCGGACTGCTGGTCGAACTGAATGACGCATACATGGCGGCGGAGTCGGATGACACCGTACGGGTCGTGGTCTTGCGTGGCGAGGGTGAGGTGTTCTCGTCAGGCCATGACCTGGGGTCCTCCGACTATGTGAAGGAATACACTCCCGGACCTGAACAGCACATCTCGTTCCGGACAGACGGCGGGACGAAGAGCGGCTCGGAGTTCCTGTGGCGCCAGGAATGGAAGTACTTCTTCGAATACACACGTCGTTGGCGAGATCTGCGCAAGATCACCATCGCATCCGTGCATGGCCCGGTCTACGCGGCCGCACTGATGCTGACCTGGTCGTGCGATCTCATCGTCGCCGACACCGACACGACATTCGCCGACGTCGTTGGCGCACGATTGGGAATGTGCGGTGTCGAGTACTTCGCGCACCCTTGGGAACTCGGTGCGCGTCGGACAAAGGAGCTGCTGCTCACCGGTGACTCCATCGACGCGGACGAGGCGTACCGGATCGGCATGGTCAGTCGTGTGTTCGAACCAGAACGATTGCGGGAGGACACGATCGCATTCGCACGACGGATTTCCGAACGGGCCAGCGCGACGTCGCTGATGATCAAGGAGGCGGTCAACCAGACGCAGGACAACCAGGGGTTCCACAACGCTCTCCAGGCCGCCTTCACACTCCACGAGCTCAACCATTCGCACTGGGCGATCCTGTCCGAGGGAAAGACGTATGCGCAGACACGCAGACTGGGTGGAATGAACTGGAAGGAAGCGCCCCCGATCCGTCCGAGCGAGAAGAGCAAGCCATGACGACTCCCGACAAGTTCCGGCAGGACCTGCGAAACTGGTTCGAGAACACGATCGACACCTCGCAGGGTGAGAAGTACATCGATCAAGCGGCTTTCCGCTATCAGGCCGCCCTCTACGACGCGGGATTTCTCGGCGCGACGTGGCCGACGGAATACGGCGGACGTGGTCTGGACTCCGAGTACCAGACGGTTTTCAACGACGAGTTCAAGAAGTACAGTTGGGCCTTCCGCAATTGGATCGTGACCATCGGGATTTGCGCTCCGCTGATTCTCGAGGCAGGCTCCGAGGAGCAGAAATCGCATCATATTCCGCGGATGCTCCGCGGCGACGAAATCTGGGGTCAGTTACTCTCCGAGCCTGGAGCGGGATCGGACCTAGCAGGCGTCACGACCCGCGCAGACCGGGACGGTGACGAGTTCGTCGTGAACGGCCAGAAGGTGTGGACGTCGGACGCATTGAACGCGCACTACGCGCTTGCTCTGGTCCGCACCGACGCCTCGCTTCCGAAGTACAAGGGGATGAGCATGCTCATTGTCGACCTGAAGGGTAAAGGCATCGACGTCCGGCCCCTCCGCGAGATGACAGGGCGGGCGCTCTTCAACGAGGTATTCATCGATGACCACCGTGAACCGGTGACCAATCTGGTCGGAGAATTCAACGACGGCTGGGCGCTACAAACTCGAATGCTGCACCACGAACGGATGGCGCTCAGCACGGGAACTACCGGATCGCGGATGGATCGCGATTCATTCGGTGGGATGCTCGAATATGCCCGGGACGCGGACATCCTCGATGTCCCCGACGTGCGCCACCAGCTGAGTGAAGTTTACATCCAGCAGCGTTTGCTCGACTTTCTCGGCGAACGAATCCGACGTGCTGCGGCGTCGAAGCAGAGAATGGGTCCCGTAGGATCGATTGCGAAGGTGGGTACCGCGACCGCGGCTCGTTCCGTGGCCGAGGCCGGTATGTCCATCGCGGGGCTCGAGGCGAGTGCATGGCGCGAGGGATCGAGTGCAGACCGCTACGGCAAGATGCTCCTCTCATTCCCGATGAAGGCAATCGCCGGCGGCACCACGGAGATCCAGAAGAACGTCATCGCCGAACGCGTGCTCGGAATGCCCCGAGAAGAACGGCCGGACAAGGACGTTCCGTTCAAGCAGACGAAGACGGGCGCGAGCCCCGAGAGTTCCTGAGAGTTCGTGGCCCTCACCCCGGACGAACAACCTTCCCCCACCCATCGAACCAGAGGTCTGTCGTGTCGTTTATCCCCGATGTTGAGTCGCCCGAGCGCGCTGCGCTCCGCGACTCGGTCCGTAGCATTCTCGAAAAGCGAAGTTCAGAAGCAGATCTACGACGCGCGATCGACTCCCGTGCTGGGTATGACACGCAACTCTGGACGGATCTCGCACAGCAGATCGGACTGCAGGGTCTGCTGGTGCCGGAGCAGTTCGACGGTGCGGGCGCCACAATCGAAGAAGTGCTGGTCGTCCATGAAGAACTGGGTCGCGCGCTGACGCCGTCGCCCTTCCTGTCTACCGCCACCCTTGCCGTTGCCCTGCTCAACGAGATAGGTGACGATTCTGCTTCCGCCGAGTACCTCCCTGCAGTTGCCGAAGGACGGAGCATCATCGCTGTCGCCCTGGGCGAGCACCCGGGGCATTTCGATGCTGAGCGCGTCTCGGTCACAGCGGAACTCAAAGAAGGCCAGTGGACGGTGGGCGGAGTTGCGCACCACGTGCTCGACGGAGTTGCTGCGGATGTGTTTCTCGTACCAGTGGTAGACGACAATGGCGGGGTCACCGTCTTTGCGGTCGATGCGACGTCTGAGGGAGTCGACGCGGAGTCGCTCAACGTTCTCGATCTTACGAGACGGCAGTCGGATGTCAGGTTCTCCGACGCACCCGCACGTCTCGTCGGCGATCCAGGCGCGAGTCGATCAGCAGTCGACCAGGCTCTCCTGCTGGCGACGTTGGCAGTGGTTGCCGAACAGACAGGTGGAGCCGATCACCAGATGGCAGCTTCAGTCGACTACGCGCTGACGCGCTATCAGTTCGGTCGTCAGATCGGTAGCTTCCAAGCGATCAAACACAAGCTGGCAGATATGGTTTTCGATTTGGAGCGGATGAAGGCAGCACTCGACAAGGCAACCCGCCGGATCGTCGAGGATGCGCAGGACGCCCCGCAACTGGTGAATCTCGCCAAAGCGTTCTGCTCCGAGGCATATTTCCGGATCGCGGCCGAGACAATTCAGATCCACGGTGGAATCGGATTCACCTGGGAACACGCTGCACACCTGTACTTTCGTCGAGCCAAGAGTGATGAATTGTTCCTCGGGCGGCCGCACGAGCATCGAGAAGCGCTCGTGGCTAAGCTCATCGCGACTTCGTAAGCTATCCGGGCGTGTCGGTCACACGCGGGCCGCCGGTCGACCGAACACGCGAAGAGGCAAAACGACAACAGCGGAGTGGCTGCCAATGTGACGGCCGCGCCTCTGTCAGATGGTCTTCGCGGTCTCCGAGTCGGTGTGACTACCCAGGAGTTGCTCCGCGTAGGTGTGCATGTGACGGCTCATTCTCCGGACGGCTGCAGCCGAGTCATGGTTGCGGATCGCCTCGGTGATCCGACGGTGTGCGGCAGCGGAGGCCCTCATGACCTCGACGTCGACGAACTCTTCGTTCTCGGTCGCGGAATGGATCGCCTGCGACAGGGCCCGCATCATGCCTGTGAGGATCTCGTTGTGACTGGCAATTGCTACTGCCACATGCCATTCCACATTGAGTCGGAGGAATTCCTCCATGTTCCCGATGGCGGCGTCGATGGCGTCGTTGGTGCGTTCCAGGAACTCCAAATCGGCATCGGTCCGATTGCCGGCAGCAAGTCGGGCGCAGCCGGGCTCGATGGCCTCGCGAGTGTCCAGGAGGTCTTTGACGTCGATCCGCTGCCCACGGATCACCAAGCTGATCGAGTTTGCTACCGACTCCTCACCGGGGCTGCGTACAAAGGCTCCTCCGGCCCGCCCCGACTTTATCTTGACCAATCCCTGGACTTCGAGGATACGCAGAGCTTCTCGGACTGTCGTGCGGCTCATTTGCGTCTGCGTCACGAGTTCGCGTTCTGGCGGCAAGACCGTGCCTTCAGCGAATTCGCCGCTCAGGATTCGCTCCCGGAGTTCGTTGGCCAAAACGTCGGAGGCCTTCGGCGCGGCCATGGGCGACAGTGTGATCGCGTCTCTGGCCGTGCGAGCGGGCGGCGTGGTGGTCATTCGACTCCATTTCGGTCCGATAATCATGCCAATAATACCAGGGTCGCGGTGGCGCTGTCGCGTTATCTTCGCCACGGTTTCGTGTTTGCCTGGTTCTGCGGGGGGGTGTCCCTATGGTTTTGTCAAGCGGCGGCAGCATCGGGTGTGCGGTAGAAGGTCTTGTTCTTCAGCATGGCGTAGAGGACGTCGCAGCGACGGCGTGCCAGACAGATCAACGCGGCATTGTG
>NZ_JBUYWC010000023.1:0-85486 GCF_055230935.1 Rhodococcus ruitaii | reverse complement strand
ACACCACCGGTTCTTTGGTGATGTCGGCCCAGGCGGCGCCGCTGTCGGGGACGCGGGGTTGTTTCCAGACTTCGACGGGGAAGGAGACCATGACCAGTGATTGCATCAGGTGCATGAGGGTGCGGGCGTCGTCGGGGAGGTCGTCGAGGTCGAACTTGTCGCAGTAGGCGATGGCGTCGTCGATGCGGGGGAAGGCGGCGTTGTAGAACTGCTGCATTTCCGGCATGGTCGAGGCGAGTCGCTTGGCGTAGCGTTCGGGTTCGGTGGCCAGGTCCCAGTCGAGGTAGGGCTCGAGGTCGGCGAAGTCAGTTGGCAGAGGCATCGCGGTGCTCCTTGACGTAGTCTGCGACGGTTTTGTGGAGGTGACGCAGGAGCAGTTCCTGGTCGCAGAGGGGGAAATCGGTCACCGTGCGGGTGCCGATCATCGTTTGGGTGGCTTCGAGGGTGTTGGCGTCCTGGAGGGCGTATTCCTTGAAGGTCACTGCGGCGAGTTCCTGGGCGAGGCGTTCGCGGGCGTTCTTCGGGGGGACGAAGTAGAGGCTGGCCTCGAAGATGTGCTTGTCGACGGCGGTGGGCCAGTAGGTGTAGGTCAGGTACCAGCCCGGTTTCCAGATGAGCAGGGTCATGTTGGGGAAGAACTCGAAGGAGTCCTGGCCCCAGCTGTGGAATCCGGTGGGGTTCAGGGCGGCGGGGAGTTGGTCGTCGGCGAGTCCGTCGATGTCGGGGGTGTCCCAGGGGCCGAACAGTCCCGAGCGCAGGACGCGTTCGATGGGTTTGACCATGTTCAGGTCTTTCGGTGGTGCCATGCCGCCCCAGGAGGAGATCATCGAGTGTGGGGGTTGCAGGTCGTAGTGCAGGGCTTCGTAGCCGTAGCCGGCGAGTTTGTCTGCTTCGTCCTTGACCGCTTGTTTCATGTGCAGGATCGGTGCGTGGTAGAACTCGGCGAAGGCGTCGATGAACAGTTTCCAGTTGGCGCCGATTTCGGCGCGGTAGCTGTAGACCTCGGTCATGTCACCGAAGGGGTAGCCTTCGAGGCCTTTGGCGAAGGTGCCGAGGTAGTCGACCAGGGGGACGGCGCCCGGGTCGAGGTTGATGTAGATGAATCCTTCCCAGGTTTCGCAGCGGACGTCCTTGAGGCCGTAGTCGGCTTTGTCGAGGTCGAAGAATTCTTCTTCCTGCTGGACGAAGGTGAGGTCGCCTTCGAGGCTGTAGCGCCAGGCGTGGTATTTGCAGGTGAATTGTTTGCAGCTGCCGGCGGTTTCTTCGCCGGGGTAGTCGTTCCAGACGAGTTTGTTGCCGCGGTGGCGGCAGACGTTGTGGAAGGCGCGGATCTTGTTGTCGTTGCCTTTGACGATGACCAGGGAGGTGCCGGGTCCGGCGGAGGGGAGTTCTTTGGTGAAGTAGGCCCCGGTGCGGGGGAGTTGTTCGATGCGGCCGACGTAGAGCCAGGTGCGTTTGAAGATGGCTTCGCGTTCGGCTTCGAAGAATTCGGGGTCGATGGAGTCGGTGTAGTCGACCGGGGCGGTGCCGATGTCTGGGTAGTTCTCGGTCCAGCTTCCTGCTGCGGGTTTGGTGAAGTGTGGCAAGGCTCTACCTTTCGTCTGAGAGCACTCTCTTCAATGAGAATGACGCTCTCACTGTTGAAAGCTAGGTTTCCATAGAACTGGACCGACGTCAATTGTCGAGCCCTCGACGGCAGTGGAAAGGCGTCGACAGAGGCCGAAGGCCCAGGTCGGCGCCAAAGACTCGGCCATACGAGAAAAGCGCCCGCCCCCACGGTCGGAACCGTGAGGGCGGGCGAGGTGTTCGATGTGGAGCCGGCTACGAGATCGAGATTGCGCGCTCGGGACAGTTCGCGACGGCTTCGCGGACTTTCTCCTCGTACTCGGCCGGAACCTCGGACACGAGCGTCACGGCGTATCCGCCATCGCTCAGGTCGAAGACCTCCGGGCAGAGTGCGAGGCAGAAGCCGTGGCCACGGCACGCATCGTCGTCGACGTGAACCTTCACTTCGTGTCGCCTTCTGCGGTGGTGTATTCCAGGTTGAGGGTCAGCAGACCGCGAAGGATGAAGGTGGGCAGGTAGTCGAACTTCCGGTCACCCTCCGGTCCGTGCACCTCCTCCGACAACGCGATGTCGGTGGTTCGCTCGAGAAGGCGCTGGATGCCCACGCGGCCCTCGGTACGAGCAAGCGGAGCGCCCGGGCATGCGTGGACACCGCGGCCGAAGGCGATGTGGGTGCGCGCATTGCTGCGCTCGAGGTCGAAGGTCTCCGGGTCGGAGAACTGCCGGGAGTCGCGGTTCGCTGCGCCGTTCAGGAGCATGAGAATGGTGCCGGCCGGAACATCGACACCGCCGACTTCGGTCGGAGTCTTGGAGAGTCGGAAGTCGCCCTTGATCGGGCTCTCCATCCGCAGTGCCTCCTCGATGAAATTCGGGATCTTTTCGGGGTTTTCGCGGAGCGAGTGCTGGATTTCGGGATTCTCGGCGATGATCCGGAGTCCGGAGCTCAGCAGTCGCACCGTGGTCTCCTGCCCGGCGGAGAAGACGTTCGCCGCAATGCGGAGGACATCGTCGACCGGGGGAAGCGTGCCGTCGGGGAACGTGGCGGTTGCGAGTCCCGTCAACACATCGTCCGTGGGGTTGGCGCGACGATCTTCGATGTACTCGCCGAACTTCTTGTAGAGGAACTCGAGCGGGTTCAGCTTCAGCGTCTCGCCCTCGGTGCTGCCGAGTGAGAAGCCGCCTTCCGTCGCCAAATTCAGGCCGGCAATGAACTCCGCGTGGTCGCTCTCCGGAACGCCGAGGAGGTCGGCGATGACGAGCATCGCGAAGGGGCCGGCGAATTCGCTGATGTAGTCACCTTCACCCTTGGCCAGGATGTTGTCGAGGAGCTTGTCGGCCAGGCGGTAGATGAACTCTTCGTTCTCCTTGAGGCGCTTGGGAGTGATCAGGCGCATCAACAGGCCGCGATGATCCGCGTGCTGCGGTGGGTCCATCGTGGGGAGCTGATCGTTCATCGGCAGCGATGGGCGGTGCTCCTCGATCAGATCGGAGATGTCGTCGCTCTCGGCAGGGAGAGGGAAGCCCGAGAACGGACCGGTCACCGAGATGCAGGAGGAGTACGACTTCTCATCGCTGAGGACCTGGATTGCTTCCTCGTATCCGGTCACCATCATGACGTTCATGTGCGGCTCGCGCTTGACGGGGCAGCTCGCGCGCATCGCGTCGTAGTACGGGTTGGGGTCGCCGACGAACTCAGGGTCGGTGAAGAAGTTCTTCGTCTCGATGTCGGTCATCATTTCCTCTCGAGAAGCAAGCTTCGGGCTGTGGCCGAGCGCGGCCCCGGGTCGCAGCGTGTGCCGCGCCGACGCCGAGTCTCATCGCACATCAAATCACGGGCCTCCGATCGTCTCACTCTGGGATGTTTCGTACATATCGGACTTGTGGTTCGAAACAAGTTCGTCGCTCTCCCGGTGTAATTGATCTTGATGTTCCTATCGTCGAATGGGGTACCTCTCGACTGGTGTCACGAGCGACAGGGGGTCGAAATGCAGGCGTGCCCGTGCTCGAACAACGAGTGTCGTTCGAGCACGGGCACGTCGTGTGCGGGTGCAACTGCTATCTCGCAGGTCTCGTCCTTACCGAGCCGATTGCTTTACACCACCGGTTCTTTGGTGATGTCGGCCCAGGCGGCGCCGCTGTCGGGGACGCGGGGTTGTTTCCAGACTTCGACGGGGAAGGAGACCATGACCAGTGATTGCATCAGGTGCATGAGGGTGCGGGCGTCGTCGGGGAGGTCGTCGAGGTCGAACTTGTCGCAGTAGGCGATGGCGTCGTCGATGCGGGGGAAGGCGGCGTTGTAGAACTGCTGCATTTCCGGCATGGTCGAGGCGAGTCGCTTGGCGTAGCGTTCGGGTTCGGTGGCCAGGTCCCAGTCGAGGTAGGGCTCGAGGTCGGCGAAGTCAGTTGGCAGAGGCATCGCGGTGCTCCTTGACGTAGTCTGCGACGGTTTTGTGGAGGTGACGCAGGAGCAGTTCCTGGTCGCAGAGGGGGAAATCGGTCACCGTGCGGGTGCCGATCATCGTTTGGGTGGCTTCGAGGGTGTTGGCGTCCTGGAGGGCGTATTCCTTGAAGGTCACTGCGGCGAGTTCCTGGGCGAGGCGTTCGCGGGCGTTCTTCGGGGGGACGAAGTAGAGGCTGGCCTCGAAGATGTGCTTGTCGACGGCGGTGGGCCAGTAGGTGTAGGTCAGGTACCAGCCCGGTTTCCAGATGAGCAGGGTCATGTTGGGGAAGAACTCGAAGGAGTCCTGGCCCCAGCTGTGGAATCCGGTGGGGTTCAGGGCGGCGGGGAGTTGGTCGTCGGCGAGTCCGTCGATGTCGGGGGTGTCCCAGGGGCCGAACAGTCCCGAGCGCAGGACGCGTTCGATGGGTTTGACCATGTTCAGGTCTTTCGGTGGTGCCATGCCGCCCCAGGAGGAGATCATCGAGTGTGGGGGTTGCAGGTCGTAGTGCAGGGCTTCGTAGCCGTAGCCGGCGAGTTTGTCTGCTTCGTCCTTGACCGCTTGTTTCATGTGCAGGATCGGTGCGTGGTAGAACTCGGCGAAGGCGTCGATGAACAGTTTCCAGTTGGCGCCGATTTCGGCGCGGTAGCTGTAGACCTCGGTCATGTCACCGAAGGGGTAGCCTTCGAGGCCTTTGGCGAAGGTGCCGAGGTAGTCGACCAGGGGGACGGCGCCCGGGTCGAGGTTGATGTAGATGAATCCTTCCCAGGTTTCGCAGCGGACGTCCTTGAGGCCGTAGTCGGCTTTGTCGAGGTCGAAGAATTCTTCTTCCTGCTGGACGAAGGTGAGGTCGCCTTCGAGGCTGTAGCGCCAGGCGTGGTATTTGCAGGTGAATTGTTTGCAGCTGCCGGCGGTTTCTTCGCCGGGGTAGTCGTTCCAGACGAGTTTGTTGCCGCGGTGGCGGCAGACGTTGTGGAAGGCGCGGATCTTGTTGTCGTTGCCTTTGACGATGACCAGGGAGGTGCCGGGTCCGGCGGAGGGGAGTTCTTTGGTGAAGTAGGCCCCGGTGCGGGGGAGTTGTTCGATGCGGCCGACGTAGAGCCAGGTGCGTTTGAAGATGGCTTCGCGTTCGGCTTCGAAGAATTCGGGGTCGATGGAGTCGGTGTAGTCGACCGGGGCGGTGCCGATGTCTGGGTAGTTCTCGGTCCAGCTTCCTGCTGCGGGTTTGGTGAAGTGTGGCAAGGCTCTACCTTTCGCTTTCGAACTCGATGCCGAATGTGTTGTAGGCCATGGCCATCAGGCCGTAACCGCCTACCGTGAAGATCAAATCCATACGTTGCTGCTCGCTGAGCTGCTCTCCGAGTGCGTTCCAGGTCTGCTCGGACAGGGCGGAGTTCTTGTGGAGTTCGTCGACCGCCGCGAGGAGACGGTTCTCGAACTCGTCCTCGGCGGTGCCGGCCAGTGCGGCCTCGATCTCCGGGCGGGTCAGCCCGGCCTCGTGTTCGGCCATCTGGATGTGATGTCCGCGCTCGTAGTCGCAGTCGTACAACTCCGCTACGCGCAGGATGGTCATCTCACGCAGCCGTGGCGACAGTGTCGACCGGAAGAGCAGGTGCACGCTGAATCCGAGGAATGCTTTGGTGAGGTCCGGGTGGCGGACGAGCGTCGCCATGGCAGCGCCTGCGTCTTCTGGATTACGCATGTGCCGGGGCATCAACCCCTTCAATGCGGAATCGACACGCTCGTCCCATTGGTCTGCCGGCAGCGGGGGCACTAAGGCCATGCCGAACTCCTTCTCGCTGAGAATGTCATTCTCGTTTACGAACAGTAGATTCTCACGATCGCTCAA
The DNA here is from genome assembly GCF_055230935.1 of Rhodococcus ruitaii. NCBI lineage: Bacteria > Bacillati > Actinomycetota > Actinomycetes > Mycobacteriales > Nocardiaceae > Rhodococcus > Rhodococcus ruitaii. The sequence continues at coordinate 79,633 of NZ_JBUYWC010000023.1, read as the reverse complement.
GATAGTCAACATCCGGTTGTAAAGCGCACATAATTGCAGGTCGTGAGGGTTGGTGGGCCGATGGTCGGTGGGGTGCCTTCGTTTCGATTGCGCCGGTCGGTCGGTTGTAGAAGTCGTGCTCCGATGGTCTAATCATATTGATTCTCCTGATGAGAGAAGATAGTTTCCTCAATGTGAGAGCACCTGCGTGATCGTTCATGCTCGACGCGCGCGGACCGCGTGCCGAAAGAGAGGTTTCCCGTGACTGCAGCCCTGCGCCCTGGTGGGCAACTTGCCAGTACCGTCTGCACTACCCGTGTGGTGGTCGTGCGTGCGCCTGCGGAAGGTGTGCAGGAGATCGCCTGCGGCGGAAGTCCGATGGTGGAGGCTCCTCCCGGCAAGCCGGATTCCAAGCCGGACGGCGACCTGGTGACCCTGCTGGGTAAGCGCTACGTCGACGCCGACGGGACGATCGAGGTGCTGTGCACCTCACCCGGAACCGGCGAACTGTCGTACGGTGGCGTCCCGATGACGATCAAGGCAGCCAAGGCATTGCCCGCCTCTGATTGATCGGCTCGATCGCAAACTGAAGATGGGTCGGACGTGCTGCCGCGGCTGCGCAGTTCGCGGCCCCGCAACGACGGCATGAGGTGTCGACTATGAGTGGAATGAGCTTCGCGCTGAGTGAGGATCAGGAACTGATCCGCAGATCCGTTGCCGAGCTGATGAAGAACTTCGACGATCAGTACTGGATGGAGAAGGATCTCGCTCACGAGTTCCCGACGGAGTTCTACAAGATGCTCGCCGACGGCGGCTGGATGGGCATCACGATGCCAGAGGAGTACGGCGGTCACGGTCTCGGTATCACGGAGGCGACGATCCTTCTCGAAGAGATCGCCCGCTCAGGCGGTGCGATGAACGCTGCGAGCGCGATCCACCTCAACATCTTCGGAATGCAGCCCGTCGTCAAACACGGCACAGACGAGATGAAGGCGCGCACGCTGCCCCGCATCGTCAACGGTGATCTGCACGTGTGCTTCGGCGTGACCGAGCCTGGTGCCGGCCTCGATACGTCGCGCATCACGACATTCGCGAAGCGCGACGGCGACCACTACATCGTCAACGGCCGCAAGGTGTGGATTTCGAAAGCCGCCGAGTCGGAGAAGATCCTGCTCCTGACCCGTACCCAGCGTTATGACGAGGTCGAGAAGAAGACCGACGGCATGACGCTCTTCCTGACCGATCTCGACCGCAGCAAGATCGATATCCGTCCGATCCGGAAGATGGGGCGCAACGCGGTCACCTCCAACGAACTGTTCATCGACAACCTCCGGATCCCTGTCGAGGACCGAATCGGTGAAGAGGGGCAGGGGTTCAAGCTACTGCTCGACGGTCTCAATCCTGAGCGCATGCTGATCGCGTCCGAAGCCCTCGGCATCGGCCGTGTCGCGCTCGACAAGGCCGTGAAGTACGGCAACGAACGCGAAGTGTTCGGGCGTCCTATCGGCATGAACCAGGGCATCCAGTTTCCTCTCGCCGATGCGCTTGCACACCTGGATGCGGCCGAACTCGTCCTGCGCAAGGCCACCTGGCTCTACGACAACGGCAAGCCGTGTGGACGCGAGGCCAATACCGCCAAATATCTCTGTGCGGAAGCGGGTTTCGCCGCCGCAGATCGGGCTCTGCAGACGCACGGCGGAATGGGCTATTCCGAGGAATACAACGTTTCGCGATACTTCCGTGAGGCACGGGTGATGCGCATCGCCCCGGTCAGTCAGGAGATGATCCTGAACTATCTGGGATCCCATACCCTCGGACTGCCGAGGAGTTATTGATGGACGCCCCGCTCGCCGGGATTACCGTGGTAACCCTCGAACAAGCGGTCTCCGCGCCGATGTGCACGCGCGTCCTCGCCGACTTCGGTGCGCGGGTGATCAAAGTCGAGAATCCCAAGGGCGGCGATTTCGCTCGTGACTACGACGACGTCGTCAACGGAATGGCCGCGCACTTCGTCTGGGCCAACCGTGGTAAGGAATCGATCGCCCTCGACCTGAAGACCGAGGGCGGTCTCCGGGCGCTCCACATCTTGCTGGCGCGCGCAGATGCACTCGTATCGAACCTTGCGCCCGGAGCCATGGCGCGGCTCGGACTCTCGCCCGAAGATCTGGCCGGGCAATATCCGGACCTGATCGCGGTGGAGATCGACGGATACGGTCCCGACGGGCCACTGTCGCACAAGCGCGCGTACGACCTGCTCGTTCAGGCCGAATCGGGAGCGTGCTCTGTCACCGGTTTCCCAGGGCAGCCGGCGAAGCCGGGACCGCCGGTCGCAGACATCAGTACCGGGCTGTACTCGGCGCTGTCGATCCTCGCGTTGCTGTGCGGACGGGAACGTAACCGGGGTCGCGGCGGGAGACTGTCGAAGGTGTCGGTGAGCCTGTTCGACACGATGGCAGACATCATGGGCTACCCCCTCACGTACACCCGCTACTCGGGTGTCGAACAGCAACCTCTCGGCATGAGTTCACCGGCGGTCGCGCCGTACGGTTCGTATCGCACTGCCGACGACCGGATCGTCGTGCTCGGTACCACCAACGACCGGGAGTGGCAGCGTCTGGCACGCGAGGTCATCCAGCGCGACGATCTCGCCGGCGACGAGCGGTTCGCGACCAACGCGGCACGGTGCGAGCACCGCACCGAACTCGACGAGGCCATCGCCGCGTGGTGTGCACAGCACCCGCTCGCCCACGTGCAGAAGATCGCCGACGAGGCGGGTATCGGCAACTCCCGCTACAACACGCCGCGCGACGTCATCGATCATCCGCACCTGGCCGCCCGTAACCGCTGGCGGACGGTGGGGAGCCCCAACGGACCTGTCGAGGCAATTCTGCCGCCCCCGGTGATCGACGGCTACGAGCCGTCGATGGCGCCGGTACCCGGCCTCGGCGAGCACACGGACGCCATCCTCGCAGACTTCGGTCTCCGCCCCGAGGAGATCGACCGTCTGCGTGAGCAGGGCGCGATCGGGTCGGGGCAGCGATGATCGATATTCGGCAGATGGCCGGCGAACACACTTGGACCGAGGAGAATTCGAATGCGTGAAGTGGTCGTTGCTGCGGCCGTCCGGACCCCGGTGGGCAAGCGCAACGGTGGGCTGGCCGGGGTGCACCCGGCAGACCTGTCGGCGCTCGTACTCGAGGCGCTCGTCGACCGTACCGGCCTCGATCCCCAGATGGTCGACGACGTCGTCTGGGGTTGCGTGTCGCAGGTGGGCGACCAGTCGAGCAACATCGGCCGATACTCGGTGCTCGCCGCCGGATGGCCGGAATCTGTTCCGGGTACCACGATCAACCGGGCGTGCGGGTCGAGTCAGCAGTCGATCGACTTCGCGGCTCAAGCGGTGATGTCGGGTCAGCAGGACGTGGTTGTCGCCGGTGGTGTCGAGGTCATGAGCAGGGTCCCGCTGGGTTCGGCGCGTGCGTCGGGGCAACCGTACGGTCCCCGAGCGCTCGCTCGCTACGACGGGTTCGCGTTCAACCAGGGAATCTCCGCCGAGAAGATCGCCCAGAAGTGGGGATTCTCGCGCACCCGGCTGGATGAATACTCGACGACCTCGCATGAGCGGGCCGCTGCGGCGCAGGATCGCGGGGCATTCGAGGCACAGATCGTGCCTGTGGTCACCGACGAGGACACGATCGACGCCGACGAGGGTATTCGCCGCGGCACCACCGTCGAGAAACTCGCGGGCCTGAAACCGGCCTTTGCTGACGACGGCGTGATCCACGCCGGAAACTCGTCGCAGATCTCCGACGGTGCGGCGGCCCTGTTGATCACCACGCCGGAGAAGGCGCGTGAGCTGGGCCTGACCCCGCTCGTCCGTTATCGGGCGGGTGCGGTGGCGGGCGCAGATCCCGTGCTCATGCTCACCGGTCCGATCCCGGCGACCGAGAAGGTTCTCAGGAAGGCGGGAATCGGCTTGCCGGATGTCGGAGTCTTCGAGGTCAACGAGGCGTTCGCGTCGGTGCCGCTGGCGTGGCTGGCCGAGACGGGAGCTGATCCGGAACTCGTCAATCCCCTCGGCGGGGCGATCTCGCTCGGGCACCCGCTCGGAGGTTCCGGTGCCGTCCTGATGACCCGGATGATTCACCACATGCGCGACAACGGGATTCGGTACGGTCTCCAGACCATGTGCGAAGGCGGCGGAACTGCGAACGCCACCGTCGTCGAGCTCTTCGGTACGTAGAGGACCGCACATTGTGATCCAGCGGGAAAAATTCTCGGCCTGAGACCCTTGTCACATCGAGTAAACCGACCTAATGTGTGTTCAGTAGGTTGGGGACGTGAAGGAGAGGGGCCGGGTGCACAGGGCGTACGACACGCTTCTCGCCAAGGGTGAGGACCGCAGGGAGCTGATTCTCAGCGCAGCTCAGCGGTTGTTGGCGAGGAACGGGTGGCGCAGCACAAGCCTCGCTCAGATTGCACGGGCCGCGGGCATCACTCCCGCGGGTCTGCTGCATCACTTCCAGTCCAAGGACCAATTGCTGCATGCCGTGCTCGACGCGCGGGATGCAGATGATGATGCACGTGCTGATCGTTCGGGAGATCTGATCGAGCAGCTCGGGGGCCTGCACTTGCGTTTCGAGAAGTCCCCTGAGCTGGTCGGGATGTTTGCTGTACTCCTGATCGAGAACCTGGAGCCGGATGCTCCACTGCACGATCGCCTACTCGTTCGACACCGGGCCGCGATCGACACGATCGAAGCGGGGATCCGGCGTGGTCAGCACGCCGGTAGGTATCGGATGGATGTGAACCCAGCCGTCAAAGCGGTGGAAATCGTCGCTTTCCTCAACGGAATGGAAACCTCATGGCTGCTCGATCGTTCGCTCCCGATAGCCGAGATATTCGAGGACTTCACACAGTCGCTCGAGCAACAGCTCATGCCCACCAGCACAGTCTGAGACATCGCGTCGTCATCGTCGCGCCGCACGTCGTCGACACCGTGCGGAACGCCGGAGGCTGGCTGTACGACCAGGTACTCGCGGGATGGGAGGTCACCGTCCTGACCCGAGCACAACAAGACATCCGCCCCCTCGAAATCCTCGGGGCCCGAGTCGTCGATCTCGACTCGGCCTTGGCTACCGACAATCAGATGATTCCCGAAGTGCTGGCGGTATCGGCCGATTTCTACTCATCCGACGAGCGCATCCGCGCCGGCCTGAACCGGCTCCTCGCGCAAGAAGCGACGAAGTTCAGTATGTGGGGCGATGAGATCCCAGCAGATATCGATGCCAGGTTCTCGCCGTCGGAACACTGCATGAGCCGGGCCGCGCAGGTGTTCAAGCGGCACGCGCTCGTCGCAGCGTCAGTCCGTGAGCCCATGATCGCGCCCATCGAATCCTTCCGGACGTCGGGATTCACGGCATCGCAGTCGGGGCACCTCGCATCGGTTTGACATGACCTGGCCGTACGATGAAAACAGGTTTCGACAGCCGAGAAGCACAAACGTCCCGGCTCTCCGATGAGTGTCGGGACGTCGTGTCCGATCGGTCAGAACTTCTGTTGGTCAGGACTTCTGGAGATCGATGACCACCTTGCCGATGGCTCGCCCGTCGCCGACGAGACGTAGGGCATCGACGGTGTCGTCGAGTGAGTACACGGTACCGACATGCGGCACGACGCGCCCTGAGACGAGGAGCTCGATCAATTCCTCTTCGCCTTGCCGGTATTCGTCAGGATCCAGATCCTGGAACTGGAATCCCTGAATTCGAATGCCCTTCACCAGAACGAGATTGAGTGGTATCCGAGGGATGGTCCCGGATGCGTAGCCGACGGTCACGAAACGTCCACCGCGGCGCAGCGACCGAAGTGCCGGTTCGGACAGGTCGCCGCCGACGGGATCGACGACGACGTCTGCGCCGTCGGGAGCGCCATCCTTCAGCAGGGCACGCAGATCACCCGACCGATGGTCGACGAGATGCCGCGCACCGTACGATGCCGCAACTTCGAGCTTGTCGGTCGACGACGCCACCGCAATGACGGAAGCGCCGAGTGCCACCCCGAGCTGGACTGCCGCGAGACCGACGCCACCGCCCGCGCCGAGCACGAGAAGCGATTCGCCCGGCTGGAGCCGAGCCACCGACCGGAGCGTGTGATACGCCGTCCGGTGAGCCACACCGAACGCGGCAGCGGTGCGGTAGTCAACACCGTCGGGTATCCGCTTCAGCGACGCGGCCTTTGCTGCGATCTCCTCCGCGAAGGCGCCGACTATACCGGTGCCGCTCACCCGATCGCCGACGGTGAGGTCGCCGACGTCGCCGGCGACCTCCTCCACGACCCCTGCGAACTCGCTACCGGGTACGAACGGTGGGGGCACACTGATCTGGTATCTGTCAGCGACCACCAGGACATCGGGGAAATTGACCGCGGCAGCACCGACCCGGATCCGCACCTGTCCCGGTTCCAGAGTGGGAGAGGGGCGTTCGCTGATGAGGACCACCTCGGGTTCCCCGTACTCGGAGCAGATCGCTGCGCGCATGCCCGCTACCGCCCTTGCCAGACCGGTGCGCGCTTTTCGATGAACGCGGCGGCACCTTCCTTGGCGTCGTCGCTGGAGAAGACGACACTCTGCCAATGCCCGAGACGTTCGTCCGCACGCGCGGGATCCATCTGTGCGAGACGGACGAGTTCCTTGACCGCGGCGAGGCCCAGTGGGGCATTCGCGGCGATGCGTTCGGCGAATGCGAGCGCAGCCGACTGTACGTCGTCCGGTTCGACGACCTGGTTGATCAGGCCGAGTTCATATCCACGCTGCGCGCTGATCAGGTCACCGGTCAGCGTCAGCTCCATGGCGACGGCCCGAGGGATCCGCGTCCCGATGTTCGTTCCGCCGCCGGCGGGGAACAGACCCCGCTTCACCTCGGGGAGACCGAACTTCGCGGCCGAGGAGGCGATGATGAGGTCGCATCCGAGGAGGAGTTCGAGCCCGCCGCCGATCGCAGTGCCGTTGGCTGCGCCGATCACTGGAATGTCGGTCTCGCCCTTGGCCAGCCGCGCGTAGGCGACGCCGGGGCCGGAGTCCAGACCGATCTCCTCACCGCCGGCGAATGCCCTCAAGTCCATGCCCGAGCAGAACGCGCGGTCGCCCGTGCCGGTGAGGACGATTGCGCGGATCTCGGGATCGGCCTCGGCGTTTTCGATCGCCGCGCCGATTCCGTTGATCACGGTAGCGGTGAGTGCGTTGCGAGCCTCGGGCCGGTTCAGGCGCAGAAGGAGAACCGCGCCGTGCTGTTCTTGTACGAGTCCGTCCACCTGTTCGCTCATCCCTGGTAGTCCGTCGACTCGGCGAGGTCGGCGGCCGACTTCATGAGGTTGGTGATGACCGGTCCGTACGACCGCAGCTTCACGTCGTCGCCCGCGCGCTGGAATCCCTGCTCGAGGACGATGGCGAGCTTCCACTTGGCGAGGACGAGATAGTAGTCGATGTCGTCGACCTGGCGGCCGGAGACCTCAGAGTAGTGGGCGAGCATCTGCGACCGGTTCGGCATACCGCTCAGGTCGACGTAGCTGACTGCGCTTTCTCCGGGAGCATCCATGTCCTCGGGCCAGTTCATGAGCATCCAGCCGAGGTCGAGCTTCGGATCACCGACGGTGCCCATCTCCCAGTCGACGAGGGCTGCGAGCTTCGCGGGTCCACCGTGTTCGTACATCACGTTCGCGAACTGGTAGTCGCCGTGCATCAGGCCGGGGAGGTAGTCGAGCGGGCGGTGATTCTGCAGCCACTTGGTGGCGACATCCATGCCCTCGATCTCGCGGGCCTTGATCCGCTCGAAGAACCGGGTCCAACGATCGACCTGCCGATCGTGGAAGCCGTCCGGCCGTCCGAGGCCCTCGAGTCCCTGTGCCTTCCAATCGACCTTCGACAGCAGACCGATGCCCTCTGCGAGCTGATAGGCGAGACCAGCCCGTGCCTTGGGGTCGTCGTCGAACGGAGCGGGCCAGCCGTCCCGGTGGTCCATCGGGGACCAGCCGTCGACGAATCCCATGAGGTAGAAGGCGCGGCCGAGCACCGAGGTGTCCTCGCACGCGGCGATCGCGGCGGTGTGGGGAACGTCGGTGCCGCTGAGGCCCTGGATGATCCGCCATTCGCGCATGATTCCGGTGTCGCGGTCGGCGGGTGCGCCCGCGGGAGGGATCCGGAGGACGCTGGTGAAGTCGTCGCGGACCAGCTTGTAGATCTCGTTCTGCGTGCCGCCGGAAAGGTAGGTGGCTTCGAGCGGGGCGCCCTTACCGGGCAGTCTGCGCTCGTCCATCCATTCGGCGAGTCGTGTCGTGTCGATCACAGGTTCCCCACTTCCAGCTCGAGGTATTCGGCGTACTTGGCACGGGCTTCGTCCTGCTTGCGCGGAATCCACTCCGAGGGCCACAGGTCATCGGTGGCGGTGTAGTCGCGGAGGACCTGCTTGGCGACGGTCGTCTTGTGGACCTCGGTCGGGCCGTCGGCCAGGCCCATCACGGCTGCGCCGTGGATCATCCGGAAGAACGGCATCTCGTTGGTGACGCCGAGCGCTCCGTGTACCTGCATAGCGCGCCAGGCGATGTCGTGGAGCACGGTCGGCATGATGATCTTCGCCGTCGCGATGTCCTTGCGGAGTTTCTTGTAGTCGTTGTACTTGTCGATCTTCCACGCGGTCTGCAGCACGAACAGTCGGAACTGTGTCAGCTGCGCGTAGGAATCGGCGATGTAGCCCTGGACGGTCTGCTTGTCGGCGAGGCGGCTACCGGCGGTTTCGCGACTCAGCGCGCGCTCGCACATCGTGTCGAGGGCCTTCTGGGCGAGGCCGATCGTGCGCATCGCGTGGTGGATGCGGCCGCCGCCGAGCCGGGTCTGCGCGACGGCGAACGCCTGTCCTTCGCCACCGAGGAGCGCGTCGGCGGACACCCGCACGTTCTCGTAGTGGATGAGCGCGTGGCTGCCGCCGTTCATCGGCTCGCCGTACAGACCGACGTTACGCACGATGTCGATGCCCGGGGTGTCGGCGGGCACGAGGAACATCGACATGCCCTTGTGTACCGGCACCTCGGTGTCGGTCACGGCCATCACGATCAGGAACGAGGCCGTCTTGGCGTTGGAGGAGAAGTACTTCCACCCGTTGATGACCCAGTCGTCGCCATCCTTGACCGCTCGGGTGCGGAACTGCGCCACATCGGCACCGCCCTGTGGTTCGGTCATCGAGTAGGTGGAGAACAATTCGCCGTCGAGCAACGGCTGCAGGTACTTCTTCTTCTGCTCGGGAGTGCCATAGTGCGCAATGATCTCCGCGTTGCCGGTATCGGGTGCCTGGCATCCGAAGACTATCGGTGCCCACGACGAGCGCCCGAGAATCTCGTTGAGCAGTGCGAGCTTCAGTTGTCCGTAGCCCTGCCCGCCCAGTTCCGGGCCGAGGTGTGTGGCCCACAGGCCCTGTTCACGAACCCGCTGCTTGAGCGGATCGATGGCCTTACGCCGCAGGCCGTCGAGGGGTACGAACTGTTCGTGCTCCCACACCAGGTCCAGGGGCTCGACCTCGTCGCGTACGAAGGCGTCGGCCCAGTTCAGCTTCTCCTGGTATTCGGGGTCGGTTTCGAAGTCCCACGCCATTGCCGGGCTCCTCTCTGATCGAAAGAATCTCGATTACGCATTTTCAGAATGCTATTCTTACACGACTGGAGACGGTGTTGAACAGTCAGCTACGAAAGGCGCCGAGTTTGAAAGCCGAAGATCTTTTCCACCTGGGTGTGGTCACCGACGACATGGCCGCCACGAAGGCCGAATACACGCAACTGTTCGGATACGAATGGGGGCCGGACGTCGGAGGCGACGTGTCGGTGTCGCTCCCCACCGGGGACAGCGCCGTCAACCTCCGGTGCGCGTACTCGATCACCGAACCGCGCATCGAGATTGTCGAGAGCAACTCCTATCCCCTGTGGGCGGCGGTGCCCGGTATCCACCACCTCGGGTACTGGTCCGACGATGTGGACGCGGACCGCGACGAATTCGCCCGCGAGGGCTTCGTGACCGAAGCGACCCGGCAGGCGCCGGACGGCAGCCTCTTCTTCGCATTCGTCCGCAGCCGGTCGGGGCTCCTCATCGAGCTGGTGACGCGGACGGCGGCACCCGGAATGTCACAGTGCTGGGCGACGCCGCAGTAGGAGTTCGCAATTCGCCGGTTCGCGCCTGCGGCGCATCCGAGCGAATGTACCCCTCGATCGATTGAAGGAGACGAAGGATTCATTCGCTCGGAACCGGGAGAGGTTTCACGCAACGCAAGGTAACGAAGCGAGAAGGGGAGATATGGGAAACGTAGGAATCGTGACCGGCGGCGGGCGAGGGATGGGCTACTCGTGCGCCGAGCGACTCGTGGGCACGGTGGACACACTGCTGCTCGTCGACATCGACCACACCTCCGCGAAGAAGGCGGCAGCGCAGTTGTCATCGGATCGGACGGCGGTCGAGCCGTTCGTCGCCGATGTCGGTGACGCCGAGGCACTCGACCGGCTGGCCGACCGCGTGGCCGAACTCGGCACGCTGCGCTCCGTCGCTCATGCTGCGGGAATCTCGCCGACGATGGCCGATTGGCGGAAGATCGTGTCGGTCGATCTCGTCGGCACCGCGCTGCTGGCGGAAGCACTGCGTCCACTCGCGACCGCCGGCACCGCAATGGTCTACTTCGCCTCCATGGCGCCGTTGATCGGCCGGATGGATGCGGGCCCGGAACTGGGTGCGGTCCTGGATGATCCGCTCGACGGGCAGTTCCTCGACAAGCTCTACGGGATCGCCGGTGACTCGATCGAGCAACCGGGTATCGCCTACTCGTGGGCGAAGTACGGGGTGCAGCGATTCGCGCGCGCGGAAGCTGTCCGCCTCGGTGCGGCCGGGGCGCGGGCCAACTCCGTGTCGCCGGGGCTGATCGACACTCCGCAGGGGCGTCAGGAGGCGGCGAGCAATCCGCGTATCGCCGACATGCAGCGCGCGACGCCGCTCGGACGCCTCGGGCAGGCCGACGAACTTGCAACGGTCGTGGCGTTCCTGCTGTCGGATGACGCGAGCTTCGTCAACGGCATCGACATCCTGGTCGACGGCGGTGTCGTGGCAGCGATCGACGCGCAACGTGCGACGTCTGCGATGTAGGCATCCGGCCGAGTGTCAGTCGGCCTCAGGGCGCAGGCTGCGCAGGAACAGAGCGACCGTTGCGCGGATGTGCTCGTCGAGATTTCCACGGATGATCCCGAACGACGCGAGGCGCGCAGGTGCGCCGGCGGCCATCCCGAGAAACAGTTCGGCGAGGGTATCCGGGTCTTCGGCGACGATGGCGCCGGTGACCGCATGCTGGCGGAGGAGCTCGGCGACCTGTTTCGTACGCGGCCAGTGCCCCGAACCGAGTGCCTTGCGGGCGATGTCGGGGTAGCGGGAGGCATAGGCGACCGCGACCTGCTGAAGTTTGATCATCGACGGATCGAGGGCGCGTCGGACGGCGGTGTCGGCGATCGCGGTCAGGGCCTTCTCGAGGTCGTCGAAATCAGGTAGTTCGGGTTCGGGCCAGGGCCAATCGCTGCGCGACATGGCCCACCCGAGTACCGACCGGAAGACGTCCTCCTTGGTGGGGAAGCGTGCGTACAGAGACGGTTTCGTCGTTCCTGCTGCGGCGGCGATGGCGTTCATCGTCGTGCCCTCGTAACCGTTTTCGAGGAACAATCGAAGTGCGGACTCGCGAACGGCTTCGTCGAGCTTGCCCGCTTCCTCCCTGGTCGGTCGGCCGCCACGGCGCCGACCGACACTGTCGTGTGGCACATCGTTCACCGGTCTCATAGGTGACGAGTGTGCCAAACAAAATTGCCTCTGGACATAAAACTTTCCTAATGAGTATGGTTATCCGTATTCTCTAACTATACCCGCAAGTCTAGTTATCTCGGATCTCCCGAAACTCAACGGCCGGAGGGCACAGTGACAGAAGCGACGATGCAGAAAGACGTCATCGGGACGCTGAACGCGTACTTCCAGGAACGGCGGGAACAGGTACCCGTTCTGACTCAGCGTGCGAACGATCAGGGCATCACCGACATCCGTTCCCGCGAGGACATCGTTCCTCTGCTCTTCCCCCACACCACCTACAAGAGCTACCCGGAATCGCTGATCGCCAAGGGTAAGTGGGAGCAGATGAACCGGTGGCTCGGTTCCCTTTCCACCCGCCGCCTCGACGACGTCGATGTTTCCGGTGTCACCGATGTCGACGGCTGGATCGCCGCCTTGGAAAAGGCTGGCCACATGGTGTCGAGCTCGAGTGGAACGAGTGGAAAGGGCTCGTTCCTCAACAAGTCCTACCGCGACTTCGAGGTCAACAAACGGAACCTGCTCGACTGCTTCGACTCGCTCGGGATGCCACCCGAACCGGCATGGCACGTCGTCCCCGTCGGACCCGACACCGGACAGACCCAGCACGCAGCCGTGCGCGATCTCATCATCAACTCGTTCTCGAAGTCCGATGCGCTCCCGCTGTTCGACGGCCCCGCACCGGAGGGGTTCCATCGCTACCTGTCCCGGTTGTCGGCGATGCGTCGCGCCATGGCCGACGGCACCGCCGCCCCCGGCGACATCGCGTCGTTCGAGGCGGAAGCTGCCGAACGTGCAGCGCTGCAGGAGCAGAAACTGAACCACTACGCCGACCAGATTCTCGCGCGTCGCGACGAGAACATTCTGTTCAGCTCGCAGTTCCCGCAGCTGTACCGCCTCGTCGAAGTCCTCCGCGAGCGCGGCGTCAAGGACGGCGACATCACCGGCATCAACGGTTTGACCAGCGGCGGCGGACTCAAGGGCACGAACCTGCCCGACGACTACCAGGAACAGATCTACCGAATGCTGGGCATCGCTCCAGAACGTTTCCTCCACTACTACTCCATGCAGGAACTCAACAACCGCATGTTCAAGTGCCCCGAGGAGGGCCGCTACCACGTGCCGGACGCGATTGTGCTCCTGGTCCTGAACAAGGACGGCGACGCGCTCGCCGAGAGGTCGGGCACCGTGGTCGAGGGACGGGCCGCGTTCGTCGACACCACCGTCGACGGTCGCTGGGGCGGCACGATCTCCGGCGACAAGATCACCGTCGATCTCAGCCGGTGCCCATGCGGGCGTGACGGAGAGACCGTGATGCCGAACATCGTGCGGTACTCCGATCTCGGCGACGACGACAAGATCACCTGTGCCGGAACCATGGACGCATATGTCCGCGGACTCGTGGGGGAGTAGAACGCAATGACTGCAACTGCACCCGCCTCCGCGCGCACCAAGATCCGGGTCCCGCACTTCGTCCGCGGCACGCTCGTCTGGGGCGAGGACAACGAGTACCACTCCCGCGATTTCGGCGTCCCATTCGTCACGCCCAAGATCGAATACAACGAGTTGTTCGTTCCGCGGACCGAGCCTGGACCGGCGTTCGACGTGCCGATCTCGGAGATCATCGACTTCCTCGTCGAGACCGCCGGGCAACTCACCTTGGAGAAGAACCCCTACCTCCAGGAATCGCTCGAAATGACATTGCAGGTCAGCGCGCTGCCCCGGCGGATCATCGAGAACACTTTCCAGCGGCCGGGCCAGTTCCTGACCAGAAAGGCGCTCGAGTACCGGCTCGAACGCACCTTCGGCAGCATCGACGTTCTGGACGGATGGGTCGAGAACACCGACCCCAACGGCAGTGTCAGCAAGATCCGCGCCTTTCCACCGCGACTCGTCCACATGCTCGCCGGGAACTCGCCGAGTGCGGCCATGACGTCGATCGCCGACGCGGCACTTCTCAAGGCCGTGAACGTGTTCAAGATGCCGTCGGCCGACCCGTTCACCACCGTTGCCGTGCTGCGGACGATGGCCGACATCGCACCCGATCACCCCGTGCTGAAGTCGATCTCCGCGGTCTACTGGCGTGGCGGCGACGAGTCGGTCGAAGGTGTGCTCTACCGCTCGCAGTACTTCGACAAGCTGGTGGCGTGGGGCGGTGGCGCCGCGATCGAGAACGCCGCGAAGTACGCGGGTCCGGGATTCGGCCTGATCTCGTTCGATCCGAAGGTCTCGATGGCGATCGTCGGACGCGAGGCGTTCGAATCGGAGGAGACGCTGCGGGAGGTGGCCGAACTCGCGGCGGCCGACGCGACGATCTTCAACCAGGATGCCTGCCTCGCAGCGCGACACATCTGTGTCGAGGGTGACGTCGAACAGGTCGACCGCTTCTGCGGTCTTCTGCACGAGCGTCTCGGCGTCGACCGCGATTTCGCGTCCGCGGTGGGTCCGAAGCCCGACTCCGAGATCCGCGAGGCCGTCGACGGCATGCGGTACCTCGAACCCGACTACCGGGTGTGGGGCACGTTCGACGGTTCCGGACTCGTGGTCCGCTCTCCCGAGATGGTCGACTTCCACCCCAATTTCAAGACCGTCAACGTCCTTCCCATCGCGCACCTGCGCGACGCCGCATCCTACGCGACGGTGGCAACCCAGACGGTCGGCGTCTACCCGACCCACCGCAAGGCCGAGGTCCGTGATCACCTCGCCACCGCGGGTGTTCAGCGGATCGTCAAACTCGGCGGCGCACTGCGCGGCAGTATGGGCGGCCCACACGACGGCATGTACCCGCTGCACCGCATGGTGAACTGGGTGGTGGACGACGATGCCTGAACGGGGTGGGATGCCGATGAGGGTACTCGGACGCTCCGGTATCAGGGTCAGCGAGTTGTGCCTCGGCACGATGACCTTCGGAACCGAATGGGGTTTCGGCACCGACGAATCGACCAGCCGGAAGATCTACGAAACCTATCGGGAAGCCGGCGGCAACTACGTCGACACCGCGAACAACTACACGAACGGGTCCAGCGAGGAGATCCTCGGGCGGCTCGTCGCGCCGGAACGCGACTCGGTCGTCGTGAGCACCAAATACACCTTCCCCACCGACTCCGCCGACCCCAACACGGGCGGGAATCATCGCAAGAGCCTGCGCCGCAGCGTCGAGACGAGTCTTCGCCGGCTCGGCACCGACTACATCGACCTGTTGTGGGTCCACGCGTGGGATCAGTGCACGCCGGTGGACGAGACCCTGAGGGCGCTCGACGACCTGGTGCGGTCGGGTACGGTGCTCGCGATCGGGGTGTCGAACACCCCGGCCTGGGTCGTATCGCAGTCCGTCGCCATCGCCGAGCTGCGCGGATGGAGCTCGTTCTGCGCGATGCAGGTGGAGTATGCGCTTACGGCACGCACTGCCGAACGCGACCTCCTGCCGATGGCGCGCGCACTGGGTATCGACGTCTCCGCATGGAGTCCGCTCGGGCGCGGCACCCTCGCTCGCCCGATGTCCGAGGATGCCTTCGCGAAACTACCCGCGCCCGTGCAACGCATCCTCGCGGTAACCCGGGAGGTCGCCGGTGAACTCGGTGTGTCACCCGCGCGGGTCGCGCTCGCATGGGTACGCAGGCAAGGGCTTATGCTGTCGATCGGTGCACGCACCGTCGACCAGATCAACGACAATCTGGCGGCATTGGACGTCGAGCTCGACGACTCTCACCTGTCGAGCCTCGACGAGGCATCGAAGATCCGGCTCGGCTATCCGCACGATTTCCTGCACGAGCGCCGGGCGATGTTCACACCGGACGCACTTCGGGTCTGAACCCGGAAGCCCGCGACTGAGGAAGGAATACACGATGGAGACCCTCGAACACTGGATCGACGGAGCCGCCGCCCCACCCCACACCGGGGGCTATCTTCCGGTGACCGATCCCGCAACCGGTCGCACGGTGCGGCAGATCGCAGACGGCGATCGCACCGACATCGATTCCGCCGTCGTTGCTGCGTCGAGGGCGACATCGGAGTGGTTGACGATCCCGGCCCTGGCGCGTGGGCGTCTGATCACCGACCTGGGCCGGGCTATTCGTGCGAACAAGTCCGAATTGGCCGCGCTCGAGGTGAGTGAGACGGGTAAGCCGCTCGCCGTCGCGCAGGGCGAAATCGAGAACTCCGCGGTGTATTTCGAGTTCTACGGTGGGCTGGTCGGGATGCCCGTCGGGGAGACCCTCGACGTGGCACCCGATCAGCATGTGTTCACCAAACGCGAGCCGTACGGCGTCATCGGCGTCATCACGCCGTGGAATGTGCCGCTCAACCAGGCGTCGCGGGCCTGCGCGCCCGCGCTCGCCGCAGGCAACACAGTGGTGCTGAAGCCGTCCGAGAACACCTCTGCGACCAGTGTGCGACTCGCGGAACTCGCCACGGAGGTCGGGATTCCCGATGGCGTGGTCAACATCGTGCTCGGAAACGGACGCGATGCGGGCGCTGCCCTTGCTCAGCACCCCGAGGTCGCGAAGGTCGCGTTCACCGGATCGGTGCCGACCGGTCGCGCTGTGGCGGGGATCGCTGCGGAACGGATAATTCCGGTGACCCTGGAACTCGGCGGCAAGTCGGCGAACATCGTCTTCGCCGATGCAGATCTCGATGCCGCTGTTGCCGGGGCGCTCGCGGCGTTCACCGGGAACGCGGGGCAGGTGTGCTCCGCCGGGACACGGCTGCTCGTGCACCGCGAGGTGCACGACGAAGTGGTGCGCCGACTGGTCGACGCGGTCGCCACGATTCAAGTGGGACGCGACATGGGCCCGATCATCACTCGCGAACAGTTCGGACGTGTCCAGGAGTACTTCGAGATCGCCGAATCGGAAGGTGCCCGTGCCGAGATCGGAGGCGGCATCTCGCCGCTCGCCGAAGAAACCGGCGGGTACTACATCGACCCCACCGTGTACACCGGAGTGGACAACTCGATGCGCATTGCGCGCGAAGAGATCTTCGGCCCCGTCGTCGTGGTGATCCCGTTCGATACCGACGATGACGCGGTCGCGATCGCAGACGACTCGGAGTACGGTTTGATCGCCGGTGTGTGGACCAGGGACGTATCCCGGGCGCTCGCGGTGAGCGACCGCCTGCGCACCGGCCAGGTTTTCGTCAACACGTGGTCGACGGCATCGGTGCAGACGCCGTTCGGTGGGTGGAAGAACAGTGGCTACGGGCGCGAGAAGGGCGTCGAAGCGCTGCACCACTACGGGCAGGTCAAGTGTGTCACCGTCAAGCTCTGACCACGCACGCGGGTGCTGACGCTCATTCTCGGAAGGAACTTTTCATGACCCAGGACGCAGTGACGACCCAGAAATCAGAGGTGAGCGGAGTGTCCGTCGGCGACGCGCACCACGCACTCTTCGATGCCGGACTCACCGTCCGCAGGGAAGTGCTCGGCGATGCGTACGTCGATGCCGCCCTCGAACGCAACGCAGGTTCGGACGGAGAATCCCTGCAGGAGTACGTCAGCGAGTTCGTCTGGGGCGGCGTATGGACACGCGACGGTCTCGAACGCCGCGACCGTTCCCTGTCGACGATCAGCATTCTCATCGCGCTCGGCCACCTTCAGGAGTTGGCGACGCATGTGCGCGCGGGGCTCGGCAACGGACTGACCCGCGAGGAAATCACCGAGACCGTCGTCCACGCGACCGCGTATGTGGGGTGTCCCGCGGGTATTTCGGCGATGCGGGTCGTCCAGGAAGTGCTGGTCGCTGAACTCGGTCCACTCGCTTCCGGAGGCAACGCATGACCGCCGACCCGGAGACCTCAACGATCAAGATCGTGCCGCTGCCAGGTAAGACGGTCGGCCACATCGGGCTCGGCGCGATGGGCCGGCCCATCGCGGAGAATTTCGTTGCGAGCGGGCAGTCCACGGTGGTGTTCGACGCCGATACGACCTCCCTGGAGTCCTTTCTCGACGACCACACCGGTGTCCGCGGTGCAGCGAGTCTCGCCGACTTCGCGGACTGCGAGGTCGTGGTCCTGGTGCTCCCGACGAGCGACATCGTGGACAGCGTCGTCCTCTCGGATGACGGCCTGCTGAAGCACCTTCGGCCCGGTAGCACGATCATCGACATGGGATCGAGTATCCCCACACGCACACAGGCACTCGAGGCAGCGGCGGCAGAGAAGGGCATCGCGGTTGTCGATGCCCCGGTCAGTGGAGGGGTCGCGCGTGCCCGGCAGGCCGCGCTCGCCGTGATGGTCGGCGGAGACGCGGCCACGGTCGATTCGGTGGTTCCCCTGCTGAAGGCGACCGGCAACGACATCATCCATGTCGGTCCGGTCGGCTCCGGACACGCCGCGAAGGCCCTCAACAATCTGATGGCCGCGAACAATGTGCTCATCGCGGCGGAAGCACTGCTCGTCGGTCGCAAGTTCGGGATCGATCCGGCGACGCTGCTGGGCGTGCTCAACGCGAGCAGCGGACGAAACCAGGCAACCGAGACGAAGTTCGAGAAGTTCGTGTTGTCGCGGTCGTTCGACTCCGGATTCGCTGCGCGCCTGATGCGCAAGGACATCGGGATCGCACTCGACCTCGCACACGATCAAGACATCTCACCGCTCCTCGGGGAGGCAGTGGGACGGTTGTGGAACGCGGCGGTCGACGAACTCGACCCGGCAGCAGATCAGACGGATGTGGTGAGGTACTTGGAGGAACTCCACCACGTGTCGTTGGAAGATCCGGCAGGTCACTGAGATGAAGAAGACCCTCGCTCTCCAGGGAGCGAGGCAGCCGTCGAGTAGCCAACCTGAGAGCGAGAATCTGTGACGGGGACCGACATCCAATTGACACCGACCGCACATGCCCACGCGTGTCCGGTCGCGCCGGCGATCGTGATGGGCGCGAGTGGTGAGGTCGCGACCTACGCCCAACTCGAGGAACGGTCGGTGCGGTTCGCCCGCGCGCTCCGGGCCCGCGGGATCATGCCGGGGGACCACATCGCGATCCTCATGGAGAACAACCGTCCATTCCTGGAAATCTGCTGGGCCGCTCAGCGCTCCGGCCTGTACTACACCGCGATCAACCGCCACTTCAAGGCCGGCGAGGTCCAGCATGTCCTCGACGACTGCGGCGCTACCGCGCTGGTCACCAGCGACACGGTACGAGACACCGTCGAACAATTGGATCTCGGCAGAATCCTCGTTCGGGTGTGCGCGTCCGGCGACATGCCGGAATTCGAACGCTACGACGACGTGCTCGCTCGCGAAACCTTCGAACCGATCGACGAATCCGAGGGGCGCGAAATGCTCTACTCGGGCGGCACTACCGGATTCCCGAAGGGCGTGCGCAAGCCGCTACCCCGCACCGAATTCGGCGACCCGTCGTCGCCGCCCGTGCAGATCGCCAGAGGGCTGGTCATGGGCGGTCCACAATCGGACGTGGTCTACCTGTCGCCGGCACCGCTGTATCACTCGTCTCCGCTGGTCTTCTCGATGTCGTGGCAGCGGCTCGGCGGCACCGTCGTCGTGATGGAGAGCTTCGATCCTCGGCGGTGTCTCGAGCTCATCGAGACACATAGGGTTACCCACGCCCAATTCGTCCCCACGATGTTCGTCCGCATGCTCAAACTCCCCGAGTCCGAGCGCTCCCGGTACGACCTGTCGAGCCTCCGCTCGGTCATCCACGCTTCCGCGCCGTGTCCGATACCGGTGAAGCGGCAGATGCTGGAATGGTGGGGCCCGATCATCGACGAATACTATTCGGGAACAGAAGACATCGGAACATCGGTGATCACCGCCGCGGAGTGGCTCGCACATCCCGGATCCGTCGGGCGGCCCATGCAGGAATGCCACATCGTCGGCGAGGACGGCGAAGAGCTACCCGACGGGGAGGTCGGCTCGATCTACTTCGCCGGCGGCCGCCCGTTCGAGTACCACAACGATCCCGAGAAGACCATGTCGGTCACGAACGACAAAGGCTGGCGAACCCTCGGCGACATGGGATATCGCGATGAGGACGGCTACCTGTATCTCACCGACCGCCAAGCATTCATGATCATTTCGGGTGGGGTGAACATCTACCCGCAGGAGACCGAGAACCTGCTCGTCACCCATCCTGCCGTCGCGGACGCCGCGGTGATCGGGGTGCCCGACGACGAGATGGGTGAATCGGTCAAAGCGGTTATCCAGCTACAGGATCCGTCGGCGGCTGGTGCGCACCTTGCGGCCGAACTGATCTCCTTCTGTCGTGCCGAACTCGCGTCCTACAAGTGCCCGCGCAGCATCGATTTCGTCGACGCGCTCCCACGCGACCCCAACGGAAAACTGTACAAGCGCCGGTTGCGCGACGAGTACTGGGCTGGTCACGAGACCCGGGTGATCTGAATCCCGCCGGTCAGGCTCGCGCGCTGATCGCGGCGTCCAGCACACCGAGGTCGGCACCGAGCTCGGCGACCGTGTCGCGTACCACCGCGACATCCTTCGAGATGAACTCCCCGACCGAGCTGCGAAACGCCTCGACGGACCCGCGCACACCGACGCTGCCCATTACTTTGCACGACGAACTGCCGTGGGGCAGAGCGGAAAACAGCGCATCAGGCGCCACACCGAGTTGTTTCCCGAGGGCTTCGGCCTCGGCCAGCAGTCCGATCTGGGCCGCGAACAGAGCATTGTTGACGAGTTTGACGCGCAGTCCGTTTCCGCTCGGCCCGACGTGCAGTACCGGGTCGCCGTAGGCACTCAGCACCGGGACGACCGCGGCGACGTCGGATTCTGGGCCGCCGACGAAGAGCGTCAGGCCGCCCGCCGCGATATCGTGCGGACCGCCGCTCACTGCCGCATCGATGACCGCGATCCCCAGTGGCTGGGCCACCGCGACCAGACCTTCGACCGTGTTCGGGCTGACGGTGGTGTGGATCACCAGGGACGATCCCCGTGGCATCGCCTGCAGGAGTCCTCGCTCGAGGCAGACTTCGCGTACCTGGGCATCGGTGAACACGCACACTGTCACGAGATCGACGTCGATGCCCACCTCGGAGACGTCGGCGACCGCTTTCGCTCCGGCGGCTTCGAGCGCGACGCGCGAGGTATCGGACCGGCCGAGCGCCCGAACCTCGTGACCTGCACCGAGAAGACGCTCCACCATGGGCATGCCCATGCGGCCTGCGCCGACGAACCCGATGCGGCTCATCGCCGGTATCCCATCATCTCGAGCGTGGCGTCCGCCGTGCTCAAGGACACTCCGGCGGACGCTCCGGCATTGTCGGCGAGGCGTGCCACGAGGGTGACGTCCTTGCGCAACAACTCACCGGCATGACCCGCGATCCGCTCGAGACCGCCGGCAGCGACGACGCGGCCCAGCGCGAAGCTGTTCGCGGTGCCGTGCGAGACAACCTCACCGAGTTTGGCCGGGTCGACGCCGAGTGACTTGCCGAGTTCGAGGGTGCTCGCCGCAGTAGACAGGTTGGCGGTGAAGAGCAGGTTGTTGAGCAGCTTCGCGACCTGACCGGCACCCAGATCGCCGAGGTGGACGACGGGGTTGCCGTATGTTTCGAACACAGGCCGAGCCGTCTCCACGGTCTTGTCGTCGCCTCCGAGCATGACGAGCAATGTGCCCGCGGCTGCCCCCATGCCGCCGCCGCTGACGGGTGCGTCGATGATCGATACGCCCTTTTCGCGTGCTACCTCGGCGAGTTCCGTGCAGGTGTCGGGGTGGATGGTGCTGTGGATTGCGATGATGCCGCCGTCACGCAGTCCGTCGAGGATGCCGTGCTCACCGGTGATCACTGCGCGGACGTCGTCATCGCTGACGACGCACACGCACACGAGGTCGCTGGCTTCCGCGAGCTTTGCGGGAGTATCGGCGTAGTTCGCGGCGGTGTCGGCGTAGGGTTCCAAAGACTCCTTCCGGCGGGCCCACAGTGTCACCTCGTAGCCGGCTTCGACGATGCGGCGGGCCATGGGGCCGCCCTGGCTACCGAGTCCGATGAATCCGACGCGCATCATGTGTCCTTACCTTGGTCGGCTCGCTGAGCGAGGTGGTCGTCGATGAAGTCCAAGACCGTCCGGTGATACTTCGGTGCGGCGTTGCAGATACTGAGGTTGTGCCCGCCTCCGGCGATCCGGGCGGTGTCGACACGCGGGGACGCGGTGAACATCGCGGCGACGTCGTCGAGTGCCTCCGGGTCGCTGCGCCACACCCGCTCGTGCTCGGCGGCGGTGTAGTGGACGGGGACCCGCACTTGCGCTGCCAACAGAGGGAATGTCTCCGTGGGCCAGACCGCGGTGACATCGGCCTCGTAGTCGGGCGTTCGAGAGCCGATCGCCGCGCCACCGAGGACATCGGACGGATAGAGCCCCTCCTCGGGAGTCCAGATCAGTTCGCCGACCCCCTTCGCCTGAGCGTAACGCTCACGCGTGCCGAGAATCCCGGCCGCGAGAGCGTGATGTTCGCGGCCGGTACCGGAAATTGCGAGGCCGAGCAGATCGTGGCCGTGATCGTCGGTGGCCATCCGAACCGCCAGTTCGCTGCCGACCGAATGTCCCCACAGGAACAGGCTGCTCCTGCAGGCACCCGAGCCGAGGACTGCATCGACTGCCGCGTAGGTGAGGTCGGCCCGACGCTGCGGGTCGCGAAGCTCCTCGGCGAACGGTCTCGACGTACCGTAGCCGGGACGGTCGAGCGCAAGCACCGTGTATCCGTGCTGGGCAGCGGTGCGCATCATCGACAGTTCGGGGTGACCGGGGCAGTCCCAGTAGGCGGAGAAGGCGGCACCTCCGTGGAGCGCAATGATCACCGCTCGCGGTTCGGGGGCCTCGAGGAGCAGTCCCGAGATCGGGATTCCCTCGATATCGACGACGCGGGAGACGGGTGAGGAACTCCACGCGTCGTCGACATCGGCCTCCTCGATCGCTGAGGACTGGTGGGGAGAGAAGGTCATGAGTCGGTCCGGAGTAGCATCGCGCCGCCGGGAGTGAGCCCGCCGCTGGTGGCCACGGCGACGCGTGCACCGGGAACCTGGCGAACGCCTGCCTCGCCACGCAATTGCGTCACGGCTTCGTGAATCAGCCCCATGCCGTGGGTGCGGCCGTGCGAGAGCTGACCACCGTGGGTGTTGAGGGGCAGGGCGCCGTCGAGTGCGATGTTCCTGCCGCCGTCGAGGAAGTCCTTGGCCTCGCCGATGCCGCAGAATCCGAGTGCCTCGATCCACGACAGGCAGTTGAAGCTGAAGCCGTCGTAGAGTTCGGCGACGTCGACGTCCTGAGGTCGCAACGTCGTGCGGGTCCACATGTGCGCGGCCGGTCCGAGAGTGTGCGGTTCGTGGGTCAACGTGCTCTGATCCCAGTCCATTCGCTCCACGATCTGGGAACCGACGGCCTCGACGAGCACCGGCGTCTTCGGGAGGTCGCGTGCCGCGTCGACGGCCGAGACGATGACGGCGATCGAACCGTCGCACGGGACATCGCAGTCGTAGAGTCCGAACGGCGTGGTGATGGGGCGGGCGGAAAGGTAGTCGTCCATCGTCATCGGGTCGCGGTAGATCGCGGTGGGGTTCAGCGCCGCGTTGGCGCGTTGGTTGAGCGCGATCCACCCGAGCGTTTCGCGGTCGGTTCCATAGCGGTGGAAATGCCGCTGCGCGTTCTGCGCGAGGGTGTGGGCAGCGGACGTGGCACCGAACGGCATGAACCAATTCGGGGTGCGCCCGCCGGACGGAGGAGCGATCTCCCCGCGCTTGATCAACTCGCCGTAGGTCGCCTCCCACAGGGTGCGATAACACAGCACATGCCGTGCGGCTCCACTGGCGACCGCGATCATCGCAGCGATCACCGAGCCGCCGGGGCCGAACGTCTCGATACCGCCGTTGTGCCACGTCGGCTGCAAACCCAGCGCCGCTTCGACCTGTGTGATTCCACCCTCGCCGAATCCGCCGACGTTCCCGCCCCCGGGATAGCTGGCGATGCCGTCGATGTCGCCCATCGTCAGACCTGCATCGGCGACCGCTCGCTCGCATGCGTCGATGGTCAGGTCGATGGGTGACCGCATCAGCCGCCGGCCGATGTCGGACATGCCGATACCGGTGAGGGCGACCTTGTCCTCGTACTTGTCCTGCGTGGCCGGAGGGCGCACATGGAACCGGAACTGGCCCGGCTCGATCTCGTCCTGCGGGAGAGGCGCGAGTTCGCCTTGCTCCTGCGCCGGCCGGAAGAGCGGAAGCCACACGTCTGCGTCCTGCTGGAAGACGACTTCCATCCGCATGCCCAGTTCGAGCGTCTCTGGGTCGCAGCCGACGATGTTGGTCGTCAGCCGGACCCGAGGGTCCTCTTCGATCGCAACCTGCGCGACGACATACGGCGCGGGCAGGCCGGGTACCGCGAAGCGGTGGTTGATCGTGAACCCCGTGAGAGTGGCGAAGCCCGATACCTCGCGGACACCCATTCGGTGCTCCCTGCAGTACCGACAGATCGGTTGCGGCGGATGGATGAGAGCCGAGCACGACTCACATTCCTGAATCCGCAGCACCCCGTCGGCGCCGGCCGTCCAGAAGAATCGGTTCTGAGAGGTGAGCTGGGGTAGGGGACGTCCCGAGGCTTTCGCCACGGGTGTGTCTCCGGTCTGATCGACCACCGCTGTCTCGGCCACGTGTGTCGAATTCCTTACTGTCGGTGCTGGGCGCCGCTGCGCGTCGAGGCCGCGGCGCCCCAGTGAAATCGGCTGCTGTCGGCTCAGTTGCCGATGTTCGCCGAATCCTTCTTCCGCGTGATCGGATCTGCGAGGCGCTGTTCGTCGCAGATCTTTTGAAGCTTCTTCAACGTGTCGTCGAGATTGTCGCCGAGACGCGGTCCGGGGGTGAACGTTGCCGGCAGGTGCCGCATACCCTGGATCACGCCGATCGTGTCGTAGTGCACGGTACCCTCGACGTCGACCTCGTAGTCCGGCATGCGATCGAGAACGGCGAGCAGCATCCGCTTGAACACCATGCGCGCCATATTGGATCCGACGCACCGGTGAATCCCGAGTCCGAAGCTGAAGTGACGGTTACCCCGTCGCTCGAGGTCGATGCTGTTCGGTTCGTCGAACAACTCGGGATCGCGGTTGGCCATGGCCCACGACAACCACAGCCGGTCGCCTTCCTTGAACTCGGTGCCGTCGAGTTCGTAGTCGGCGGCGAAGGTGCGGCCGTCGCCCGGCGCCGGAGTGAAGTAGCGGAGGAATTCCTCGGTGGCGGGGTTGAGGAGAGTGTCGCGCTCCTCGCTCAGACGAGTTCGCTCCTCGGTGTTGAGACCCAGCCATTCGAGCGAATGGGCAGTGAGTGCGGTCGTCGTGTCGAATCCACCGCCGATCAGGAGGCTGAGGATGCCCAGCAGCTCCATGTCGTCGGGCTTCTCGCCGAGGATCTCGACATTTGCGATTGCATTGATCAGGCCCGGACGGGGATTGTCCCGGATCTCGATCAGGCTCGTGAGCAGGTCGAGTCCCATGGTGCGGTGCATCTCGTTGATGCGCGGGATGTCCGGGGAGTCTGGCGGGGTGTAGACCGCGGCGTGAACCGGTTCGTTGTAGATGACCCACTTCTCGATGGGAATCCCCATCATGGCCAGAGTCAGGACGGCGGGCACGATGTTCGCGAGATCGTCGACGAAATCGATCTGCCCGCTCTCTATCTTCTCGTCGATGGCCGCGCGGACGACCTCGTCGACGAAGGGGATCCACCGCTCGACGGCGGCGGGGGACAGGTAGGGGTTGAGCAGAGCCCGGAACTCGTGGTGCTCGGGATCGTCCATCTCGAGTATGCCCCCACGAACACCGGATGCGCGTGAGTTCCAGGGAATCGAAATACCCTTGTATCCCTTACGCTTACCGTGGATGTCGTGGTCGGTGGACACTTCCGGATGACGTGCGAGGTCGAACACCTGGCTGCTGCCGGCGGCGACCCAGTGGCCACCGTGGGTGTCGGACCATGCCATCGGGCATTTCGAGTGCATTTCCTGGGTGACGTCGAGGAAGCGATCCCGGTATTCCGGTGCGTGCCGGTCGAAGTCGAATGTGGGTGTACGGCGGGTTGCGTCGGCAACTGGGTCGACACTCATGACTGTCCTCTCGCGGATTTCAGAGAATGGTGATCGCTTGTTCGGGGCACGAACGAATCGCCTCGTGCACGTTCTCCTCGAGGTGGTCCGGGATCTCGGTGTCGATGGCCGTGGCGTGGCCGTCGATATCGCTCAGCTCGAAGACATCCGGTGCTGCCATGGCGCACAATGTGTGCCCCTGGCAGCGTTCGGGGTCGACTCGCACCTTCATGGCGTTCCTCCCGTTCGAATGGATATTGTGGATGGGCTGTACATTTCGGGGAGTCTGTTCCGGCGCGAAGGCCGGGGGTCGTCGTCAGATGTGGTAGTCGTACCACTTGAGGTAGCCGCCACCGTCCACACGCATCTGCATTCCGGTGACGTAGCGAGATTCGTCGGAGGCGAGGAAAAGCACCATGTTACTGCTGTCCTCCGGCTCGATGAACGGAATCCGCATGGCCTGCTGCACACCGAAGGCCGGTTCCGCATCGGCGCGGGTCGGGTGCTCGAGATCCGGACGGAACGACCGGTACATCGGCTCACTCTGCAGCATGTCGGTGTTGCAGTTGGTGGGGTGCAGCACGTTCGCGCGCACACCGGCCGGGGCAAGGTGCGTCGCCAGGTCATGGATGAACTGCGACAGGGTGCGTTTCGAGAACACGTAGGCGGCGCCACCGAGGTCCTTGCCCGGCTGATCGACCTTCGACACATCCATCAGCGCGGCGGTCGAACCGGTCGCGATGATGGACGCGCCGTCGCCGAGGTGCGGCAGCGCGGCCTGCACGGCGTTGATCGTGCCGACCAAATTGGTGTCGACCACATCGGCCCAGGCTTGCCGCTGAGGCTCGCCCTTCATGCCGGCGACACCGGCCTGTGCGACCACGATATCGATCTTCCCGAGTTCGTCGAGGCCCTGCTGGACCGCTGCGCGCATCTGCGCGGCGTCGCGGACGTCCGCCTTGACCGTCACGATGCGACGGCCTTCCTTCTCGACGAGTCGAGCGGTCTCGTCCAGATCTTCCTGTGTGGCCATCGGGTAGCCGATGGTCGAGAAGTCCTCGCACCGATCGACGGCGATGATGTCGGCACCCTCGGAAGCGAGCTTGACTGCGTGGCTGCGACCCTGCCCCCGTGCCGCGCCGGTGATGAATGCGACCTTGCCTTCTACGCGTCCCACTGTCCGTCCTTTCGATCGAGTGTGTGGTTGTCACAGGCCCGAAAGTGGGCCGGCATTGTGCACTGACTGCGGTTCACTTACTGCGGTTATGTGTTTCGGCCACCGTTGACGCCGAGGATCTGTCCGGTGATGTAGCCGGCTTCTTCCGAGATCAGGAACGCACACGCAGCAGCGATGTCTTCTGGACGCCCGGCCCGACGGACCGGTGTGCGCTGGATGTGGTCTTCGATCGTGCCGCCGAGCAGGCCTTTGCTCTCGGAGCGGCGGAGCATGGGGGTATCGACGAATCCGGGTGGGACCGCGTTGACGGTGATTCCGTCGGGGCCGTATTCGAGCGCGAGCGACTTCGTGAGCCCGTTGACCGCGGCCTTGGCCGACACGTACGCGGACATGAACTGCTGACCGGACTGCGCGCTAGAGGAGGAGATGTTCACGATGCGACCCCAACCGGCGTCGATCATGTCGGGGAGTGCCGCCTGGACGCAGTGGAACACGCCGCCGAGGTTGACGTCGACGACCTTTTGCCACGTGGCGTAGTCGATGTTCTTGAATCTCTTGTACAACTCGAGTCCGGCACCGTTGACCAGGATCGTTACGGGTCCGAGTTCGTCGCGGACCTGAGCGAAGGCCGCGGCGACCTGATCGGGATCGGAGACGTCGACCTGGTACTCGAGCTCTTCGCCGGACGGGTTCAGATCGAAGACGGCTACCTGGTGGCCGTCCTTGCGCAGACGTTCCGCGATGGCCTTGCCGATTCCCGAGCTTCCGCCGGTGACGACGGCTGTTTTCACGCCCATGCTTCGGCACCCACGATCGTGGTGCGGCGCATGAGGCGCTCGGACGACGGGTCGTACGGGAGAGCGCGGTGGAGCATGCCGGTGTTGTCCCAGACGACGAGATCCCCGACCGCCCACTCGTGCGAGTAGACGAAGCGCTCCTGCGTGGTCCAGGTGAGAAGTTCGTCGAGGAGCTCGCGGCTCTCCTGCGGGCTCATGCCGACGATCCGATCGGCTGTTGCTCCGATCGCGAGGGAACGGCGGCCGTCGCGGCGCTTCCACACGAGGGACGACTCGTGTTCGGGGAGTCTGCGCCATCCGGAGATCTGTTCTTCGGTGGGGTCGGGGTGCACCAGACGTTGTGCGGCCTCGAAACTGTGGACGACCCGAAGATCTTCGTAACGCTTCTTCTCGTGCTCGGGCAGGTTCTCGTATGCGGCGTAGGTGCTGGCGAATTCGGTTCCGCCGCCGACCATCGCGACGTGGCGCGCAGAGAGTGTGGTCGCCTTGGCCGGGACATCGTTGGTGGTGTCGTCGATGTGCCAGTAGAACGTGCCCTTGAGGTACTCGGCCGAGGGTGTCTTCGCGGGATCGAGTGAAACGGTGAAGATCTCTTGCCCCGGGGCGGGCTGTACCAGCGTTCCGAGACGGCGGCTGAAGGCCAGTTGGCCCTCGTCGTCGAGGTTCAGGCCGCGGATGAGCAGCACCCCTCGCCATTTGAGCGCCTCGAGCAGCTGAGCAGCCACTGAGTCGTCGTCGAGGTTGTCGAGGCCCGTTACTTCCACCCCGAGCGAGGGACTGAGTGCTGTTGTCTCAATCACAAGAATCTCCCTTCCATATGCGAGAACCATACTCTCGTTCGATTGGGGGTTGCAAGACCGGATTTGTCCGGGTCTCACTCGCGATGCTCCCCGTCTCGTCGGTGGTGTGAATCACGTTCTGGGGTAGGCGTGAGCCCGTCGGCTTGGTACAGTCGCGTCCAATAGATCGATGATTCTCAGATGCGAGAATAATATTTCCACTCAGAGTGAGGAGACGGAATGTCACCGCAGGACAACGGGTCGACCGCAGTAGTCGACGGCGCCACGTCGACGGGCGTGACGAAACCCTTGCTCATCGACGGCGAGTTGGTCACTCTCGGTAAGACCTTCCCGTCCTACAATCCTGCAACCGGTGAGCTGTACGGACACGCCCCGGATGCCGGCGTGGACGAAGCAGAGGCTGCGGTTGCCGCTGCGCGCCGTGCATTCGACACCACCACCTGGGCAACCGATGCCGAGTTCCGCGCCAACTGTCTGGATCAGCTGTACCAGGCGCTGCAGGACAACAAGGAAGAGCTGCGCGAGCTCCTGATGGGCGAAGTCGGTGCCACCCGAGTGCTCACCCACGGCAATCAGCTCGAAGCGCCGCTCGAGATCGTCAAGTACTACGCAGACCTCCTGCGCGGCTACCCTTTGACGGAGGAACTCGACGAGATCGAGATTCGCGGGCAGAAGCACCGCCGGTGGATCGACAAGGAAGCGGCCGGTGTCGTCGCCGCAATCACCGCGTACAACTACCCGGTGCAGCTCGCCATGGCGAAGCTGGCACCCGCACTCGCTGCCGGGTGCACGATCGTCCTCAAGGGAGCACCCGACACCCCCCTCATCACCAATGCACTCGGCGAGCTCGTCAAGGAGCACACCGACATCCCGGCGGGCGTGGTCAACGTCCTCTCGTCATCGGGGATTCCCGTCGGGGAGGTCCTGACCACCCACCCCGACGTCGACGTCGTCACGTTCACTGGATCGACCCCCGTCGGTGCACAGATCATGGCCGCGGCGGCGGCCACGATGAAGAAGGTCTTCACCGAACTCGGCGGCAAGTCGGCGTTGATCGTTCTCGACGATGCCGACCTCGACATGGTCGCTCAGTTCGCGGCCTTCAGCATCTGCTCGCACGCGGGGCAGGGTTGCGCTCTCACCACCCGATTGGTCGTTCCGCGCGAAAAACACGACGAGATCGTCGCGCGGGTCGCGGGCTTCATGGCCAACGTGCCGTTCGGCGACCCGACGAACCCCAAGATGTACATGGGTCCGCTCATCAGCGCGAAGCAGCGCGACAAGGTCGACGGACTCGTGCGGCGCGCGATCGAGGACGGTGCAACGCTGGCGACCGGTGGCAAGCCCGTCGATCCCGGCTACTTCTACGAGCCGACACTCCTGGCGAATGTCGACCCGTCGAGTGAACTCGCCCAGGAAGAGGCATTCGGTCCGGTTCTCGCGGTCATCCCGCACGACGGTGACGACGATGCGGTGCGGATAGCCAACGATTCGAAGTACGGGCTTTCCGGCGGTGTGCTCACCGCGGACGAAGAGCGTGGCATCGCGATCGGACGGCGTATTCGCACCGGTACCTTCAGCATCAACGGCGGCAACTACTTCACCCCGGACATGCCGTTCGGTGGCTACAAGCAGTCGGGCATCGGTCGTGAGATGGGCACCTCGGGTCTGGAAGAGTTCCTCGAGACCAAGGCCTACGCGGCCGTGGTCAAGTCATGAAGCCGTTGGACGGTGTCCGAATCCTCGAGGTCGCGATGTACGGGTTCGTTCCTTCGGCGGGTGCAGTGCTGGCCGAGTGGGGCGCCGACGTCATCAAGGTCGAACACGCGGTCACCGGTGATCCGCAGCGTGGCCTTCGCCAGATCGGTCACATGCGCGTCGAGGGTGATCCGAATCCCAATGTCGAACATGCGAATCGCGGGAAGCGCAGCGTCGGCGTCGATATGAGCACTTCTGAGGGTAAGGAACTTCTCCACGACCTCGCTCGCAACTGCGACGTGTTCCTGACGAGCTTCCTCCCGCAGGCCCGGACGAAGTTCGGCATCGACGTCGACGATATTCGGGCTGTGAACCCGAAGGTGGTTTATGCGCGCGGCAGCGCGCTCGGTCCACGTGGCGAAGAAGCCGACAAAGGCGGCTACGACATGACCGCATTCTGGGCACGAGGCGGGATTGCCGCCTCTCTCACGCCGCCCGGAACAGAAGGCATGATCAGTCCGCCGGGACCGGCATTCGGCGATACCATCTCCGGGACGAACCTCGCAGGTGGTATCGCGGCGGCCCTGTTCAAACGTGAGCGTACCGGCGAGCCGTCGATCGTCGACGTGTCGTTGCTCAGCAGCGGTGTGTGGGCGATGGGCCACGGAATTGCGTTGTCGGTACACATGAATGATCACATGGTGGCACCGGTGCCCGGCGGGCACGGTGCTGTCACCAACCCGCTGTCCGGGTTGTACGAGACTGCGGACGGACGCTTCCTGTCGTTCGTGATGTTGCAGCCGGCGAAGTATTGGGCCGAGGTCTGCACGCTCATCGAACGTCCCGAACTGATCGACGATCCCCGTTTCGCCGGTTCGGAGCAGATCGCCGCACACACGGAAGACGCCGTCGATCTGATTCGCGAGGCGATCCGAACCCGTACGCTCCCCGAGTGGACCGAGCGTTTCGGAAGCCTCTCCGGCCCGTGGGCGCCCGTGCAGGATTCATTGCAGGTGGCGAGCGACCCGCAGGTCAGAGCCAACGAGTACATCGTCAAGGCGGGTGAGCTCGAACTGGTCAGTAATCCGGTCCAGTTCGACCTCACCGCGCCGAGTTCCGGAGCAGCACCCGAATTCGCTGCTCAAACGGAGGAAGTCCTGCTCGAGCTCGGGCTCGACTGGGATCGGATCATCGCCCTCAAGGCTGCCGGCGCGGTCACCTAGGTCGGCAGTCGTCACGTTCGTCGGGAGAACCCCATGCCATACATCGCTTCGATCGGTACGTACCTGCCGTGTTGGGGTACACCTGACTCCCGGGTGCCGGGAGACGACGAGGACGCTGTCACGCTTGCTGTCGAAGCGGGTCGCGCCGCGCTCGAATCCGGAGGTTCGGTCGAGTACGTCGTCCTCGTGAGCCGCGACTTGCCGCTCACGGAGAGCAGCAACGCCGCGGTGCTCCTCGCCGGTCTCGGGCTCGATCCCGAGCTCGAAGTCATCGAGCGATTGGGCGGAGCTCCCGCGACACTCGACGCGCTCGGCTCGGCGAGGCCGAGAACTCTCGTGATCGGGGTCGACATCGACGGAGCGGGTGCGGCGGCCGCGCTCACCGCAGAACGTGGACTGCAGGTGCGCACCGCTGCGCGGGTGTCTCGGAGCCTGCCGGTCCGGACGCGGAACAGTTCGGGGGAGGTCCACGACTACGGCGATCCGCGACTACTCGAGAAGCGTGGCTACCTCGCGTCCCTGGCGACGGCGTGGGTCGACAGCCCCGTCGTCGTTGCGGGCGTCGGACGCAAGGACGCGGCAACCCTCGCCGCCGGTGATTCTGTCGCACTTCCCACGACCGGCGCGAGTTCGAGTCTGTTCGCGTTGGCAGCCATGACGGAAGCTTCGACGACCGGACCACTGGTAGGGATCGAACAGGCGAGTCTGTCGGGTATCACGGTGGCGGACGGCTCGGCTTCGGTCCTTCGCCGGGAGCGTGCCCCGCAGCCTCTGCCCGAATCCGGCCGGCTCGCCACCGGTGAAATCCCCATCTCGCTTGCCGCGTACGAGCGGGCCTTCGAGGCGAAGGTGCGCTGGGAGGCGGGAAAGTTCTCGGACAGCGACGAGCTGGATTTCCCGCCCCGCTATCGAGTGGACAGGGATGGAACGCTGAAGACCGACTACACCTTCGTCGAACTGCCTCGTACCGGCGCCGTGTACACCGAGGTGACCGTGCACGTCTCGGTGCCCGGTCTGAAGACGCCGTACACCCTCGTGATCGTCGAACTCGACGACGTGGGCGTACGGGCCCTGGTGCGGGTCACCGGCGTCGAGCCAGGCACTGTCGACATCGGTGATCGTGGCCGGCTGGTGCTCAGGCGGGTGGCGGTCCGCTCGGGTGTACCCGACTACGGCTATGCATTCGAGCCCGATACCGCGGGTGTGGAACGTGCAGGAACGGAGGATGCGGCATGAGGAACGTGGCGATCGTCGGTGCGGGAATGACGCCGTTCGCGGAGCACTTCGCCTTGGGCATCAGAGACCTCCTGCCGATGGCGTTCTCCGAGTGTGCGGCGAGCATCGACAAGGGGCTCGATCTCTCAGATCTGCAGGCCGCGTGGTTCGGCTCGATGGGCACCACCGACGGCTTCCCGTCAGGGATTCTGGCCGACACTCTGGGCTTGCGTGACATCCCTGTCACCCGTGTCGAGAATTCGTGCGCCACAGGACATGACGCAATCCGAAATGCCGTGTTCGGCATCGCATCCGGAGCTTATGACGTCGCGCTCGTCATGGGGGCCGACAAGCTCCGCGAAACAGCATCGAAGGGGATGTTGTGGGAATGGGAGGCCATGTCCCGCGACATGGCCTGGGACTATCCGCTCGGGCTCGCGCAGGCCGGATTCGCGCTGCACGTGCGTAGATATCTGCACGAATCGCCGGCGACCCGTGAACACATGGCGATGGTGGCGGTCAAGAATCACCACCATGCGATGAGTAACCCGAAGGCGTGCCGACGATTCGAGCTCACAGTCGAAGAGGCGCTCTCGGCGGACACCGTCGTCACCCCCTTCGGGGTCTACGACTGCGCACCGCAGAGCGACGGTGCCGCTGCTGTGGTCCTGGTGGCCGACGACCTGGTCGACAGGTTCACCGATCGTCCGGTCTGGATTCGTGGAACCGGGGTCGGACTCGATTCTGTTATGCACCAGCACAAGCGCGATATGACGTCATTTGCGGCGACGGTGCGCGCGGCGAAGCAGGCGTTTGCGATCGCCGGAATGACCCCGTCCGACATAGACGTGGCCGAGGTGCACGACTACTTCACGGGGATCGAGTTGATCAGTTACGAAGATCTCGGATTCGCGGAGAAGTTCGAGGCATTCAAACTCATCGAATCCGGCAGTGTGAGCGTCGGAGGGTCGCTGCCGGTGAATCCTAGCGGTGGGCTCAATACCAAGGGCCACCCGCCGGGTGCCACCGGAGTGGCGCAGTGCGTCGAGTTGTTCGAGCAATTGCGTGGTAGTGCTGCCAACCAGGTCGACGGAGCTCGGATAGGGCTGGCGCACAACGTCGGTGGGCCTACCGCCGTTGCAGCCGTGACGATTCTGGAAGCCGCAAAGGCCTGACGATCGG
Organism: Rhodococcus ruitaii; assembly: GCF_055230935.1. NCBI lineage: Bacteria > Bacillati > Actinomycetota > Actinomycetes > Mycobacteriales > Nocardiaceae > Rhodococcus > Rhodococcus ruitaii. The sequence continues at coordinate 45,662 of NZ_JBUYWC010000023.1, read as the reverse complement.
CAACGAGAACCCGCGCACACACATTGTGTCGCGCGGGTTTTCGTCGTATCGAGGTGGTTCCTTCTCCGTTTCGATCGGGTGCTCCGATGAAATATTGCCGGAGTGCAAGATTGCCGTTCTGTAATTTGAACATAACCATTCTTTTTTATCTGGACTGATATTGCCGTTGCAGCGAGAACGCCCTACTGTGGGAGCCGTCACAAGTTCTTCGTCTCTTGTTCTAGGCGGCACGGTTCCGTATCGCGATGAAAGTTGAGTTCGGATGATTTCCACGGTTTCCACACGAGTGGGGCGCAGCATTCTGGTTGTCCTGCTGGTAACGATTGCGGTTGTTGCCCTGCTCAGCTTCGCGCCGGGGTCGGTTGCCCAGGTCATCCTGGGGGAAAACGCAACGCCCGAAGCGGTCGCGAACATGAATTCCGAACTCGGTCTGGACCAACCGTTCTGGGTGCGCTATTTCGACTGGCTCGGCAACGCCGTCCGTGGTGATCTCGGAACATCGCCGCTCACCGGGCAATCTGTGAGCGAAGCCATCGTCGAGCGCCTCCCCGTCACGCTCCAGCTCGCGGCCATGGGCCTGATCATCGCGCTGGTCGTGTCCCTCGTGATGGGCATCATCTCGGCGTCACGTCCGGGCAGCAAGGTCGATCGGGCAATCAACGGACTGTCTGCGGTGTTCCTCTCGGTGCCCGCCTTCATCGCAGGTCCGGTGCTGATCTACTACTTCGCCATTCAGCTGCAGATCTTCCCGGTGATGGGCTGGTCGCGAATGAGTGAAGGCCTCGGCGACAATTTGCGCGGTGCGATCCTTCCGGCCATCGCGATCGCCCTCACCGAGATTGCCGCATTCCATCGGCTCTTGAGAACCGACCTCATCGGCACCCTTCGCGAGGACTTCGTTGCGTCGGCGCGTGCGAAGGGGATGCCCTCCTGGTACGTGATGATGCGGCACGCACTGAGGCCGTCGTCGTTCTCTCTCATCACGGTCGCCGGCATCAACCTCGGTCGTTTGATCGGCGGCACTGTGATCGTCGAAACGCTGTTCGGTCTACCGGGGCTGGGGCAGTTGGTTGCCTCGTCGATCACGTCACGTGACGTAATCATGGTGCAGGGCATCGTCGTCTTCATCGCGGTCGTGTACGTCGGGATCAACACCCTCGTCGACCTCAGCTACCAAGTCATCGACCCGCGGGTCAGGAAGGTGGTCGGAGCATGACGCAGGTCGCGCTCGAGAAGCGTGGAGACGGCCTCTCCACAGAAAAGACCGCGGACGCGCTACCCGACGTCCCCAAGGTCAAGAAGACGCGTTCGATTCTGGTCTACCTGTCGATTGTGTGGCTGGTGGTCATCATCGGCGCGGCGATCCTCGCAGGCCTACTTCCCATCGCGCCCTACGATGTCCCGATCGGATCTCCGCGCCAGCCACCCTCGTTCGAGTCACTCGACACCCTCCTGGGAACCGACACGCTAGGCCGATCGATGCTCTCGCGCATCATCTACGGCGCGCAGGTATCGCTCGTCATCGGTGCCGTCGCCGGCTTGACCGGCTTCACGATCGGTTCGTTCTTCGGCCTGATCTCCGGCTACTTCGGCAAGAAGCTCGACTCCGTGATCACCCTGATCACCGATGCCATGCTTGCGTTCCCCCCGCTGATCCTGCTGCTCGCGCTGGCGTCGATCCTGACCCCGAGTGTGGAGACCATGCTGCTGGGCCTCGGTCTGATGGCCGTTCCGTCGTTCATCAGATTGTCCCGCGCAAATACGCTTGCGTGGTCATCGCGTGAATTCGTCAGGGCTGCAAAGAATATGGGAGCCGGAAACGGCCGAATCCTGTTCCGAGAGATCATGCCCAATGTGATCGCGCCCCTCGCGTCTTACCTGCCCATCGTGATGGCGGCGCTCATCGTCGCTGAGGGCTCCCTGAGCTTCCTCGGCCTCGGTATTCCGCCACCGCAGCCGAGCTGGGGCGGGATGATCAACGACGGAAAGGACGCGCTGTCCACCTCGCCGCATCTGGTGATGGTTCCCTCTCTCGTCATCTTCCTCACGGTGTTCGGCCTCAACCAGGTAGGCGATCACCTCCGCACCAAGTACGACCGCACGCTGCACGACTGAGTCATCTCGCCGTGCACCGGTCGTCCTTCCCCAAACTACTTGAACCACGAGAGGCCGAGAATGATCCGACACAGACGTATGGCAGCCGCGTTCGCAGCTGCCTGCTCCGCGGCCCTGGTTCTGGGTGCATGCGGCTCCGGCGGAAACTCCGGGTCTGCCAGCAATTCGACCGCGGCCACAGTGGAGGCCGGCGATCCTGTCGCCGGCGGCACTGCGCGCGTCCTGCAGATGGGTGAACCGCGGTCGCTCGACCCCGCTGCCCTGTCCAACACCTGGGCGCACCAGCCACTTCTCGGCAACGCGCTCTACGGCACGTTGATGATCACGAACAACGACACGTTCGAGCTCGAATACAAGATGGCCACGGACTTCTCGAGCGACGACGGTGGCAAGACGTTCACTCTTACCCTGCAACCCGGTCTGGTCTTCAGCGACGGAACTCCTCTCGATGCTGCTGCGGTGAAGTACAACTGGGATCGGCTCAAGGATCCGGCCCTGGGATCCACGACCATTCGCCAGGCAGTGGAGGTGGAGTCCACCGAGGTCGTCGATCCGGTGACTCTGCGGGTCACGATGGTCGAGCCGAACCCACAGTTCGGTCAGGCGCTCGTTGCAGGTGCCCTCAACTGGGTTGCCTCTCCGGCGGCGCTCGAGCAGGGGCGTGAGGCGTTCGACCGAAACCCGATCGGTGCAGGCCCGTTCACTCTGACCAATTGGGCGCGTCAGGATGCGATCGAACTCGAGAAGAACCCGCAGTACTGGGACGCGCCGAAGCCCTATCTCGACAACCTGACCGTTCGCACCGTCGCCGACGCCAATCAGCGTTCGAACACGATGACCACCGGCGGTGCCGATCTGACCGCGGAGACCAGCTGGACCAACGTCAACAAGGCCGACGCCGCAGGGCTCCAGTACGTCGTGACCTCCACCGGCGGCGGCCAGTATGTGGGCATGAATCAACGTCGTGCGCCCTTCGACGACGAGCGTGCGCGTCGTGCAGTATCGCTGGCCGTCGATCTCGACGCCGTGAACACCGTTGTCTACAACGGTGAAGGAGAAGTTCCCGCCACGTTCTTCCCTGAAGATTCGCCGTTCTACGCCGATATTCCACTCGGCGAGACGAATACCGAAGAAGCGCAGAGTCTCTTCGACGAGCTCGCAGCAGAAGGCAAGCCCGTCTCGTTCACCTTCCTGTCGTACCCGACCACCGAGAGCCGCGTCCTCGCGGAGTCGATCCAGGCCCAGCTCAGTGCATTCGAGAACGTCGAGATGAACGTGGAGGTCACCGACTTCGCAGCAGTGACGGCCCGAGCAGGTGCACGCGACTTCGACATGCTCATCTCGTCCGCGATCACCCAGGACCCCGACTACGCACTGTCGATGGCGTTTGCGTCGGACTCCACCGGAAACTTCATGGGCGTGGACAACCCCGAACTGGATGCGGCGCTCGAACGCGGCCGGTTCGGCGCGACCCAGGACGAGCGCAAGGAAGCATACGACGAAGTGCAGCAAATTCTCGCCGACACAGCGGTGGGCCTCTGGTACACGAGGGCGCTGCCGTCGGTGACCTTCAGCGAGGACACCCACGGAGTCGAACTCTTCACACTCGGCGCGACCCTGCCCGAAGAGCTCTGGATCAGTAGCAACTAGCCGACACGACTGAAAGGGCCGGCTCACCGTGAATACTCAGCCGCTTCTCGAAGTGAGAAATCTACGTGCTTACATCGGCACGCCGCGAGGCACCGTCCGCGCTGTGGACGATGTGTCGCTGACCTTGGATTCCGGACAGGCGCTGGGTATCGTCGGTGAGTCCGGCTCCGGCAAGTCGGTCATGGCCCGCGCGATCATGGGTCTGATGCCGCCGCGCTCGGGTCGCTCGGGCGAGGTCACCTTCCAGGGGCGTGATCTGTTGTCCCTGAGCAAGAAGGAAAAGCTGGAGATCTGGGGTAACCAGATCGCCATGGTCTTCCAGGATCCTGGCCGCTCCCTCAATCCCGTTGTACGAGTGGAGCGTCAGCTCACCGAGGGGATGCGACGACACCTCGGAGTGAGCAAGTCCGAAGCCCACGATCGCGCCCTGAAACTCCTGGACGAAGTCGGTGTACCCGATCCGGAGCGGAGATTGCGCAACTATCCGCACGAGATGTCCGGTGGCATGCGTCAGCGCGTGATGCTCGCGATCGCGCTGGCATGTGAGCCGGATCTTCTGATCGCGGACGAGCCGACCACAGCTCTGGACGTGACGGTGCAGCGTCAGATCCTCGACCTCCTCCGGCGCGTACAACGTGATCGGAACATGGCGATGATGCTCATCAGCCACGACCTCGCCGTCGTTGCCGGTCGTACCGACCGGGTGGCTGTCATGTACGCGGGGCGTCTCGCCGAGATAGGTGCCACCCGTGAAGTATTCGACGCTCCGATGCATCGTTACACCCATGCGCTGCTGGGTGCGACGCCCTCGATCGATCACGAGCGACATTCTCCGCTACGTCTGATCGAAGGGTCGCTTCCCGACCCGACCTCGCCCCCTGAGGGGTGCAGGTTTGCTCCTCGCTGCTCGCACGCGGAGGACGCATGCTCGGCTGCGCCGATCGAGCTCGAATCATTCGGCGTCGATCACGACGTCGCATGCACGAACCCCGTCAAGATTCCGGTGGGGTCTGTATCCGGAGGTGAATCACATGGCAGGTAGTGGTACCGCGCATCTGCGCGGAGATGAAGCGTTGCTTTCGGTGCAGGACCTCGTCGTCGAGTACCCGTCGAAGGCCGGCACGGTGCAGGCGGTGTCGAAGATCAGTTTCGATCTGCTTCCCGGCGAGACGCTGGGCATCGTCGGCGAATCCGGGTGCGGAAAGTCGACCACCGGCCGTGCGGTTCTCCGTCTCGACCGGGTGACGGCGGGCCGGATCCGTTTCGGCGACGAGTGGATCGAGGATGCGAGCGAGAAGCACATGCGCTCGCTGCGCCGCGACATGCAGATGATCTTCCAGGATCCGGTGTCGTCGCTCAATCCGCGTCGCGCGGTCAAGGACATCGTGGTCGAAGGTTTGACGGTTGCCGGCGCGGATGCCGACGAGCGCGGGAAGAAGTCTGTGTCGATGCTCGAGCAGGTGGGACTTCCGGGCGACCGGTTCGCGGAGATCTTGCCCCGGCAGTTGTCCGGTGGCCAGGCGCAGCGTGTCGCGATCGCACGTGCGCTTGCGCTCGGACCGCGTCTGTTGATCTGCGACGAGCCGGTGTCGGCGCTGGACGTGTCGGTCCAGGCGCAGATCCTCAACCTCATCGAAGAACTCAAGGCGGAGTTCGATCTGACGGTCGTGTTCATTGCGCACGACCTCGGTGTGGTTCGCACCGTCAGCGACAACGTGATGGTGATGTATCTGGGCAAGGTCTGCGAGTTCGGTGACTCCATCGAACTCTACGACGACCCGGCGCATCCCTATACCAGGGCGCTACTGGATTCGGTTCCCTTGACCGACCCCGACAAGGCTTTCGCGGGGCCGGCACTGGCAGGTGATGTGCCTTCGCCGCTCGCCCCGCCGGCGGGGTGCCGCTTCCGGACACGATGCCCGAGCGCGCAGAGCCGGTGCGAGGAGGAAGAACCGGAGATGCGTGAGGTGCGTCCGGGGCAGTACGCGGCGTGCCATTTCCCGCTGCCCTCTGTCGTGGGACGCAAGAATCTGTTCGAGGTCGGGACCATCGACCTCGAGGAAGCCGAAGCGTCGTAGGTAACGCTCCGGTGGAGAGCACCGCATCGAAGCGACGCAGTGTCGGGCCTGGTAGGTGCCGGCAGCGCGATGGTTGCGGCGGCAGTGACCCTCGCTTCCGCGTCCGATTCTCGGTCGACACGAACTCGGATGACGTGAGGAGTGCGGCTCGACAATGAGGAACGGGGATCGATGACCAGCCAACGACGAGGCACCGCAATCGCGATGTCCGATGACGAGCGCGACGAGTTCCTACAGAGTCAGCCGGTATGCCGGGTTGCGACCCTCGGGTCGGGTGGCCCCCACTTGAGCGCGCTCTGGTACATCTGGGATGGAAAGGCGTTGTGGCTCAACTCTCTGGTCCGTAGCCAACGCTGGACCGACATCGATCGCGATGCACGGCTTTCCGTGATCGTGGACGACGGGGGCTCCGACTTCATGAGGCTTCGCGGCGTGGAACTACGCGGCCGCGCAGCGATCGTCGGTGAAGTGCCACGTCGCGGCGATAATGTCGACGAACTTGACTATCCTGAAAGGCTTTTCGCGGACAAGTATGCCGGCGGGCGCGGCTTCTCCTACGATGGACGGCATGCGTGGCTGAAGCTCGAGCCGACGACGATCGTGAGCTGGGATTTCAGCAAGCTGCGTAAGTGACGGCCATTGAGCGGTGCTCCGGCGCAGCAGGACCGTACCGGAGCACCGCGTCAGGCCGAGAGCTTGCTGAGCGGGTGTCGGGGCGAGACGAGCTTCGCCCGGTCGCGGTCGGCAACCGACCGGATATCGATAGCGCCGATCCGCTCGTCGCAGACCTTGACGAGTTGATCGAGGATATCCGGGTCGAGCCGATTCCACCGATCTCGCGTCAGGAGCACGCGCAACCGGTGGAAGAACTCCGGTGGGCTGATGCCGAACTCGACGAAGATGTCTTCGTCGGGGCCGCCGTTCCAATGTCTCCACTTCAAGGCGAAGGCCAGCATTGCAGCTTCGTCTCTCATCGTGCCTCCTCCTGTTGTGCGGTAATGGGTCTCTGTGCGGTGGTGATTCGTACTACCGCAGTTGGTTTTTCATGACTTTTCCGGTGGCGCCGAGTGGCAGCGCATCGAGATATTCGACGAAGCGGGGCGCCTTGAATCCCGCCATGCGAGCCCGGCTCCATGCGATGAGGTCGCCGACCGGCACCGGATTGCTCGACACGACGAATGCTTTGCCGACCTGGCCGAGCCGGTCGTCGGGAACGCCGATGACGGCAACCTGGTCGACGGCGGGGTGTTCGAGGAGAAAACCCTCGATTTCGGCGGGGTAGGCGTTGAACCCCCCGACGATGAACATGTCCTTCTTGCGGCCGACGATGCGGAGCCGCCCCTCGTCGTCGAGCGTGCCGAGATCGCCGGTCTGCAGCCAGCCCTCCTCGTCGATCGCCTCGGCGGTGGCCTGCGGATCGTCGAAATAGCCCTGCATGACGTTGTAGCCGCGGATGAGCACTTCGTTGTCGTCGGCGATGCGAATCTCGATGCCGTCGCACGGTGTCCCGACCGTGGTGGCGATCTGCTCGAACGTGTCGCCGGCTCGCGACGCGGTGGCAGTTCCGCCTTCACTCAATCCGTACCCGGTCATGATCGTCTCGAAAGGTAGTTCGTTCTTGATACGCCGGATGAGGTCGACCGGGATGTCCGCGGAGCCCGTCACAGCGGCGCGCAGCGACGAGAGGTTGCGGGCGCTCGCCGAATTCAGTAGCGATTGGTAGAGGGTCGGGGGGCCGGGCAGCATCGTGACCTTCTCGCGTTCGACGAGTTCGAGGACGGCATCGACGTCGAGTACGGGGATCGGAAGGACCGTCGCGCCACGGATCATCGAGGCGATCAGGCCGGCCTTGTAGCCGAACATGTGGAAGAACGGATTGACGATCATGTAGCGGTCGCCCTGACGTAGATCGGCGAGATCGCACCATTCCGAGAACATCCGCAGGGTCTGCGTGTGGTTCATCATGACGCCCTTGGGGCGACCTGTGGTGCCCGAGGTGTACATGATGTCGGCGATATCGTCGCCGCGTACCTTTTCTTCGAACGGCTCGCCGCTGGAGAGGAAGTCGGACTTCAGATCGAACACCGGTACGGGTTCGGTGACTGTGAAATCCTGTCCGAGGAAGTCCTTCTGAACGAGCACGGCCTTCGCTCCGCTTCGGCGGATGATGTCGCCGGCCTCGTCCTCCCGGTAACGGGTGTTGATCGGGACGAGGACTCCGCCGGCGGTGAGCAGACCGAACGCGGCGATTGCCCACTCGGCCGAGTTGGGACTCCAGATCGCCACCCGATCGCCCTTGCGGATGCCGGCGTCGGCGAAGGCACCGGCGGCTCGACGGATCCGATCGGTGAGTTCGGTGAAGGTGATCCGGAGGTCCCCGTCGACGACCGCTTCGGCATTGCCGAAGCGATCGCCCGAACTCAGGACCATCTCGGGGATGGTCTGCCAGTTCATACCTTCAGCAGCCTCGCGAGGTTGCCGCCCATGACCAGCTTCTGGTCTTCCAGCGGAAGGTGTTCGACGTGCTTGATGTAGGTGGTGGGCTCGGCGAGACCTTCCGGGTGCGGGTAGTCGGACCCGAACAGCACGCGCTCGGCGCCGATGAGGGCGGTCAGCTTGCTGAAGTCCTCCTCCCAGAACGGGCTGACGTGGATGCTCTTCTTGATCGCCGCGACCGGATCCTGCATGCCGAAGCCCTCGGGTGCCTTCTTGTAGGTGTCTTCGAGGGTTTGCAGCACGTGCGGGAGCCAGGAGGCGCCGTTCTCGATGACCGCGATCCGCAGTTCCGGGAAGCGGAAGAGCGCACCGTGGCACACCCACGACGCGACCGCGTCCTGGATCGGGCGCCATTCGCTGACCATGCGGAATGCGTTGGTCACGAATGGGAGCATCTCGGCGCCGGTGCCGTCCCACTCCTGGTTGTACCGGGCGTAACCGCTGTCGGAGGAGTGTTGGGTGACGAGAACATCGAGTTCGACGACCCGCTTCCAGAACGGGTCGAACTCGGGGAGCGCGAACGACCTCGGTCCCCTGAACCCGGGGACCGGCGCGGGACGGACGAGGATCGCCTTCGCGCCGCGCTCGACACACCACTCGAGCTCTTCGATCGCCTTCTCGACGATGGGCAGGCTGATCACCGGCACCGTGTAGATGCGGTCCTTGTAGTTGAATCCCCAGGTCTCGTAGAGCCACTGGTTGAGCGAGTGGACGACCGCGTGGATCAGATCCGGATCGTCGCGCATGCGCTCTTCGACGAGGCTGGCGAGCGTCGGAAACATCAAGGTGCGCTCGATCTGCAACTCGTTCATCAGCTCGAGACGTGCGGCCGGCTCGCGGAAGGCCGGGATCGACTTCATCGACTTGCCGAAGATCTCCCGCTTGCTCTTGCCCTCGGGATTGCCGTTCTTGAAGTAGTCCTCCATCGCACCGGGCCGGGCGACGACCTCGAAGGTCGGGTTGGGGATGTACTCACTGATCTGATTGCGGATCGCAATCTTGGTGCGGCCGTCGACCTGGACGTACTTGATCGCGCCCTTGTACTTCTCCGGGAGGAACTTGGTCAGGGCCTCTTCGGTTTCGTAGAGGTGGTTGTCCGCGTCGAACAGCTGGTACGGCAATTCTTTCGCTGTCATCAGAAATGCTCCTTCTCTCTCTGTGAGAATACTATTCTCTTCAGTTGCGTGCCGCAATGTCCTTTCGGACCACGAATTTCTGAATCTTGCCGCTTGCAGTGCGGGGGAAGTCTGTGACTTCGTGCAACTCCTCGGGCCACTTCTGCTTTGCGACTCCGGCCTGCGCGAAGTGCGTCCGTACGTCGTCGAGGGTCGGCAAGGTGTGTCCCGGATGTAGCCGAAGCACCGCCGCGGTGTGTTCGCCGAGTCGGTTGTCGGGAGCGGAGACGGCTGCGGCTTCCGCGACCGACGGGAGGGCAAGCAGAACCTCCTCCACCTCGAGGGCGCTGATGTTCTCACCGCCGCGGATGATGAAGTCGGCCTTGCGATCGGTGATGGTGAGATACCCGTCGTCGTCGAGGACTCCGATGTCACCGGTGTGGTACCAGCCCTCGTCGTCGAACGCCTTCGCAGTCAGTTCGGGGTCGGTGTAGCCGGCGCACAGATCTGGTCCGCGGCTGAGGATCTCGCCGTCGTCGGTCAGGCGGATCTCGACGCCGGGCGCGGCGTTGCCGTCGGTGTAGAGCCGCTTGTCCTCCGGGGCGGTCACCAATGAACTGGTGATCGACGGATGCTCGGTGCTGCCGTACGCGCGGAAGACGATGATGCCGTAGTCGGCGAGCCGCCGGGTCACTGCTGCCGGGACCGTGGAACCGCCGAGTCCCGCGTACTTCATGAAAGGGATGTGCCGTTCGGGGACGAAGTCGGGGTGGTCGACGAGGCTCGTCATGAAATAGGTGGCGCCGCCGCCCACGACGAGTGCCTCGCTCTCCATGAGTTCGAGCGCCCGCTGGGGGTTCCACACGTCCAGTAGACTGATCGGGCTGCCGTCGAGGATGGGGATGAGGAAGGCGTTGACCATGCCGATGAAATGGCCGACCGGCGCCGCCGTCAGCTGCTTACCGCGGTCGGACGGGTACCGCGCGGCGAGCTGCCGGGTCTCGCATCCGAGGCTCCGGTGGCTATGTATCACGCCCTTGGGATTGCTCGTGGTGCCGGACGTGAACGCCAGGAGTGCAGCGGCGGCAGTGTCTGCGGGGAGTACACCCTCGAACGGCTCGTCGTCGAGCAGATCCTCGAAGGGGACTGCTGAGCCCTGTACTGTTGAGCCCTGTACTGCGGATCCCTGCATTTCGCCGGCGTCGGAACCGACCACGCCCACGATCGGAACCGCGGCACACACGTCCGGCGCGAACTCCATGTTTCCGAAACGTGCCGCGCTCACGAACACCTTCGGCCTGGCCTCGCCCAGGATGTAGGAGAGTTCCTTGCGTCCGTAGAAGTGGACGATCGGCACGACCGCGGCGCCGAGGAACGACGAGGCCCAGAACACCGCCGCAGCCTCCATCCAGTTGGGCAGCTGGAACGCCACCGTGTCGCCGGGGCCCACGCCGCGCTTGCGTAGGCCGCCTGCGAGTCGGCGAGCCACGAGTTCGACGTCGGCGAAGGTCCCCTCCCAGGGCCGTACCTCCGAGAAGATCCGGAACTCGGTGTCCGGAGTGGCCTTCAGGCCGCGGGCGAGAAGGTCGCCGAGGGTGTCGCGTGTCCACCACCCTTCGTTTTCGTAGCGTTCGACGAGCTCGGGGGGTATCTGCCGCATCTGTTGCGCTCCAGGTAGGTACGGAGCCGCGCCGAGGTACACCGCGGCGTCGGCGGAGTTCCTGTCGGCCTTCACCGACATGTGAACATGTTATTCTCATCAGACAAGAATTCCAATATCACTTGGGAGAATTACCCTATGGTCGAGCTCGAACTGGACGAGGGACTCGCGCTCCTCACGATCGATCGTCCACAGGCGCGCAACGCGATTTCGCTCGAGACGATGGATCGTCTCGACGAGAAGCTCGACAAGGTCCGCGATGCTCGCGTGCTTGTCGTCACCGGCGCCGGCGATCGCGCCTTCGTCTCGGGGGGTGATCTGAAGGAGCTGGCCAAGCTACGAACGGTGGACGAGGCTGCGGGCATGGCGCGCCGCATGCGGACGATCTGCGACCGTATCGCTGCTTTTCCGGGGCCTGTGGTGGCGGCACTCAACGGTCATGCACTCGGGGGTGGTGCGGAGTTCGCCGTGTCGGCCGACATCCGCGTCGCCGCCGACGACATCAAGATCGGGTTCAATCAGGTCTCGCTCGCGATCATGCCCGCGTGGGGTGGGGCGGAGCGACTCGCTGCGCTCGTGGGTCGAGGGAAAGCGATCATGCTCGCGGGGTCCGGCACGATCCTCGGTGCCGAGGATGCTCACCGCATCGGACTCGTCGATCTGGTGCTGCCGCGCGAATCCTTCGACGCGGGCTGGCGGTCTCTTGCGCGCTCACTCGTCAATGAATCCTCGGGTTCGATCAAGCGCGTCGTATCCGGCGCGACGCCGGAAGAGGCGATCGATGCGTTCGCGCACCTGTGGGTCGCCGATGCTCATTGGGAGGCTGCGGACAAGGTGATGAACCGAGGGAAATAACGAAGGCGGTCGAGTGAGCCCCGACACATTTTCGAGCGGCAATGCCGGAATGCGTGATTCTCCCTGATGTGCATGTGGCTCGTGTGGGGCTATTTCGGACATTTTGACTACCTGCAATCGGGCGATCGTCAAATCGACACGCCGCGAACAGGCGTGAGACACGTACTCTGTGATGGATTCGTAACCCTTTCGTTACCGAGAGGCCATTCAGAGGAACGCCGCTTTGTCTTACACAGCCGAGAATTCTGCTTCGTCCGTCACGCACCGACGCCGCCCCGCCGCCGCGCGCTTGGGGAGGTGGGTGTCGGTGGTCCTCGTGACCGGGGCCGTCACGGCGGCCGGAACGACGGCTGCCAACGCCACCGATACGACTGGCGCCGACGCCACACTGCGCGCGCAGGCCGGGCTCTCGTGGACGGGGAGCAGCGAGGCGCTGTCCACGGCGCCGCAGGTGCTGTCCATCCCCGGGGTCGACGCTTCGAGCTACACCGAGAAGCTGCGTAAGGCCACCGAGCGCGAACAGCAGCGGATCGCCGAGGCGGCAGCCGCTCATCAGGCAGAGTTGGACCGCCTCGCGCGTGAGGCGGCGGAGCAGGCCGCGCGAGAGGAGGCTGCGCGTCGCCCGGCATCGGTTTTCCCGGCCGCTGGCGTCTTCACCTCCGGTTACGGTGCCCGGTGGGGCACCAACCACAACGGCATCGATATTGCCGGCCCCATCGGAACTCCGATCCTTGCCGTCACCAACGGTCACGTGATCGAGACCGGCCCGGCATCAGGATTCGGGCTGTGGGTCCGCGTGCAACAGGACGACGGCACCGTCGGGGTCTACGGGCACATCGACCGGTCGCTGGTCTCGGTCGGCCAGCAGGTCAGTGCCGGCGACCAGATCGCCACCATGGGCAACCGTGGCCAGTCCACCGGCCCGCACCTGCACTACGAGGTGCACCTCGCAGACGGCGCCAAGATCGATCCGGCCCCGTGGCTGGCGAACCGCGGAATTCCGATCCCCGGCACCCACCGGTCCTGAGGTACCCGCACCAGGGCAACGACCACGGCTCCCGCACACCTCGCCGGTGCGCGGGAGCGGTGGTCTTCGATCACCAGATCTTCACACGCTCCTCCGCGTCGAGGTAGAGTGCGTCGCCCTGCGTCACATCGAACGCCGTATAGAAGGCATCGATGTTGCGCACGACACCGTTGCAGCGGAATTCCGGCGGGGAGTGCGGGTCTACGGCGAGCCGCCGCGTCGCCTCCTCGTCGCGGACCTTCGTTCGCCACACCTGTGCCCATCCGAAGAACACCCGCTGCAGACCTGTCAGCTCGTCGATGACCGGAGGTTCGTCATCTCCGGTCGCGATCTCGTATGCCTTCAACGCAATCGACAGTCCGCCGAGATCACCGATGTTCTCACCGATCGTGAAACTGCCGTTGACGTGCTGGCCGGGAAGAGCCTTCGGTTCGAACTCGTCGTATTGGGCGATGAGAGCTGCTGTGCGCTTACCGAATTCGGCGCGATCCGAATCCGTCCACCAGTTCTCGAGGTTGCCGTCGCCGTCGTACTTGGCGCCCTGGTCATCGAATCCGTGACCGATCTCGTGCCCGATGACCGCACCGATCCCGCCGTAGTTCGCGGCGTCGTCGGCATGCAGATCGAAGAACGGCGGTTGCAGGATCGCCGCAGGGAAGACGATCTCGTTCATGCCCGGGTTGTAGTAGGCGTTGACGGTCTGGGGAGTCATGAACCACTCGTCCCGGTCGACGGGTCCTCCGAGTTTGGCGAGTTCGTGGTCGTACTCGGCCCCGTAGCTGCAGCGGTAGTTGCCCACCAGGTCGTCCGGGGTGATCGTGACCGCCGAGTAGTCCCGCCACTTGTCGGGATAGCCGACCTTCGGGGTGAACTTCTCGAGCTTACGGAGCGCCGCCTGACGGGTCTGAGGGCTCATCCACTCCAGATCGGTGATGCTCTGCCGGTACGCCTCGGTGAGGTTCTCGACGAGCACCTGCATCCGCGTTTTCGCCTCGGCCGGAAAATGGCGTTCGACGTAGAGTTTTCCGACAGCCTCACCGAGAAGATCCTGCACGAGTGACACGCCGCGCTTCCACCTGTCGCGGATCTCCTCGGCGCCGGTGAGCGTGCGGCCGTAGAACGCGAAGTTCTCGTCGACGAACCCGTCGGCCAGATACGGGGCCCGTGCGCGCAGGATCCGCCACGACGCCCAGGCCTTCCAGTCATCGAGTGACTCGCCTGCCCACACCTGGGTGAACACGTCGAGGAAGCTCGGCTGCCGCACCACGATCTCGGCCCACTGCTCCGCAGTGGCGCCCGTCGCGGCGATCCAGCCGGACCAGTCGAAATCGGGGAGATCGGCGAGCACCGACTCGAGGGTGACGAGGTTGTATGTCAGATCGGCATCGCGACGCTTGACGACGTCCCAATGCCCCGCGGCCAGCTTCGATTCGATCGTGAACACGCGCTGCGGATCGTGATCGAGGCCCGCGAGTGCGAACATCCGGCCGATGTGCGCGACGTACTCGTCGCGAATCTCGGCGTACTGCTCCTCGCGGTAGTAAGACTCGTCGGGCAGACCGAGGCCGCCCTGCGCAACGTGCATCAGATAGCGCTGGGAGTTCTTCGAATCGGTGTCGACGTAGTGGCCGAATGCACCGCCGACACCTACCCGCTGCAGCCGTCCGAGCACCGATGCGAGTGCGGCGCGGTCGACTGCACCCGAGACCGACGACAGTTCGTCGGTAATCGGCCCGAGTCCGGCGGCCTCGATCGTGTCGGTATCCATGAAGCTCGTGAACAGGTCGCCGATCTTCTGCGCATCAGTCCCCGGTGTGGCACCGGAGTCGGCCGCTTCCCCGATGATCGTTCGTACGTCGACCTCGGCCTTGTCGGCGAGGGTGCGGAAGGCGCCGTCGAGGGCGCGGTCGGCGGGGATTTCGTGTTCGGTGAGCCAGCGGCCGTTGACGTGCTCGAACAGGTCGTCCTGGGCGCGGGTGCCCTCGTCGACATGGTCGAGATCGATTCCGGATCGGGTCTCCGAGTGCGCAGTGGTCATGCTGTACATCCTTACACTCGTAACGGTCTTGATGCAGTAAGCGCTCGAACGCCGGGGAACGCGCACGCGACCTCCGGCCGATCCCTACCATCGGGTCGGGAAAGCTACGGACGGGAGAAGAACACGGTGGCCAGCGGCGACGAATCGGTGTCGAAAGCGGCGCTACGCACGGAGATGATCGTCGATCAGCGATTCCTTCCCGTCGCCGACCTCTTCTTCCGGATGTTCGACAAACCGAGTCAGGGCGGCGGTGCAATCGCGGCGTATCTGCACGGCGAACCTGTTCTCGACGTGTGGGCCGGATGGGCCGAGAAGCAGCGTCGCTGGGTCGGCGACACCGTCGTGCTGTCGTTCTCCACCGGCAAAGGTGTCGCCAGCACCGTGTTGCACCGCCTCGCCGAGCAGGGGCTGGTGTCATACGACGCACCGGTTGCGCAGTACTGGCCCGAATTCGGCGCGGCCGGGAAAGACACCATCACCGTCCGTGAGCTCATGTCCCATCGCGCGGGTTTACACAAGATCCGCGGGCTCGTGCCGGGCCGATACGGTCTTCTCGACTCGGAGAAGGTCGCTACGGCACTCGCGGCAGCGCGGCCCGACCAGCGCAGGCTGACCGGGCCGGGCTACCACGCCGTCACTTACGGAAATCTCGTCGCGGAGGTCGCCGCGCGGGTCTCGGGAGTGCCGTTCCAGGACCTCGTCCGGCAGGAGATCGCCGAGCCGCTCGGCGCGGAGGATTTCGATGCAGCGGAGTTCTGGTATCGCGTACCACCCGAGCAGCGACACCGCATCGCGCGACTGTTCCCCAAGGTCAACTTTCTGCCCGCGCCGTGGGCAACCGCGGGCGCAGTGATGTCGCGGATGCCCGGTGTCAAAGGTCTCGCCGAGGCCGGCATGGCCGATGGGTTCGACGAGGTGATGCGCAGTCCCCGAGCCCACGACGCCGTGATGCCGGGCTGGAATGGAGTGTTCACCGCACGCTCACTCGCCCGGATGTACGGCGCGCTCGCGAACGGGGGTGCACTCGCCGGCGGTGACCATCGGTTGCTGAAAGAGGAGACCGTCGAGCAGTTGCTCGAGGTACAGACACGGCGGCGCGACTACGTCCTGGGGTTTCGTCCCAATTGGCGACTCGGCTACCACCCAGCCTGGGTTGCGCTGCGGCCGCAGCCGCTCAGGTCCATCGGGCATTACGGTTTCGGCGGTTCCGGGGCGTTCGCCGATCCCGAGACCGGGCTGTCGTTCGCCTTCGTGACCAACCGGTTGGGCAATGCCTACACCACGATCTCCGACGGACGGTTCCCGCGTCTCGGGGGAGCAGTGGTCACCGCGGCTCGGCGAGGCTAGCGATCAGCAGGGTCAGCGATCAGCAGGGCCGGCGAACAACTGCACACTCGCATACGCCCGCACGAACACGGTGCCGTCCTCGCCGGTGAGTAGCGTTTCCAGCGACGCGAGACGCCGTCCGGCCCGCACCACGTCGGACTGCACCTGCACGAGCGGTCCGGGTACCGCGGGGGAGCGCAGGTAGTCGAGGGTGACCTGAAGCATGCGGTACTGCCCACCCTGGTCGGTGAGGGTGTGCGCAGCGAGACCGGTGACGATCTCGGCGATCGAGAGCAGCACACCGCCCTGGATGGAACCGAGAAGGTTGGTCATCCATTCGCTCGGAGCGACGGTGGCGCGCACCGCACCGCGGTCGACGCTGTGCACCCGAAGACCGTGCATTGCGGCGAGTGGGCCTCTCGGCAGCGTGCCGGCAGCGACGCCGCGGACGATGTCGAGGCCGGACTTGGTGTCGAGGACGTGGCCGTCGATCCAGGGTTCGTGCTCGTCCGGGGCGGTGAGGAAGCCGGAGGTCTCCGCGCCGGCGCCGTCGACAGGCGCGCGTCCGACGACGATGGTCCGCCCGATCAGATGCAGGATGAGGTTGCCGTCCTCGTCGACGATCTCGGCGGACGACAACCCCGAGGTCGCGTCGGAATGCAGGCTCAGTCCGACCCCGGAGACCTGGCCGGCGCGGGGGAACGGATTCGCGGTCGATGCTGTGAGTTGCGCGAGCACGCTCTGAGCGCGGACCCCCGTGCGGTGCTCACGTGCGACGCCGGCGGGGGCTGCTCCGACGATGTCGGACAACGCGCCGAGCGCTGAGATCGTGACCTGCCCGCGGTGGTCGAAGAACTTGGGGCCGACCGTTTGGGTCACCGACACCGCGTCGGGTGGGGACACGCTCACTCCGACCCCCGAGTACGCGGCTGGCCGGTCGATCGGGAACGTGCCAATTTCGAGCGTCATGCACAGATTCTCGCTCAGAGTCCGGTGGGCAAGCTCACCGGGACTCGTGCGCGAGGATCGCGGCCTGGATCCGCGACTGCAGATCCAGTTTGTGCAGAACCCGCGCGACATGCGTTTTCACGGTAGTTTCGCTGACTCCGAGGCGGGTGGCGATCTGCCTGTTCGACAGGCCCTCGCCGATCAGGTCGAACACTTCGCGTTCCCGGCCGGTGAGGCCGGCGAGACCTGGAACCGGCGCCGGCGTCCGCTCACGCACGGCAGCGAACGCGTCGATCACCGCGCGGGTGATTTCGGGCGCGAGCACCCCATCGCCCGCATGCACGGTGTGGATCGCGTGCAGGAGCGCATCGGCGGGTGCGGATTTGAGGAGGTAGCCCCCCGCACCCGCCCGCAGGCTGTCGAATACGTACTCGTCGATCTCGAAGCTGGTGAGCACGAGGACCCGGCTACCGGTCTCCGAGGTGATGATGCGGGTCGCAGTGATGCCGTCGGTGCCCGGCATCCTGATGTCCATCAGCACCACATCCGGTTGCAGTGCGCGTACCTGGGATACCGCAACGGCCCCATCGGCTGCTTCGCCGACCACTTCGATGTCGGGGTCGGAGTCGAGGATCATCCGCAGGCCACTGCGGATGGCGGTGTGGTCGTCGGCCAACAGTACGGTGATGGTCACCGGGGGTCTCCGTTTCGCAGGGGCAGATGCACTTCCGTGTGCCATTGGTGCTCGACGATCCGAGAACCGGCACGCCCGCCGATCGCGGCGGCGCGTTCTTCGATGTTGCGCAATCCGTGCCGGCCTTCGCCTCGACCATCTGCGACTACGGCGCAGGAGTCATCGGCGCGGAGTGGATTCGAAATCCGGATCGTCAACTCGCCACAGCCGGCCGCGAGAACCACGAGTATCGGTTGCCCGGGCGCGTGCTTGGTGGCATTCGTCAAGGCTTCCTGGACGATGCGGTACGCGGTCACATCGACTTCGGCGTCGAGTTCGGGTAGGCCGTCTGCATCCACGGTCACGGTGCTGCCGCTCGCCTCGGCCGACGCCACGAGAGTGGTCAGATCGGAGAGTCGCCCCGCGGTGGCGGCCTCATCACGGGCGTCATCGCTGCGCAGCAACGCGACCATCGATTGCATCTCGCGGAGGGCATCGACGCTGTTGGCGCGCACAGACTCGAGGACCGTCATCGCTTTGTGCGGGTCGCGGTCGCGGAGCCGTATCGCGGCCTCACTCTGAATGGCGATCGCCGACAGGTGCCCGGCGACGATATCGTGGAGATCGCGCGCGAGGTGTTGTCGTTCCACGGTGATCGCGGCCGCGCGGTCGAGTTCCGCGACCTGGGCCAGCGCCTGTGCTTTGACGCGTTCGGCTTCGGCGGCGTCGCGGTGGGTACGCACCGACCGGGCCCACCACACAGGCAACGAGACGAGCAGCGCACCCATGGCCGCGACGAACACCGCCGCCCGCAGTTCTCCCGTGTAGATACCGAATCCCACGGCGAGCGCCGCGATCGGCACGACCGGCGCCCTCTCCAGAAACACACTCAGCCGAGCGCTTCCGTACAGTGCGGCTGCGAACAGCAGGTCACTGTAGGCGAGCCACACCGGCAGGGACAGACCGAGGGCGAAGTCCACCGCGACGGGAACCGCGGCGAGAGCGAGGGCGATGAGCGGATGTGATCGGCGAAGCAGGAGCGGACCGCACACGGCAGCGAGGATGAGCAGGCGCACCTGCGTCGACGGCCCTTGCTCGTCGAAGACGAGGGCACCGAGGTCGAGCCGGTACAGCACCGCTCCGAGCATGAAGTAGGCGAGTGCGATGAGTGCAGACGCGTAGCGGTCGATCACACTGCCATTCGATCACAGCGATCGCGTCGTTTCGGCCGTCGTCATCCGAAGTGATGATGCCCTCCGAACCGTTCGGCGGACGCGCCCCACTCGCTCCCGGCGAGATGCTCGACCCATGTTCACCAGCCACATCACCGCGTTCATCATCGCCAGCGAGGTCGGGTTCTGGGTTGTCCTCGCCCTCGGGCTCGTCCTTCGGTACCTGCTGCGCCTGCCGAAAGTCGGTGCGGTGGTCCTCGCACTGATCCCGGTCATCGATGTCGTGCTCCTCGGTGCGGTGGCACTGGATCTGCGTAACGGCACGGAAGTCGGCTACATCCACCGCATCGCCGGAATCTATCTGGGGGTGAGCGTCGCGTTCGGACCGAGCATCGTCCGCTGGGCCGATCGTCGCTTCGCCTACCTGTTCGCCGACGGCGAGAAGCCCGCGCCGGCGCCGAAGGAAGGGCCGGAAGCGCTCCGGCACCAAATCGCAAGCTTCGGGCGCTGGCTCATTGCAGCAGGAATCAGTGGCGCGGCAGTCTTGGGCCTCGGCGCGACGGTCGCCACCGACGCACAGAGCGCCGCCCTCAACTCGATCTTCCCCACACTCGGAATCATTACGGCGATCTGGCTGGTCACAGGGCCGGTGTGGGTACTGAGCAAGGCCTGATCGTTCGTGATGAGTTTCCGTCGGCTGCGCCAAGCAGTGGGCGCCCGAGGGCGAGGGTGCGGTCAGGCCTGAACGCCAGGAACCGCCACGACTTCAGCGTCGGCCTGTCGGAAACTCCGGCAGGCCGAAGCGCGCGAACAACCCGACGGTGTCGTCGCTGAAGAAGACCGTCGCGTGCGCGACCTTGCCGTCGACGATGTCGAGCACCTGGAGCTGAAACGGACGATGCTGCCCATCGTCACCGCGCATGTAGAGTCCGAGGGCAGGCTGACCGTTCGCCACCGTGGGAAGCAAGATCTGATCGCCCGGGCCTTTCGCCGGACAGTTGCACTTGATCAGAGTCACGATGGCGTCGGCACCTCGATACCAGCCGTCGAACGGCGGCATTTCCCAGATGGCGTCCTCCGTGAGCATTGTGACGAGCGAGTCGATGTCGTACTTCTCGAACCCCTCGACCCAGCGCTTCACGAGCGCACGGGTTTCGGCGCTGTCGGGTTCGCTGAGTTCGGCGTTCGAGCTGCGGGAGTCGCGCATCTGTGCGCGGGCACGTTGCAACAAGCTGTTCACTGCGGCGGTGGTGGTATCGAGCGCCGCGGCAACTTCGCTTGCGCGCCATTGCAATACATCGCGCAACAGGAGTACCGCGCGCTGCCGCGCCGAAAGGTGCTGTAGCGCAGCGACGAACGCAAGCCGGATCGAATCGCGTGACGCGACGATCGTTGCGGGATCGCTCGGGTCGTCGGTATGGCCGTCGTCGGTGTAGCCGCCGGGTACCGGCTCGAGCCAGGGGATTTCCTGACGGGAGACGAGGTCGTCCGTCGGGTCGGAACTGGGTGCACCCAGCCCGGTGGGCAGGGGTCTGCGTTTGCGTCCGTCGAGCGCCGTGAGGCACACGTTGGTGGCGATGCGGTGCAGCCACGTACGCAGTGACGAGCGACCGCCGAAGTTGTCGTATCCGCGCCACGCCCGCAGGTAGGTCTCCTGCACCAGGTCTTCGGCGTCATGGAGGGAACCGCTCATGCGGTAGCAGTGCGCGAGCAGTTCGCGCCGGTACGGTTCGGCGGCATCCATGAATGTGGCATCGCCGAGACCACTCGATGTCGTGTCAAGGAGCTGTTCTGGCATGGTCTCCGCCCTCGGTCGACAGTCTGAACAACTACCTGACCGAGAGTAGTCCCGGGTACCGACACACAACAGACCGAGAAGTCTTCCGATGGAGGTCACGGGCACTTCGATTGCGCTTGTTCACCGGGTAGCGTGCACGAAGCCGTGTCTCGGTGGGTCGCGGAGCGAAAGATTGGGGGTCGGTGTTGCACGAACACACCGGGGGGAACGATGAGCCGGGTGGGGAAGCGCCGGATGGGATGGGGCCCGTGGGCCCGTTCGCGGGTGGGCCACCACCGGACGCACTGTATGTCGAAACTCCGCCGCTCGACAGGTTCGGGCTCGCGGAGCTCGGACGCGCAGTCGTCGTCGCGTGTGCGCTCGTCGCGTTCGTGACGTGGGCGGTGTTGCGGTGGGCTGCGATGAGCGTGGTCGGGCGTGCACCCCGTCGCAGTCTCGTCGACGCCGCCGCGCACGGCACGGTCGACGCATTCGAACATCTCGGGCCGACATTCGTGAAGCTCGGGCAGCTCGTCGCATCGTCGCCGGGCCTGTTTCCGGCGCCACTTGCCGACGCCTGCCTGCGCATGCTCGACGACGTACCCACCTTCGAGTCCGAGCAGGCTCGTGCAGTCATCGAGGAAGATCTCGGGCACCCGATCGGCGAGATGTTCTCATCGTTCGATGACGTGCCGCTCGCGGCGGCCTCGGTCGCGCAGGTCCACGGATGCGTTCTCCGCGACGGGCGTGAAGCCGTGATCAAGGTGCAACGGCCCGGGATCGCGCGACGGATGCTCGTCGACCTGCGCGCGGCCTACGTCGGTGCCAAGATCCTGCGGATCTTCGAGTTCTTCCGGATCGCGAACACCCCCGCGATCATCCGCGATCTCTACAACGCGACGATGACCGAACTCAACGCCGCGGTCGAGGCCGACCGGCAGGATCGCTTCCGCGACAACATCGGGGCCTTCGGCGACAACCGGTTCGTCGCCGTGCCCGAGGTGTACTGGAATTGGTGCGGTCCACGGGTGATCTGCATGGAACGGTTGAAGGGCACTCCGCTCGACCGTGTCGTGCCGGGGGAGGGCGGTCTCGACACCGCGCTGTTGGTTCGGCGCGGGGTGAAGGTGTGGATCGAGGCGGTGCTGTTGCACGGCCCGTTCCACGGCGATGTGCACGCTGGGAATCTGTGGCATCTCGACGACGGACGTGTCGCGCTCCTCGACTTCGGGATCGTCGGCGAACTCCCCGAACAGTGGCGGACTGTGTTGCGCGAGCTGTTCCGCTCGGCCTTGCTCGACGGCGACTTCTCCTCGGTTGCGAAGAGTATCCGCGAGCTCGGGGTCTCGGAGGATCTCGATGTCGACGACGCGGAGGTCGGCAGGCAGGTGGCGGAGACCTTCGGGCCGCTGCTGGGGCAAGACCTCTCGGAGTTGCGGCTGAGCGCGTTGATCGGTGCGCTCGTGTCGCTGGGGCGCCAGTGGAACACCACGAGTCCGGAGGAGCTGGTGTTGTTCGGTAAGCAGGTCGGTTACTTCGAGCGATATGCGACCGCTCTCGCACCGGGTTGGGTGCTGGGCCGAGATCCGTTCGTCTTCCGCAATGTCTTTCCCGAGGAAGTGGCCATACGAATCGCCGAATCGGGCGTGAGCCTGCCCGATTGAGCGAATTGCACAGGTGGTCTTTACAGTCCTTTGCGCACGCCGTAGTTTAACGATCGTTCGACCCAGTTCGTTGGTTCGGCATCGTCGACGACATCGCAACGGAAGGATCACGACCTCATGAGTGCATCGCAGGACGTCGTACTCGCCGCACGGGACGGCCACGTCGTCACGTGGACGATCAACCTGCCCGAGGCACGGAACCCGATCTCCGGTGACGACGTCGTCGAACGCCTCGTCGAGCTCGTCGAGGAAGCGAACGACGACGTCGAGACTCGCGTCGTCATCCTCACCGGCGCAGGCTCTGCGTTCTCTGCAGGCGGCAACGTCAAGGACATGGTCGATCGAACCGGCATGTTCGCCGGCGCTCCGCATGCACTCCGCGAGGGGTATCGCCGCGGAATCCAGCGGCTACCCAAGGCGATCTTCCACTGCGAGGTTCCCATCATCGCGGCCGTCAACGGACCCGCCGTCGGCGCGGGCTGCGACCTCGCGATGATGTGCGACATGCGGGTCGCCTCGACCAAGGCATTCTTCGCGGAGAGCTTCGTCAAACTCGGCATCATTCCCGGCGACGGCGGCGCATGGCTGCTGCCGCGCGCGATCGGTGCTGCCCGCGCCGCCGAGATGGCCTTCACCGGTGACCGCGTCGATGCCACGACCGCGCTCGACTGGGGCATCGTGTCACAGGTCACCTCACCCGAGCAGCTGCTCGAGACCGCACGTGCGCTCGCCGACCGCGTCGCCGTCAACCCGCCGCACGCGCTGCGCATGACCAAGAAGCTGCTCCGCGAAGGACAGCGCGTCGACCTCGACACCCTCCTCGAGCTGTCCGCGTCGCTGCAGGCGCTGTCCCATCACACCGAAGATCACCGAGAAGCGCTCGCCGCGTTCATGGAACGCCGTCCGGGCAACTTCACCGGCAAGTGACTTCCGAGACCGAAGGAAACCACCGTGAAGAGAACGATCCTCACCGATGAGCACGACGCGTTCCGCCAGATGCTGCGCGACTTCATCGAACGCGAGGTCGCACCCCACCGAGAAGAGTGGGACGAGCTCGGGCATCCGCCACGCGAGTTCTTCCGCCGACTCGGCGAGCTCGGCATCCTCGGTATCCAGGTACCCGAAGAATTCGGTGGCGGAGGTGAATCCAGCTTCATCTACAACACGATCGTGTTCGAAGAGGTCGCGCGCGCCGGAGTGTCTTTCGGCGGCTACACCGTCCACGCATGTCTGATCCTTCCGTATCTGATGGCGTACGCCACCGCCGAACAGAAGAAGCGCTGGCTCCCGGGCTTCGCGGACGGCTCGATCATGACTGCGATCGCGATGACCGAACCGGGCACCGGTTCCGACCTCGCGAACATCGCGACCACGGCAAAGCTGTCCGACGACGGCTCGCACTACATCGTCAACGGCGCCAAGACCTTCATCACCGGTGGTGCCACCGCCGATCTGATCCTCACGGTGTGCCGCACCTCGCCGTTCGATCCGGAGAATCGTCGCGGCGGCCTGTCGATCATCGCCGTTCCCACCGCAACCGAGGGCTTCGCAGTCGGACGTAAGCTCAACAAGATCGGCTTGCATCAGCAGGACACCGCAGAGCTGTCCTACAGCGATGTCAAGGTGCCCGTGGAGAATCTCCTCGGCGAGGAGGGCGCAGGCTTCGGCTATCTGGCGCACAACCTCCCCCAGGAGCGCCTGGCCATCGCGCTGAACCAGGTCGGCTTCGCCGAGGCCGCAATCTCCTACGCAATCGCATACACCCAGGAACGTAAGGTGTTCGGGAAACCCGTCGCCTCGTTCCAGAATTCGAAGTTCGTGCTCGCCGAATGCTCCGCAGAGACCCAGGCCGCGCGAGTCTACGTCGATCACTGCCTTGAACTGCTCGACCGCGACGAACTGTCGGTCGCCGACGCCGCGCGTGCCAAGCTGTTCTGCACCGAGCTCGCGGGCCGGGTGGTCGACAAGTGCCTGCAGTTACACGGTGGATACGGCTACATCACCGAATACCCGATCGCGCGGCTCTACGCCGACACACGCGTCACCCGGATCTACGGTGGCACCAGCGAAGTCATGAAGACGATCATCTCCAAGGACCTGGGGCTGTAATCATGTACCCGGGCCGCTACGCAGTGACGCACCCGGACCGGCCCGCGGTACACGAGGCCACAACCGGGCGGACGATCACCTATCGAGAACTCGAGGAGGGGTCCGTCAGGTTCGCGAACTGGCTGCGCGCGCACGGCGTAGGTGTCGGCGACCATGTCGCAGTGATCACCGTCAACGACGCGACGGTATACGAACTGTATTGGGGTGCACTTCGATCCGGTGTGTACATCACTTTCGTGAATTCGCACCTCGCAGCCGCGGAGGCCGCGTACATCGTGGACGACTGCGACGCGAAGATCCTGTTCGTGTCGGCTCCCCTTGCGGCGCTCGCCGAGGACATTGTCGCATCGACACCGAAGGTACAGCATCGGTTCGCCTTCGGCGGTTCGATACCCGGTCATCTCGACTACGAGACCGAGGTCGAGGGCCTGTCCACGGTACCGCCGGCCGACCAGCCGCGGGGCAGCGACATGCTGTATTCGTCGGGAACCACTGGTCGCCCCAAAGGAATCAAGCCACGTCTCAGCGGTGTGCAGATCGACGAGGATCCTGGGATCCCACTCATCGGTATGCTGCGGCACTTCGGATTCGACGAGGACACCGTCTACCTGTCGCCCGCGCCCATCTACCACTCGGCGCCGTTGCGTTACAGCGTGCTCACACAGGGTATGGGCGGCACCGTCGTTCTGATGGAACGCTTCGACGCGGAAGAATCACTGGAACTGATCGAGCGTCATCGCATCACCCACAGTCAGTGGGTCCCCACACATTTCGTGCGTCTGCTCCGGCTCCCCGCAGAGGTTCGGGACCGGTACGACCTGTCGTCGTTGCGATACGCGATCCACTCGGCGGCGCCGTGTCCCGTCGAGGTCAAACAGCGTCTCATCGAGTGGTGGGGCGAGATCGTGTACGAGTACTACTCGGCCACCGAGGCGGTCGGGAGCACCGTCATCACACCCCAGGAGTGGCTGTGCAAGCCTGGAAGTGTAGGCCGCACAGGCGGACCCGGAAGCAGCGGGATCGCGCACATTTGCGGCGGCGACGGGCGTGAACTGCCGACGGGACAGGCGGGAAGTGTCTACTTCGAGAAACCGGTGCAGAATCTCGAGTATCACAAGGATCCGGCCAAGTCCGACTCGGCACGACATCCGTTCGAGAAGAACTGGGCGACCAACGGCGACCTCGGTTACCTCGACGAAGACGGCTACCTGTTCCTGACCGGCCGCGACAGGTTCACGATCATCTCCGGTGGCGTGAACATCTACCCGCAGGAGATCGAGAACATCCTCGCCCTGCACCCGGGTGTCGGCGACGTCGCGGTCGTGGGTGTGCCCGACACAGACCGTGGTGAACGCGTCGAAGCGTTCGTGCGGCCCGCGGACGGCGTCGTCCCATGCGATGACCTCGAACGCGAGGTCATCGATTTCTGTCACGAGCGGCTGTCGAAGTTCAAATGCCCGCGCAGGGTTCGCTTCGTCGACAGCCTGCCGCGCACCGCGACCGGCAAGATGGTCAAGGGTGCTCTGCAAGACCTCATCGCCGAGTGCGCCGCTTCGGGGGCCATGTGATGGCTCCGTCTCCCAAGCAACGGCTGTTCATCGATGTGGGGCGCAAGGAGTTCGCGCGCAACGGGTACGGTGCCTCGTCGATCCGCACGATCGCGCAGGAAGCGGGTGTGAGCCTGTCGGCGCTGTACTACCACTACAAGAACAAGCAAGATCTGCTGCTCGCGATCCTGCTGGACGGTGCCGACACCTACGACGCAGTGTGCGACGCCGAACTGGCTGATGCCGGAGACGATCCCGTCGCACAACTGCGCGCGTTCGTGCGAGGAAACGTCAGGTTCCGGACTCAGTATCCCCTGCAGGGTCAGCTGATCGCGACCGAGGTCCGCAACCTGGAACCCGACGGAGCGCGACAGTACGACGAGCGTCGCCGTGCGGGGCGAAAGCGGATGCGCGACATCATCGACGAAGGCGTCCGCCAGGGCGTGTTCACCGCGAAATATCCCGACGACTGTCGCCGGTCGATCCTGGCGATGGTCTCGGCGATCGCCAACTGGTACGACCCGGCAGGCCCGGACACTCCGGAGGAGATCGCCGACCGCTACGCCGACATGGCGATGGATTTGTTGTGTCCGGGCGGGGTCGATGTGACAACGTCGGAGCGTCCGTGATGAGCGGGCATGTTCAGGAACGGAGCTGAAAATGGACAGTATCGACACCGGCCTACTGATACTTCGGGTGCTGCTGGGATTGACGATGGCGGCGCACGGGTACGGCAAGCTCTTCCGCGGTGGCCGCATTCCGGGTACCGCCGGATGGTTCGACGGAATGGGTATGCGTCCCGGCAAGATTCATGCGTGGCTCGCGGCCCTCACAGAGGTCGGCGCGGGTATCGCGCTCGCGCTGGGGATGCTCACTCCGTTCGCTGCGGCCGGGTTCGTCTCGTTGATGTTCGTCGCCGCGTGGACCGTGCATCGCGGTAGCGGATTCTTCGTCACGGCCAACGGCTGGGAGTACAACCTCGTGCTTGCCGGAGGAGCTGTGGCAGTCGCGATCATGGGTGCCGGCAGCGTGAGCCTCGATCACCTGATCTTCGGTGACAACCTTCTCGACGGTGGGGTCGGTGGGCTCATCGCCTTGGTCGGTGGACTCGCTGCGGCCGGTGCCTTGCTCGGTGCGTGCTACCGACCCGTCCCGAAACAGGACGATGATTCCGTGGCAGTCGCGTGAACGAAGACGCCAACAGTCGCCACGGTGAAACCGCGGGGCGTGACGAACTGCCCCTCGCCGGCATCACAGTCGTCAGTCTCGAGCAAGCGGTCGCTGCGCCGTTGGCGACCCGGCACTTGGCAGACCTGGGCGCGCGCGTCGTCAAGGTCGAGCGGGTCGGCGACGGAGACTTCGCCCGAGACTACGACAGTGCCGTCCTCGGTCTCGCCGCGCATTTCGTGTGGCTCAACCGCGGAAAGGAATCGTTCGCGGTGGATCTCAAGGCTCCCGCCGGGGTCGGCGCGGTGAAGTCGCTCATCGCTGGCGCCGACGTGTTCCTGCAGAATCTCGCTCCGGGCGCCGTCGATCGTCTCGGCCTCGGTGCCGACGACGTGCGCGCCGATCATCCCGAGTTGATCGTCGTGAACATGTCGGGCTACGGGACCGACGGTCCGATGCGCGACCGAAAGGCATACGACCTGCTGGTTCAGTCGGAATCGGGACTGTGCTCGATCACCGGCACACCGGAGACCGCGGTCAAGACCGGTATCCCCACATCGGACATTGCGGCGGGCATGTACGCGTTGACCTCGATCCAGGCCGCACTGCTGCGCCGATACCGTACGGGTGTGGGAGCGACGATCGACGTGTCGATGTTCGACGCGACGGCAGAGTGGCTCGGATATCCGATGTACCTGCAGCTGTATCAGGATCGGCAGGTTCCGCGCATGGGCCTGGCCCATACCTCGATTACCCCGTACGACAAGTACGCCACCGCTGACGGTGAAATTCTCATCGGTGTGCAGAACGATCGAGGATGGAGGCAGTTGACGGAGGTGCTGGGGATGCCAGCGCTCGCGAACGACCCGCGGTATGCGACCAACGTCGAACGGGTCGCGCGCCGGGAGGAGGTCGACAAGCTCGTCGGAGATGCCACCGCCGCCTACAGCAGCGCCGATCTCGACGAGAAGCTCGCCGAGGCTGGGATCCCCGCAGCGCGTCTGCGCGACCTGAGAGGTCTGATCGAGCATCCTCAGCTGCGTGAGCGTGACCGGTGGTGCGAGGTCGAGACCCAAGCGGGCGCCGTACGCGCAATCCGGCCGCCGATGAACTTCCGCGACGTCGAGTTGCCCATGGGGCCGGTGCCCGGACTCGGGCAGCACACCGATGCCATCTTGGCCGGGCTCGGATTGACCGACGAACAGGTTGCGGGTCTGCGGGAAGCCGGGGTCGTCGGGTAGACGAGCCGGTCAGGTCGTCTCGGCTGCGAGCTGTTCGAGCAGAGACATATTGCCTGTCATGGCGTCTCGCCACACGCCCAAGCGGTGGGCCACGATGTCGCTCTCTCTATCGGGGTGTTGCTCGATGAACTGGGAGAGCGGTGATGTGCCGTGGCCCATCTTGGCCCATTGCCTGACGACGGCGCCGCTTTCGGCCGGCTCGACCTCGAAGCCCCAGAGAGCGATGGGTGCCTCGGCTGGACCCACGCGCCATACCCAGCGGCGACCGTCCTCGACTTCGACGACCTCCGGATCGGTGTGCCACTGACCTATCTCGGCACTGTGATTGTGGCCGCGGAATCGGGCGCCGACTGCGACACCGTCGGCGCCGTCCAGCCATTCGGCCCGCTGCAGCTCACCTTCGACGCGGGTGGGTAACTCGATGTCGGTGACCAACGACCAGGCCTGGCCCGGGCTGCAACGCAGAGTTCCGGTGACCTCGACTGTCGGGTTATCGCGCAGACGCACTGATGCTCCTTCGGAGTTCGAGTCGATCTTCGACGGTGAATCTGCGCCGATGTTATTCGAGATGCCGATGTTGTTCGAGCGGCCGATGCTATTCGAGACCCGGACCTTCGTGCTCAGCCGACGTTCGTCACCGGAATCAGGCCGCCGGTGATGGCTGCGCCGGCGTCGGACAGCAAGAACTCGATGACCTTCGCGAGATCGGCCGGTTGCGACCATCGGCTGGTGTCGGCGTCGGGCATCGCGGCGCGGTTGGCGGGGGTGTCGATGACGACGGGGAGCAGTGCGTTGACGCGAATGTGGTCGTCGCGGTATTCGACCGCCATGGTCTCGACAAGTGCCGAGACCGCAGCCTTCGACGCGATGTACGACGCGCCGCCCGAGAACGGATTGTGAGTCGCGGCGGCGGAGATGCAGACGATCGATCCACCGCCGCGACGGATCAGGTGGGGCAGCGCGCCCTGGCTGACGGAATAGGCTGTGCGTACGTTGAGGTCGAACTGGGAATCGAGCACGCCGATCGGAGTCTCGTGGACTCGCGGGCCGGAGGAGAACCCACCCACCAGGTTGACGACGCCGAACAGAGGCGCGCTGGGGTCGTCGGCTGCGACCGCCAAGGCATCCTCGAGTTGCTGTTCGTCGGAGAGATCGGCTTTGACGAGCTGCAGATTCGGATGAGTACCGACACGCTCGAGCTCTTCGGGGGCCACCCATGGGACCACGACACGCCAGCCGGTGTCGAGAAGATGCGTGGTCACCGAGGCGCCGAGTCCGCCGGTGCCGCCGCTGACGAGTGCGGTGCGAGTCATGGTCACCGTCCTTCCGAGTGTTTGTCGGGGTCTCGCGTGTTGATCCGGTCCGGTCCGGCGCGAGACTGATAACGATCCTATCGTACATGAAAATGACATTCTCGAGAATCTTACATAGTGGGAACAGGGCGCCCTTGGCTCGCTGATCGGCATGATGGGTGGACGGCCCGTCGTCGAAAGGACATCACGTGACCGACATCGAAGCGGAGTTCGTCAGAATCGGTGATCTCCGGGCATTTCTCGCTCGTCCACTGGGCGGAAGTAGCGGCGGAATGCTGATGCTCCCCATGATCACCGGCATCAACGACCAGGTCCGTGAGTACGCAGAGGACATCGCCGACACCGGCGTGACCGCACTCGTGTGGGACCCGTGGCACGGACACAGTGCAGACGACACCCCGCGGGAAACGCTGGTGCAGTGGATGGGCGACCTTCAGGACGACGCTGTCCTTGCCGAGATGAACACCCTGCTCGAGCACGCTTTCGGTGAATTGGGGCTGTCGAAGGTGGGGGTGATCGGCTGGTGCCTCGGTGGCCGACTGGCACTGATCCTCGGCGGCGGCGACCCGCGAGTTGCGAATGTGGTTGCCTACCACCCGTCGATCGTCGTGCCCGCACCACCGAACCACACGATCGAGGCGGTCGAGTCCGCGTCGCGCATCTCAGCGCCGGTCATGCTCCTGCACGCAGGCGCCGACACCGTCATCTCACGCGCGACGTTCGATGAACTGCAGACCGCACTGCAGGGGCGTATCGCAGGCGCGAGCATCGTCTCGGTCTTCCCCGGCGCCGAGCACGGATTCAGCAGCCGGGATCGGCACACGAACCCGATCAACGCCGACGCGTACGCGCTGTCCTGGCCCCAGGTTTTGCGCTTCGTCCGCGACACGGTGCTGGGTCCGTAACACGGGGCTGGGCTCGTAGCCGGGGAAATCGACAGAAACTACTGGAACCGGTTGCATGTGCGCGCCAGAGGACGACTATGGAGCGCAGGTGCCGGACTGCACAGGCCCGGGGGAAGCGAGACAGGTATGGAGCCGAGGGACACCCGCACGGCGTACGCGACCGGGCACGACCGGCACGTGACGAAACATGTCAAGCGTCTGAACCAGGTCGTCATCCGCATCGCCGGTGACTCCGGTGACGGCATGCAGCTCGCCGGCGACCGATTCACCGCTGAAGCAGCTGCCTTCGGCAACGACCTCGCCACTCAACCCAACTTCCCCGCGGAGATCCGCGCCCCGCAGGGCACGTTGCCGGGGGTGTCGAGCTTCCAGATCCAGATCGCCGACCACGACATCCTCACTGCCGGCGACCGGCCCGACGTGCTGGTGGCGATGAATCCGGCGGCGTTGAAATCGAACGTAGGCGACCTGCCCGACGGTGGCATCCTCATCGTCAACAGCGACGAGTTCAGCAAGCGCACTCTCTCGAAGGCCGGGTACGACAGCAATCCGCTCGAGTCGGACGGGTTCGAGCACCTGCAGGTACACACCGTCCCCATGAGCACCCTGACTCTCGGCGCGGTCGAACCCGCCGGAGTGGGCAAGAAGGAGGCCCACCGCGCGAAGAACATGTTTGCGCTCGGCCTCCTGTCGTGGATGTACGGTCGAACGATCGTCTCGGTCGAGGCATTCATCGAAACCAAGTTTGCGTCGCAACCAGATATCGTCCGCGCGAATATCCTTGCATTGCACTCGGGCTGGAACTACGGCGAGACGACCGAGTCCTTCGCGTCGACCTACGAAGTGGACCGCGCCGAACTGCCACCGGGCACCTATCGGCAGATCACGGGCAACACCGCACTCGCTTATGGGCTGGTCGCTGCGGGCAAGGCAGCCGGCATGGATGTGTTCCTCGGCAGCTACCCGATCACGCCCGCGTCGGATATCCTCCACGAACTGAGCAGGCTCAAACGTTTCGGTGTCCACACCTTCCAGGCGGAGGACGAGATCGCCGGTATCGGTGCGGCGGTCGGGGCATCGTACGGTGGTGCACTCGGGGTCACCAGCACGTCCGGTCCGGGGGTCGCGCTGAAATCGGAAGCGATCGGGCTCGCGGTGATGACCGAACTGCCGCTCGTCGTCGTCGATGTGCAGCGAGGTGGGCCCTCCACCGGCCTGCCCACCAAGACCGAGCAGGCCGATCTGTTGCAGGCGATGTTCGGTCGCAACGGTGAGTCGCCGGTCGCGATCGTTGCGCCGCAATCCCCGGCAGACTGCTTTGCCGCTGCGCTCGACGCGGTCCGCATCGCCGTGACCTACCGGACCCCGGTGATGTTGCTGTCCGACGGTGCGATAGCCAATGGATCTGAACCATGGCGTATTCCGGACGTCGAAGCACTCACACCGATCGAGTCCCGGTTTGCAGCACCGCCGGGTGACGGCGACCCAGGTTACCAGCCGTACGCACGCGACCCACTGACGCTTGCACGCGACTGGGCAATCCCCGGTACCGCCGGACGAGAGCACCGCATCGGCGGGTTGGAGAAGGCCAACGGCACGGGCAACATCTCTTACCATCACACCAATCACGAATTGATGACCCGCGTGCGCGCAGCCCGGATCGCGGGCATCGACGTCCCTGATCTCGAGGTGGACGACCCCACGGGCGATGCCGAGATCCTCGTCCTCGGCTGGGGTTCGTCGTACGGGCCGATCGGTGAAGCGGTGCGGCGTGTGCGGCGCAGTGGTCGCGCGGTAGCCAGAGCCCACCTGCGCCACCTCAACCCGATGCCGAAGAACCTTTGCGGAGTGCTGAAAAACTATCGACGCGTGCTGGTTCCGGAAATGAATCTCGGCCAGCTGGCCATGCTGCTGAAGGCGCGGTGCGATGCGAACCTCCAATCCGTCACCAAGGTCTCCGGCATGGCATTCCGCGCAGACGAACTGCACGAAGCGCTCCTCGAGGAATTCGACGGCACATTGAGTGACGCCGAGAGCGCCAAGACACCCGCCGCGGCCTCCGCGGCCGTGATGATCGAGCGAGATGATCGATGATGCGAGACACCACGAACGGAGCCGCGCGCAATGGACGTGCCTCCCGACCTGTCGGAACCGATCTCGGGATCAGTGCCCTCGAGGGGGTGCCGCGTACCGACAGTGAACAGAAAGCGAAGGATTTCACCTCCGATCAAGAGGTACGGTGGTGCCCCGGCTGCGGCGACTACGTCATCCTGGCGACGGTCCGAGCCGTGCTGCCGCAGCTGGGACTGAAGCGGGAGAACATCGTCTTCGTGTCGGGTATCGGCTGCTCGTCGCGATTCCCGTACTACCTCGACACGTACGGGGTGCATTCCATCCACGGCCGAGCTCCGACCTTTGCGACCGGTCTGGCGGTCACCAGACCCGACCTGTCGGTGTGGGTGGTCACGGGCGATGGCGATGCCCTGTCGATCGGGGGGAATCACCTGATCCACGCGTTGCGTCGTAACGTGAACATGCGAATACTGTTGTTCAACAACCGTATTTACGGTCTGACCAAGGGCCAATACTCGCCCACCTCGGAAGCCGGAAAGATCACCAAGTCGACGCCGATGGGGTCGATCGACGCACCGTTCAACACGATGTCACTCGCGATCGGGGCCGAGGCCGGATTCGTGGCGCGCGTGCTCGATTCCGACCGGGCGGGGCTCACCGAGGTTTTGCTCGCAGCGGCCGAATATCGCGGGGCGGCATTCGTCGAGATTCTGCAGGACTGCCCGATCTTCAACGACGGTTCGTTCGACGAGCTCCGCAAGGGCAACGCCGAGGACCACCTCATCCATGTCCGTCATGGTGAACCGATCGTCTTCGGGACCGACGACGAACTCTGCGTCGTACGCGCCGGGTTCGGTCTCCGCGTGGCTCGGATCGTCGATGTGGATCGAGACGACATCGTCGTGCACGACGCTCACAGCGACGACCCGGAATACGCCTACGCGCTGTCGCGCCTGTCGGTGCAGGATCTCACCTACACGGTCACGGGAATTGTGCGGTCGGTGTCGCGGCGCACGTACGATGACCAAGCACGTGCCCAGGTGGCTGCCGCTGTGGCCGAAGAACCGGCCGATCTGCAGTCGCTGCTGGACGGCCCCAGCACCTGGACTGTGTCATGAAGCGGCGGGGTGACGGCTCCGCCGATCAGGGCGTCGCATAGACGCAGCGGCCACCGATCCAAGTGACACGCACTCGGCTTGCATCGGCCTCGCCGAGGACGTCCACGAGCGGCCCGTCGAGCAGTACGAGATCGGCAGCGACGCCGACCGTGACCTGTCGTGCCTGTCCGCCGGGATCGTCGAGCGGCGCAAGGTAGCGGTCGAGCGCGTCGGCGGGGGTGATCCGTTCAGCCGCACCGACGACGACTCCGCTGGGGCAGCGCCTGGTGACGGCGGCCCGCATGACCTGCCACGGGTCCACGGGGCCGTACGGAGCGTCGCTCGACAATGCGACGGGGACTCCGCCGTCGATCAGGCTGCGACACCGGTAGAGATCGGGTAGATCTTCGGCGTCGACGTCGCGCAGATACGAGTCGCCACGGTCGGTGAGAAATCCGGGTTGTGTGACCACACGGATCCTGCGTCGTCTCAGGTCGTCGATGGATTCGGCCGGTACGAGCGCGCCATGCTCGATCCGATCGCCGGGGTAGGAGCCGGCCTCGTCGAAGACCGCGACGAGAATCGCGAACGCCTCGCGGCTGACGCAGTGCACCGCGACAGCGCGACCTGCGTCGTGGACACGACGAATGGAGGCGATGAGAGTGCCGATGTCGGGGAGATCGGAGTCGGCGATGACGATCTTGTACGGACCGGCAGAGCATCCCGTCGCGCCCGCAGTGAAATCGCCTGGGGCACCGAGCAGGTACAGGCGTTGGGGGAGTGCACCGGTGACGTGCGCTTCGACGAGCGCATCGATCGTGCTCGGTGTGAGATCGGGCGTCGCATCGGTGACCCCGGTGACGCCGTACCGGGCGAGTTCCGTGCCGATCGCTTCCACTGCCGGGGGAGAGGTGGCAGGGAGACGGTCACGCAACCAGGTGTCGCCCCGCCATATTCGTCCAGTAGGGCGTCCGGAGTCGTCGCGTTCGACGCCCGGGTGATCGGCCGAGTCGAGGCGGGCGAGCAACGCTGCCTCGGAGTTCAGCACCCACATGGCACCGCTGCGGTGTTGGATCCGTACCGGTCGCCGGGAGTGGATGCGATCCAGAGTATGGGAATCAAGCATGCCTGCAACGGATTCGAAGTATCCGACACCGCGGATCCAGCCGTCACCCGGGGCGGCGTCGAGGGCGCGGGCGAGGGCGTCCGCCGAAGTGACGTCAGGTGGTCCGCATCGCACGGACACGCGATCGGCTGCCAGAGCGTGCAGGTGGATGTGGTGATCATGGAGACCGGGGATCAGTGCGCCACCGCGGCCGTCGACGACATCGCACCTCTCGGGCACCTCGATTCCCTTTCCGAGCTGCGAGATGACGCCGTCACGGACGAGAACGTCGAGGCCGGGATCGCCGTCGATCTCCACATCACGCAAGAGCAGAAGGGTCATCGTATTCCCAGCTCGGACAAAACCTTCGATGTGTCGCGACCTGATTCGGCGACCGCACCCGCGGGTTCACGGCGCTCCGGCTCGGCGAGCGCGACGGTGCCGGACGGTGCGTCGACCCACCAACGCCCCCCGAGCGAATGGCACATTGCGTCCGGTGAAGGAGACGAACGATACATTCGCTCGGAATCGGGTGGGCCGGGCGCCAACGTTGATGCGATCAGCGCAGACATCGATACGTCCCACAGTATTCCGTTGCCGTCTGCCGGCCGGGACAGTGCGAGCGCTGCGGCGGTGACGCCGGTGAGTGGATCGGCCAGGGCATCGCCGACGAACACAGGGCCCTGCGCATCATGAGCGACGAGTCCGGCAGAGGCTGCGACGTCGTCGCCGAAACCGATGCGGAATGACTCCCGACCGTGAGCGGTGATCGACACCCAGGTGCCGCCGTTCGCGACGAATCGGTCGGCGTCGAGACCGAACCCGGTAAGAGCCCGCGGGCGTGATGCCTCGATGACGATGTCGGCTGCCGCAACCAGTTCCGCGAGTTCCCGGCGCTGGATGTCGTCGCCCGGGTCGAGGACGACGGACTCGTGCCCACCGTGAAGTAGCCGGTAGAAGTCGGCGCTACCGCGGCGGGCACCGTCGGGCCGCGTCGGGGTCTCGATCTTGACCACCCGAGCCCCGGCGAGACCGAGAATGTGTGCACACAGCGGACCTGCCCACAGCGAACTGAAATCGACGACGAGCAACCCGTCGGCCGGCCGAGGGACCAGGGGCTCGGGTACTGCCGCGGAAATCGGTGCGACCGGGCCTGCCGCGATGCCGAGCGGCTCGGCGAGAGCGAGGAGGTCCTCGCCGGTGTGCTCTGCCAGCCAGGTGGTGACGGCGGGCCACGGGTCGTCGCCGATGTCGGCCCCGACGAGAGCGCCGAGCAGCGACGGGTCGTCCGGGCGGGCACACGAGATGGCGGCCCACCCATCGGCGGTGGGGAGCAGCCGGCAAGAGCCACCCGCCGAGACAGCGCCCGCGCGTCGGTGACCTGTGAACGCGGCGCGCTCGGACAGTACACGCGCCCCGTCGAGTCGTACCGCCCCGTTCGTCGCGGACTCTATCCATGCTGTCGTTGCCCGCGCGACGGTTGCGGCGCGGCCGGGTGGGATCAGCGGAGGGCCATCGGACCTGCCGGTCAGACAGGCGATTCCGCTCTCGGCCCAGTCGCGTGTGGTGTCCGCGGACAGGGTTTCGAACACGTTCGTGATGCTACATTGCCCGAGGATGGGCAGGCAGCGAGCACAAGGACGGAACTGATGGGCGCGAACACGATCTCCGTCGTGGAGCTGGCGGGCGGCGTTGCCGATGTGCCGGTCCTCCAAGACGACGGCGCGGTCCGGAACCCGCTTCTGATCGTCGACCTCGACGATGCGCCGGCATCGGTGCTCGAGCGCGCAGCGGAACGAGCGTGGGTGAGCGATCACCTGCTCGTCGGCAGGAGCAGTGGTGCGTCCATCGAGGCGAGCGGCCTGGCGCCGCTACTCGAATCCCTGGATCTGACATACGCGGCGGGGCCGGACCCCCGGTCGTCGACGGTGGTGGGCACGGACGATCTCGAGGCGAGCCTGTCGGCGTTCGGCGATGCCGTTGCGCAGAATCCGCACGCGTCGCTGGTGGTTCGTCATGTGCTTCGTGCTGCCGACACGGTGGGGGTTGCCGCAGCGATCGATATCGAGTCGCTCGGGTATTCGACGTTGCAGGGTGGTCCCGAGTTCCTGCGGTGGCTCGACGTGCGTGGACCTCGCCCGCTGCCGCCGCCCGCGCCCGCCGACCCGGTTCTCGTCGCGCGAGACGGCGACACGCTGCGGATCACGCTCAACCGGCCCGAGCGGCGCAACGCCTACGGCACGCAGTTGCGGGATGCGCTGGTCGAGGCGCTGCGCCTGGCCGAGCTCGACGACAGCATCGGCCATGTGGTGGTCGACGGGGCGGGCCCGTCGTTCTGTGCGGGCGGTGACCTCGACGAGTTCGGACGCACACCTGATACCTCCACCGCGCACCTGATCCGCACGCGTGGTGGGGCTGGACGACTGGTTGCGCGGCTTGCGGATCGGGTCGAGGTGCGCGTGCACGGGCACTGCGTCGGCGCCGGGATCGAGATTCCGGCTTTCGCGAATCGGGTCGTCGCCGCGCCCGGCACGGTCTTCCGGCTTCCGGAGGTGTCGATGGGACTGATCCCGGGGGCAGGCGGCACCGTGAGCGTTCCGCGAAGGATCGGGAGGTGGCGGGCGATGCACCTGTTCGTGACCGCGCATCCGCTGGATGTCGACCGCGCGCGCGGGTGGGGATTGGTCGACGAGATCAGCTGAATCAACATTATGTTTACAATAGAATGTTGACAACATGTCGTTCACAGGTCACTCTGGGTGTATGACCGAGAACGAATTCGCACCCCCGAGTCCGAGTCGTGAGCGCGCTGATCGTGAGTACGCCGGCTTGTTCCGAATCGCCGAACGCCACGGTGCCACCCCGGAGCAACGCGCTCGTCAAGCACAGCCCTACATGCTGGATCCGCTGGGCGCTGTGCGCATCGTCGGAGCGCTTGCCGGTGGCGTACATTCTCCGGGCCCGGGGGAACCGGAGGTCGACGAAGCCGACATCACCGCGGCCCTTGGGCTCATGCCCAAGGTGAGATCTGAAATCGACCAACTGGAAGCTCTGATCCTCGGGATCGCACGTGAACACGGAATGACCTGGCAGCAAATCGCTTTCGGGCTCGGCCTGGGTAGCACCCAGGCCGCAAGGCAGCGGTACGAGAGGCTGGTGAGACGGGTCGACACCCGAGGCTCGTGATGGCTACGTCAGATTCGTGATGGCTATGCCAGCTTCGTGATACCTACGCCATGAGCACGCTGAAACGCCAATCCAGAACGCGTGCCGGCTCGGCGTCGCCGCGGTGCGCATACACGAGCGACCGCAGGTCCAGAACGCCGCCACCCTCGGCGAGGGGTTCAGCGGACTCGACGTGCAGGTCGCTGGTGAGGGTGTCGCCCTCGTGCACCGGCCCGGTGTGATCGCACGACTGCCAGCCGAGCACCGTCACCATATTGGGCAAAGCCCGCGACGCCTGCGCCAACGCCAGGCCGATCGTATGCCCGCCGTACACCAGCCTGCCCGCGGCCCCGACCCGTTCGTCGTGGTGGGTCGCTGCGATGTTCAAGCTGAGCCGCGCGAGCTCGGGCGCGCTCGACACGACGTCGCCGCTCGACTGCAGCACAGACCCGGCGAGTGCCGCGTCGAAGTGTGCGCCGGGCACCGAGGTGCGATATTCGTCGAGGTTCCATCCCTCGGGGACGGCCCATTGCGGATCGTCCTGGGGGCCGATCGTCGACAGGTCGTCGGTGTGCACCACTCGGTTCCGGTCGGGGCGTTCGCTCAGCGGCAGCATCGCGCAGCGGTAGAAGTCGAGGACGAGGTTGCCGTCGTGATCGACGGTATTCATACGCAGCGCCGCGAGACCGGTGGGTGTGCGGCCCGGCTTGGCCGAGTTCTCCTTCAGACCCACGACTTCGGTGGTGGTGTACAGAGTGTCGCCGATGTGCGGAAACCGGCGGAAACGCAACCCTCGGTAGAACAGATTGGCCTTGACGTGGTGCGTGGCCAGCGTCGACTGACCGATGGCGATGTCGGTGACGAAACCGGCGTGCGCGACCGCGCCGCCGGTGACCCGGGCGGAGAGGTGCTTGTCGAGGGGCAGGCGCAAACGGTCGCCGAGGATCGACTGGTGCGCGGCAGCGAGACCATCGGTGAGAGTGACGGCAGGTGCGGTGTCGAAGACCTGGCCGACGGTCAGTTCGTCGAAGTACGGTCCGCCGACCGACGCGTGGTTGCTGGACATGTTCAGGCTCCGATCCTGGTGAGGGTGCGACGGGCGGCGACGGCGACGGCCTCGTCGAGCATCTGGCCGTCCAGTTGCGCGGCACCGGCGCCGCGAGCCTCCGCTTCCTCGAGGGCGGCGAGAACCATGCGGGCAGCCTCTACCTGCCCGGCGGTGGGCGTGAACGCTGCAGCAGCGGAATCGATCTGGCCTGGATGGATGACCCACTTTCCGTCGAATCCGAGATCGGAAACCCACCGCGCCCAGCGGCGGAATGCATCGTCGTCGGCGATGCCGAGGAACGGACCGTCGATGGCCTGCACGCCTGCGGAGCGCGCCGCGTGCAGGATGCGGTCCTGCGCGTACAGCCATTGCTCGGGCAGTGCGGTGCGTGCCCGTCCCAGGGCAGCGCCCAGATCGGCATAGCCGATGATCACGCCCCCAATTCGAGGGCCGGCAACGATGTCGTCGATGTTCTGGACGCCTGCCGGTGTCTCGACGAGAGCCTGGATTCCGACGCCGGATTGCTCGCCCAGAATGCGGTCGGCCTCGACGAGATCGTCGGCGCTCTCGACCTTCGGGAACACGATCGATGCGAGTGCGGTGCCGAGTTCAGCGCACGCGCGTAGGTCGTCTTCGAACCACTCGGTGCGGCGCCCGTTGATGCGTACCGACACCGTGCGGTCGGAGCCGTGTGCACGGACCAGAGGAGCGATGAGATCGCGCGCGGCGGTCTTCCTGTCGGGGGTGACCGCGTCCTCGAGATCGAGAACGACCTCATCTGCGGCGGAGGCCAGAGCTTTGCCGGCCTTGCGTTCGTCGGAGCCGGGGGCGACGAGCACCGCTCGCCGGCGAAGGTGTTGCTCGGATGTCACGGGAAACCTCATGGGTTCGACGGGTGGGGAACGCCAGTAAATGTACGGCCATTGTGTCGCGATGCGCCAGTTCTATAGGTATCGGTAGCGACACGGATCGCTGATATCACTGGTTCGGAGCGCTGACATAGCGGGGTCAGTGATTGACAAGCGCTGGTACGGCCAACCAAAATGGCCGTACAAAGTGTGTCCCTGTCACCGGGACCCGCGACGAGCCTAAGGACTTCCGTGAGCCATCTGAACGACGAAGAGACATTCCTGGTCAAGACCGTCCGCGACTTCATCGACCGCGAGGTCAAGCCGTCGGTGCAGGAAGTCGAGCACAGCGGCGAGTACCCCGAGAAGTGGATCGAGCAGATGAAGCAGATCGGGATCTACGGGCTCGCGGTGCCGGAGGAGTACGGCGGGTCGCCGGTGTCGATGCCGTGCTACGTGCAGGTCACCGAGGAACTCGCCCGCGGCTGGATGTCGCTGTCGGGTGCGATGGGCGGGCACACCGTGGTCGCGAAGCTGCTGGCGCTGTTCGGTACCGAGGAGCAGAAGCGCCGGTATCTGCCCAGGCTCGCGACGGGGGAGATCCGGGCGACGATGGCGTTGACGGAACCGGGTGGCGGCTCGGATCTGCAGGCGATGACCACCACCGCCACCCGTGACGGTGATGATCTGGTGATCAACGGGTCGAAGACGTGGATCACCAATGCGCGGCGTGCGGGGTTGATCGCGCTGCTGTGTAAGACCGATCCGCAGGCCAGTCCGCGGCACAAGGGAATTTCGGTGGTGCTCGTCGAGCACGGTCCGGGGTTGACGGTCTCGCGGGATCTGCCGAAGCTCGGGTACAAGGGTGTCGAGTCGTGCGAGCTCAGTTTCGATGGCTACCGGATTTCGGCGGATGCGGTCCTCGGCGGTGAGCCCGGCAAGGGTTTCGGGCACATGATGAAGGGCCTCGAGACGGGCCGGTTGCAGGTCGCCTCGCGTGCGTTGGGGGTGGCTGCGGCTGCGTTGGAGGATTCGTTGGCGTATGCGCAGCAGCGGGAGAGTTTCGGGAAGCCG
Organism: Rhodococcus ruitaii; assembly: GCF_055230935.1. Lineage (NCBI taxonomy): Bacteria > Bacillati > Actinomycetota > Actinomycetes > Mycobacteriales > Nocardiaceae > Rhodococcus > Rhodococcus ruitaii. Next base: position 4,376 of record NZ_JBUYWC010000023.1, on the reverse strand, counting down.
ATCTGGAAGCATCAGTCGATCGGAAACTATCTGGCGGAGATGGCGACGAAGTTGACGGCGGCGCGGCAGCTGGCGCGGTATGCGGCGGAGAAGTACGACAGTGGTGAGCGGTGCGATATGGAGGCGGGGATGGCGAAGTTGTACTGCTCGGAGGTTGCGATGGAGATTGCGTTGGATGCGGTGCGGATTCACGGCGGTTATGGGTATTCGACGGAGTATGACGTGGAGCGGTATTTCCGTGATGCGCCGTTGATGATCGTGGGTGAGGGGACCAACGAGATTCAGCGTAATGTGATCGCGTCGCAGCTCGTGGCGCGTGGTGGCCTCTGATGGTCGCCCACTAGGATCATGTCCGCCATGGACAGCAGAACACGTGAGACGGAACCCGTATACGCGCAACTCGCACGTCAGCTGCGCGACGCCGTCGAAGCCGGTCGGTACAACGACGGTGTGCGGCTGCCGACCGAGGCAGAGCTTGCGGAGCAGTACGGGGTGAGTCGTCAGACAGTGCGGCGGGCATTCCAGGACCTGGTTGCAGACGGGATCGTCTATCGCGTGCCCGGGCGAGGCACGTTCGCGAACGAGTCGAGCAAGCGTTACCGTCGCCAGCTCGGCTCGATCGAGGATCTGCTCGCGTTGTCGGCCGACACGGTCATGGAGATCGTGTCGCCGCTGAGGCGCGGGGTCGATATCGATGCGGCGAGCCGACTGCGCCTCGACACCGATCTGCTGTACACCCTGGTTCTACGACGAGTTCATGACGAAATTCCATTCGTGCACACCACGATCCACCTCCCCGACGAGATTGCGACGGATGTGCTGGACGAACCCGCGCTGCAACTCGGTGCATCCAGCCGCAACACTGTGATCGGGTTGCTCGAGCCCTATCTCGACAGCCCCATCGTCGAAGCTGCGCAATCGATCACTGTCGCACCTGCGTCCGAGCGGGTCGCGGAGGTTCTGAACTGCGCTGCCGGACACCCGCTGTTGCGGGTCGACCGGTTGTACTCGAACAAGGCGGGGGTTCCCATCGAGCTGTCGGTGAGCTACTTCCTGCCGGAGCATTACACCTATCGCGTCACCCTCCGGCGCTCCGGACGTTGACGTGACAAACCAACCCCAGGAGCTGAATATGCGGGTCTTCAACGGAATTGACGAGGTCGAGAGGTCGGTCGGCGAGATCATCGGCCAGAGCGACTGGCTCGAGATCACCCAGGAACGGGTGAACTTGTTCGCCGAGGCGACCGGCGACCACCAGTGGATCCACGTCGATCCCGAGCGGGCTGCGAGCGGCCCGTTCGGCGCGACGATCGCTCACGGTTACCTCACGCTGTCGTTGCTTCCCGTGCTCGGTGCGCAGATCTTCTCGCTCGAGGGCGTGAAGATGAAGGTCAACTACGGCGTCAACAAGGTGCGGTTCCCCGCACCGGTCCCGGTGGGCTCGAAAGTCCGTGCCTCGGTGGTATTCAAGTCGTTCGAGCGCACTGCGAAGGGCGCCACTCTCATTGTGGGATACACCGTCGAGATCGAGGGCGGCAGCAAACCGGCCCTCATTGCCGAGACGATCTCCGTCCTCGTTCCCTGACCCGTCAGGGATTTTCGAGACTGGGTACTTCGAGACCGGGTACTTCGATACGGAGGATGCGGTCGTCGTCGTCCGCGGGGTCCCCGCGACCGTCGCGGTTCGACGTGGTCAACCACAATGAGCCGTCCGGTGCGCTGACGACGGTCCGCAGTCTTCCGTACTCGCCGAAAAAATAGTCTGTGGTGTCGAGACCGTCGATACCGATGCGCCACAGTCGCTCTCCCCGCAGTGATGTCATCCACAGGTTGCCGTCGTCGAAGGTGATTCCGGACGGCGACGCCTGCGACACCGGCCAGGTCACGACCGGATCGATGTACTGGTCTCCGCCCCCGTCTCTACCACTGCTGCCCTCGATCTCGGGCCAGCCGTAGTTGCCACCCGCCACGATCTCGTTGAGTTCGTCCACGTCGTTCTGGCCGAACTCGGACGCCCACAACCTGCCCTCGTCATCGAACGCGAGGCCCTGCACGTTCCGGTGGCCGAGAGAATACACCGGAGAAGTCGGGTCGGGATTATCCGGCGCCGGTTCGCCATCCATTGTCACCCGCAGGATCTTTCCGCCGAGAGACGTCGGATCCTGAGCGAGAGGTCGATCACCTGCCTCGCCGGTCGCGGCGTACAACATGTCGTCGGGCCCGAACTGCAACCGCCCGCCGTCGTGGACTCGTGCGGCGGGAATACCCTCGAGGATCACCTGATGGTCGGTGAGTGCCTCCCCGTCGTACGTGGCGCGCAGAATGCGATTGTCGGACGACGTTGTGACATAGAGGAAGACGAACCGGTCGGTGTCGAAGGTGGGCGAGACCGCGATGCCGAGGAGGCCGGATTCGCCCTGCGCGACGGTCTCGGTGATCCTGTCGACCTCCCGAACCTGCTGGTCTGCGCCGATCTCGAGGACTCGGCCCGTGTCGCGTTCGGTGACCAGCGCTGCCCCGTCGGGAAGGAAAGCGATACCCCACGGTGTCTCGAGACCGGACGCGACGGTGTCGGTGACACGCGGTGCGGGTTCTGTAGGCGCAGACTCAGGGCTTGTAGGCGCAGACTCAGGGCTTGTAGGTGCAGACTCGGGGGTCGACGGGGCGGGCGTCGCGGGTGCTCCCTCCGGAGACGAACACGCGACGAGTGGAACCGCCAGGGCGGTGAGGGCGATGCGACGTAACAGGACGCGACGTAACAGGGGGTGGCGTAACAATACGGGTGTCACGTGTTGCATCCTCGCGCGGCGACCTGCCATCGGTCCAATACCACGTCGGCGTGGCGCCCGTCTGTCACAATCAGCTCATCTGCGAGATTGACGGCGTTGCAAACGTGATTGGGAATCACTCGCACCCGTTGTCCGAGGTTGGGACGGGTAAATGTATTCGGCCACCCCACCGTGGCGTGATGCTCCGAGAGGGCAGTGATCTGCGCGTTTGGTTCACCGAGAATACGCCCGTATCCAGTGGCCCACGATGCGCGGTCGGCTCCGAGCGTCTTGCTTCCGGAGTCGAGCACGACCACCTCCCCGCGAGCCGACACCACTGTCGCCAGCGCGGTGAGAGCGATATCCGCCTCCGTGATCGTCTCGAGTTCGAGCTGCTGAGCATCGCCGAACACGTACACTCCGGGCCGCAGTTCGGTTGCGACGGTAGGAATCTCGATCAGTGCGGTAGGTGACGACCCGCCACTGATCACCACCGGATCGATCCCCGCGTCGCGCAGTGCGGCAGCCGCGACCGCGAGTGCTTCGGTTTCCTCTGCGGCAGCGACGTGCGGAAGCCCCGGCCCGTACGAGTGGCCGGGGAAGGTGAACACGCCGACCACATCCAGACCTCGGGCGTGTGCCTCACCCGCGACTGCGCCCGCCTGCTCGGGAGCGACGCCGGTCCGGTGGTGTCCGCTGTCGACCTCGACGAGCACACCGACCGATGCATCGCAGTGTTCGGCGAGTGCGCGAGCCCCGGCGGTGGAGTCGACCCCGACGGTGAGTCGCACAGTCTCGGCCAGCGTCTGCAACCGCGCACCGCGCGCGGTGTCGGCCCACAGCGGATAGGCGATGAAGAGGTCGTCGAACCCTGCCTGCGCGAACACTTCTGCCTCGGACACGGTGGCCACGGCAAGCCCACTCGAACCGGCGGCAAGCTGAAGATGTGCGATCTCGATGCACTTGTGGGTCTTGGCGTGCGGTCGTATGACGAGACCGCGCTCCCGCGCCGATGCGGCCATGCGCGCGATGTTGGCATCGAGGGCGGTGCGGTCGACGACGAGTGCGGGCGTGGCCTCGATGGAGGGGAAGGCGATCATCTTCCCGACCGTAGTCGCGCTGTACCTGATGTTCGGTGAGTATTCGTCGATTCAGGTGCGGTCGAGCCACGTGAGTTGCATGCCGCCTCCTGCGATCACGGGGTAGCTCTTAGCGCACCGGGAGGCACGCCACGGGCCGAGCGTGCCCTACACCGGACGGTCCTGCTGCTCGATGTACTGCCGCAACACCGACAGTGGTGCGCCGCCGACCGATCCAGCGAAGTACGACCCCGACCAGAGTCTCTGGGCTCGCCAGTAGTGCCGGACCAGTTCGGGGAACTCCTGCCGCATCCGGCGCGACGACACACCTTTGAGGCTGTTCACCAGCGTCGACACGGCGACCTTCGGCGGGAAGTTCACGAGCAGGTGGACGTGGTTGCTTTCGCCGGTGAACTCGACCAGTTCGACCTCGACGTCGGTACACACGGTCCGGATGATCGCTTCCATGCGTTTGAGGTGGCGGGCGGTGACCACGCGATGCCGATACGTGATGACGAAAAAAACCAGG
>NZ_JBUYWC010000022.1:0-90131 GCF_055230935.1 Rhodococcus ruitaii | reverse complement strand
CGGTGGAGACCTCGAGGAGGGGTTCGTCGACGGCGACCTCGTCGCCGATGGCCTTGAGCCAGCGGGTGACGGTGCCTTCGGTGACGGATTCGCCGAGCGCAGGCATGGTGACGGGGGTGCCCGCACCATTGCCGCTCGACTGCGCGGGTGCGGCGGGAGCCGGTGCGGCTTCGGCGCCGGGCGCAGGTGCCTCGGCTGCAGGAGCAGCTGCTTCGGCTGCGGGGGCGGGTGCGTTACCTGCGGATTCGCCATCGCCGCCGATCTGTGCGAGCTCGCCGCCGATCTCGACGGTGTCGTCTTCCTGAGCGACGATCTTGATCAGCACGCCGGCAGCGGGGGACGGGATCTCGGTGTCGACCTTGTCCGTGGAGACTTCGAGCAGCGGCTCATCGACTTCGACCGTGTCTCCTTCCTGCTTGAGCCATCGCGTGACAGTTCCCTCGGTGACGCTCTCACCAAGCGCTGGCATCTGGACGGAGAAGGCCATGTCTGTTGACTCCTCGACGGTTGTGTTCGGGTGTGTTGAGTTGTACCGACTCGTGGGTGTCGACCATTGTGTGGTCGCGCTCCCATTGTGCTCGAGGCCGGGGACTCGTGCGGTTGGTTCAGGTGTTCTCGTGGGCCGATACCGGAGGAGGCACGCCCGGAACCATCCTTGCACTCGTCGCCATCGGATGTTCGACGAGGGGCGGATCTGCTCACACCGCTTTCGTGGTGTGTCCGGCCACACGCGGCCGTCCCACCCGACTCAGGGGGACGGCCGCGCCGAACTCACGGCAATAATGGGCGACTGTCGTCATCCGCGTTCTGCGACGTCCTCGATCACCGCGAGCATGGTGCGCACCGGCACCCCGGTGCCGCCCTTACCGACATAGCCGAACGGGCCACCTGTGTTGAACGCCGGGCCGGCAACATCGATATGGACCCACTGCACGCCCTCGGGGACGAACTCCTTCAGGAACAGCCCCGCGGTCAGCATGCCGCCCCAGCGGTTCGGGCTGACGTTCGCGAGGTCGGCGACTCGCGACTCGAGATCCGAGCGCATGTACTTCGGCAGCGGCATCGCCCAGCCGTTCTCACCGACCTCCTGCGACAGCGCCGCGACCCGGTCGCGGAACTCCTCGGTGCCCATCACGCCGGGCGTGCGGGTGCCGAGCGCCACCATCTGTGCACCGGTCAGCGTCGCGGTGTCGATCAGGTAGTCGGGCTCGTCCTCGCACGCGCGCACGATGGCGTCGGCGAGAATCAGCCTGCCCTCGGCATCGGTGTTGATCACCTCGACGGTGGTGCCGCCGTACTGGGTCAGGACATCGCCGGGACGCTGCGCCGTCGCCGACGGCATGTTCTCGGCCATCGGCACCGTGGCCGTGACGTCGGCGGCAACGCCCAGCTTCGCGGCGAGCACCACGGTCGCAACGACGGCCGCGGCACCCGCCATGTCCGAGGTCATGGCCTCCATGCCGGCGGCCGGCTTGATCGAGATGCCGCCCGTGTCGAAGGTGACTCCCTTGCCGACGAGCGCGATCTTCGGCGCCTTGCGCTTCTTCGAGGCGTACGACAGGCGTACGAGACGCGGCGGTCGCGACGACCCCTTGCCGACACCCACGATGCCGCCGTAGCCGTGCTTCTCCAGTGCCTTCTCATCGAGCACTTCGACCTTCAGTCCCGCCGCTTCACCCAGAGCCTTCGCGCGCTCCGCGAAGGACGCCGGGTACAGGTGGCTGGGCGGGGTGTTGACGAACTCGCGGGCGGCTGCGACCGCTTCCGCAACCGCTGTCGACCGGGCGAGTGCGGCCTTGGCGGTGCGGTCACGGGTCGAGGTGACGAGCAGTTCGATCCGTGACGGCGGCTTCTTGTCGGCACCGGGCGCCGACTTCTCGGACCGGAACTCCGTGTAGGTGTATGCGCCGAGGGCGAAGCCTTCCGCGGCGGCACCGAGGTCGACGGCCGACAGGGTGGTCGCCACGGTGGCGACACCGGCCAGTGCGCGGGAAGCGGCACCCGCTGCGCGACGCACCTGCTCGGCGTCGATGCTGTCGGCGGCGCCGAGTCCGACGGCCACGACACTCGGGACGGGGAGTTCGGCGGGCGCAGGAACGCGGGTGATCTCCTCGGCGCGACCGGTGGCTCCGACTGCCTGCACCGCGTCGAGAATGCTCCCGAGCACGTCTTCGTCGATCACATCGTCGCCGAGCAGGACCTCGGGGTCTCCGTCGGTCGAGGTCAGACCGACGACAAGTACGTCGGCTCGCTTCGATACCGAGCCGGCGAGAACGAGTTCGGGCAACTCCGGGGTCGGTGCGCTCACTGGGCAACTCCTAGGCAGACGAGGTGACGCAAGAAGGTGGTCCCGAACGATGCTAGTGATTGCGCGGAGAGGAGGTGGGTGTGGCCGGACGGAACTGCGCCGCGCAGCGGGTCGGCTAGCCTCATGTCACATGAGTGACCAGGAATTGCAGCGGGGACCGATCCATGCCGTGCATGTCGAACTCGGCGCGACATTCGCGCCGTTCGGCGGCTGGGAGATGCCTGTGTCCTATGCGGGCACGCTCGCCGAGCACACCGCGGTCCGCGAGAACGTCGGCTTGTTCGACGTCAGTCATCTCGGCAAGGCGCTGGTGGCGGGACCGGGCGCCGCGGAGTTCGTGAACTCGGCCCTCACCAACGACCTGGCGAAGATCGGACCCGGCAAGGCGCAGTACACCTTGTGCTGCACCGAATCCGGCGGGGTCATCGACGACCTGATCGTCTACTACGTGTCGGACGAGGAACTCTTCCTCGTGCCGAACGCCGCGAACACCGCCGCGGTCGTCGCAGAACTCGCCGCACAGGCGCCGGACGGCATCACTGTCACCGATCAGCATCGCGACTACGCAGTCCTGGCGGTGCAAGGTCCGAAGTCCGCCGACATCCTGACGGAACTGGGTTTGCCGACGGACATCTCGTACATGGGGTTCGTCGACGCGGAGTGGAACGGCACGCCGATCCGTGTGTGCCGCAGCGGTTACACCGGCGAGCGCGGATTCGAGGTACTGCCGGCCTGGGGCGGTGCTGAGGCGTTGTTCCGTGCGCTGGAGACCGCAGTGCGTGCTGTGGGGGGCCAGGTGGCTGGCCTGGGTGCCCGCGACACCCTGCGTACAGAAATGGGATACCCGCTGCACGGGCACGAGCTGTCGCTCGCGATCTCGCCGGTGCAGGCCCGCACCGGCTGGGCAGTCGGATGGAAGAAGCCGGAATTCTGGGGTCGGGAAGCGTTGCTCGAAGAGAAGCAAATGGGTCCGACGCGTCGCCTGTGGGGTATCAAGGCTCTCGATCGCGGAGTTCTGCGGCAGGGTCAGACGGTCCTGAAGCACGGTGCGGCAGTCGGCGAAACTACCTCGGGTACCTTCTCTCCGACCCTCGAGATCGGAATCGCACTCGCCCTGCTGGACACGGATGCCGAACTCGCGCCCGGCGACGAGGTGAGCGTGGATGTGCGTGGCCGCTCCTTGCGTGCCGAGGTGATCTCTCCGCCGTTCGTCGAGGACCACACCAAGTAGGCGTCGGCGCCGATTGGTTACCATTGTCATTCATGACAGGTGTCCTCGAATTCGCTCGCGTCCCGCATCCCTCACCGACTTCCGCGGAGCGGCGTCAGGAGATCCTGGCCGATCCCGGATTCGGCCGGTACTTCACCGACCACATGGTGACGATCACCTACACCGAGGGCACCGGCTGGCACGGCGCGAAAGTAGAGCCCTACGCGCCCATCTCGCTGGATCCCGCCGCGATGGTGCTGCACTACGGCCAGTCGATCTTCGAAGGGCTCAAGGCGTACCGGCAGAGCGATGGCAGCATCGCGTCGTTCCGCCTCGAGGCCAACGCTGCCCGGTTCAACCGGTCGGCCGACCGCATCGCGATGCCGCACCTGCCCGAGGAACTGTTCGCTCGGTCCATCACCGAACTGCTCGACGTCGATCACGAATGGGTCCCCCAGGCCGGAGGTGAATCGTCGCTCTACCTTCGCCCGTACATGTTCGCGACCGAGCCGGCGCTCGGGGTTCGCCCCGCGGCCGAGTACAAGTACCTGCTCATCGCGTCTCCCGCCGGGGCGTACTTCCCGCGCGGGGTGAAACCGGTGAGCGTGTGGCTCTCGCGTGAGTACGTGCGTGCCGCACCGGGCGGCACAGGTGCCGCCAAGTTCGCAGGCAACTACGCTGCCTCGCTGGTCGCGCAGGCGCATGCCGCCGATCAGGGTTGTGACCAGGTGGTGTGGCTCGACGCCATCGAGCGGAAGTACGTCGAAGAGATGGGCGGCATGAACCTGTACTTCGTGTACGGGTCGGGTCCCGATGCGCGGCTCGTCACCCCTGAGTTGTCGGGTTCACTGCTGCCGGGAATCACCCGCGATTCGCTGCTCACGCTCGCGATGGATTCGGGTCTGTCGGTCGAGGAGCAACGCATCAGCACCGAGGAATGGCGCGAGAAGGCGGCCTCCGGCGAGATCACCGAAGTGTTCGCTTGCGGCACGGCGGCGGTGATCACGCCCGTCGGGAGCGTCAAGGATCGCGACGGCGAGTTCAGCATCGGTGGTGGAGAACCCGGACCGATCACGATGGCGCTGCGCGACACGCTGACCGGAATTCAGCGGGGAACCTTTGCCGACACACACGGTTGGATGACAACCCTGCGCGCATGAGTCAGGCCTGAGAGGTGATCCGTCGGAAGGTCAGACAGCGCACGCGGCGACGACGGCGAGCAAGGCCACACACCCTTCGGTCGTCGCGCCGAGAACGTCCCCACTGAGGCCGCCGAATCGGGCGGCGCAGTGTTTCACGAACCACCACGACAGCGCCAGTGCCACGCCCACCGCGACCGGGCCGAGCCACAGCGGCCCCGGAACGCACACGGCTGCGGTAGCGATCGCGACGAGACTCCACGCTCCGATCACCACCGGTCCCTGAGAATCGGCGACGAGCGCTCCGAATCCGCTGCCCGCGGCGGCGGGGAGTCCTCGTCTGCATGCCGGCACCACCGTCACCCGCCCGAACGCGACGGCGAACCCGATCGCCGCCCAGGCATTCGCGTCGGCGAGCGCACCGAACGACACGGCCTGCAGGCCGAGCACGACGATCAACGCGGCCACTCCGAACGGCCCGGCACCGCCGGACTTCATCACCTCTCGGGCGCGTTCGGGAGGGCCGTAACAACCCAGACCGTCCGCGGTGTCCGCGAGGCCGTCGATGTGCATGCCGCGGGTTGCGAGGGCGAGAAAGCCGACACACACGAATCCGATGATTCCCGTGGTAGCTCCTGCAGCGGAGACCACCCACGCCACTGCCGTCGCAGTACCGCCGAGGACCAGCCCGGCGACGGGCGCGGCACCGATCGCGCGACCCGCGACTGCCCGGTCGATCTCACGTGGACCGCGCACGGGTGCGACCGTCAGCCACGACAGTGCCAACGCGACACCGCCGAGCCCGCGCTGCATCAGCTGTCTGTGGGTTCGGCGGGGGTGTCTGTTGCGTCACGGGTCGTCACGCCGGCTTCGGCGAACGTCGCCATGTTCGCGAGTACGGACACAGCGCCCCGAAGGATGGGCAGCGCGGTGACCGCCCCCGACCCTTCACCGAGTCGCATGTCGAACTCGACGATCGGTTCGAGCCGGAGGTGACGCAGGGCGACGCTGTGAGAGGGTTCCGACGATCGGTGGCCGGCAACCCACCAGCGGCGTGCGCCTGGAGCGAGTTCCTCTGCAAGCATCGCTGCCGCTGTGACGACCACCCCGTCGAGTACCACGGGTGTACGACGCACCGCCGCCTGCGCGAGATACCCGGCCATCGCGGCGAGATCAGCGCCGCCCGCGGTCCGCAACAGCGCGACTGGATTCTTCACGAACGGGCGTGCCCGTCGCATGGCGTCGCGGATGGCAGAGACCTTGCGCATCCACCCGGCGTCGTCGATACCGGTCCCACGTCCCACGGCTGCAACCGGTTCGGTCGAGGTCAGAGTAGCGATCAGGACGGTTGCCGGAGTGGTGTTGCCGATTCCCATGTCGCCTGCGATCAGGAGGTCTGCGCCTTCATCCACCTCGCGGTCGGCGATCGTGCGGCCCGCGGCGATCGCGCGCATCGCTTCCTCGTGGGTCAGGGCGTCCTCGCGGTCGATGCAGCCGCTCGACCGGCGGATCTTGTAGGCCGACACGTCGGGGGCCGTGTCGCCGTCCACTGCCATGTCCACGACTCGGACCTGGGCGCCGGCATCGGCGGCCAGAACATTGACCGCGGCGCCACCGGCGACGAGATTCGCGACCATCTGCGCCGTCACCTCCGGCGGATACGCCGATACCCCGGTGCGTGCGACACCGTGGTCACCCGCGAAGACCACCACCCGTGGCTGCCGGAACTGGCGGGGAGGTACCTCCCCCTGGCACGACGACACCCAGCAGCCGAACTCTTCGAGTCGCCCCAGCGACCCGGCCGGTTTCGTGAGATCTCGCTGTCGTGCTTCCGCCTGCAGATAGAGCTCCCGATCCGGCGCAACGATGGCGGGAAAGTCGATGGTGGCGGGATCTGCCGTCGTGTTCGGCCCGAGTGTTCTGTTCGGCGCAGGGGGTTTGTTCGGCCCAAAGGGTTTGTTCGGCACAGCAGTGGGATCGCTGCTCACAGGTCGCCTCTCACGTGGGTCAGTCGATTCCACGGTGGATTCGACTGGGATACCCAAGGAATATTTCGGTCAGATCGCGTCGCCGGGCTTGACTCGGGGTAGCGGCGCTCGCAATTTCCGGATCTGCGATGCGCGCACGAATGCGTACCAGCCGAGACCGAAGCCGCCGTCGGTGGAATCCGGGAATCGCGCTCGGACCTTCTTGTTGACCATCCGACCGAGGTAGATGCCTTCGATCACCATCAGCAGCATCATCACGAACATCGCGAGGGTGACGTACTGCTGGATGACCGGGCCGAGGAACATCGTCATGATGAGCACCAGTGCGAGGGGCATGAACAGGCCGACGAGATTGCGGCGGCTGTCGACGATGTCGCGCACGTAGGCCCGGGCGGGACCGCGGTCGCGGGGGAGAAGGAACTTCTCCTCGCCTGCGAGCATCCGGTTGCGGCGTTCGGACGCGTCTGCGCGCCGCTGCGCGGACTCGGCCTTGCGCTCGTCTTTCGACTTGGACTGACGCGCTGCCTTACGGCGTGCACGGGCTTCCTTGGCTGTGAGGGGAGCCGGAGCCACGGGCCCGCGCCGCTTGCCTTCCGCATCGCGCCGTTTGGGCGTCGGGCGCCCTTTCCCCTCGGTGACGTTCGAGGGCGATGTGGTCTGCGTCGACTCGTCGTCGGCGGAGACCTCGGGCGTGGACACCCCCGGCTTGTCGGAGTCGTCAGAACCACCACGGCGTAGCAACTTCACCCTTCCAGGCTATATGCCTGCTCCCGTGATCAGGTAAGCCGCCCACCGGAGGGTGCAGTGAACCTTCTGAAATGAACCTACTGAAATGTGAGCAACTCCTGTAGGAGGAATAGATTCCAGCGCGGTACCGTTGACGCATTCGGGTTGAATTCGAACGACAGGGAGCGCCCATGACTGTCCAGCAAGAGACTGCCGCCCATGGCGTCATCATGACCGAGACCGCCTCTGCGAAGGCGAAGGCTCTTCTCGACCAGGAGGGCCGTGACGATCTCGCGCTGCGCATCGCTGTGCAGCCAGGTGGTTGCGCCGGCCTTCGTTACCAGCTGTTCTTCGACGATCGGTCCCTCGACGGCGATCTCACCGTCGAGTTCGGTGGCGTTGCCCTCGCTGTCGACCGGATGAGCGCCCCTTACGTCGAGGGTGCATCCATCGACTTCGTCGACACGATCGAGAAGCAGGGTTTCACCATCGACAATCCGAATGCCACCGGCTCCTGCGCCTGCGGCGATTCGTTCAACTGAGTTCGACCGTCCGGACCCCGGCACGCAGGCCGTGCCGGGGTCCTCACGTATCTGCCGGTACCGTGAGTCCGCTGCGGCCATCGACCGATGCGCCCTAGCGAATCTCGACAATCCTGAATCTCGACAATCCTGCATCTCGACACACCAGATACCGATAACGCGGAAAGGCTCTTCCACGTGACCATCGCTGTGACCGGCTCCATCGCCACAGATCACCTCATGCGCTTCCCAGGCCGATTCGCGGAGCAGTTGCTCGCGGATCAGCTCGCGCACATCTCGCTGAGTTTCCTCGTCGATGACCTCGTTGTCCGACGCGGTGGGGTGGGAGGCAACATCGCCTTCGCCATGGGTGTTCTCGGCGGTGCGCCGGTGCTGGTGGGCGCGGTCGGGGCCGACTTCGCCGAATACCGCGGCTGGCTGGAGCAGCACGGCGTGGACTGTGGGTCGGTCCACACATCGACGACGGCTCATACGGCCCGGTTCGTGTGCACCACCGACGAGGACATGGCGCAGATCGCTTCGTTCTACCCCGGCGCGATGTCGGAAGCCCGCGAGATCTCCCTTGCCGACGTCGTCGACAAGCACGGAGTCGACCTCGTGCTGATCGGTGCGAACGACCCCGACGCGATGATCCGTCACACAGAGGAGTGCCGCCGGCTCGGTATTCCGTTCGTCGCCGACCCGTCGCAGCAGCTTGCGAGGCTCGATGGCCGCCAGGCGGAGGCACTCATCGACGGCGCCGAATACCTGTTCACGAACGAATACGAGTGGGGCCTGCTCAAGCAGAAGACCGGATTGACGGACGACGAGATCCGCGCCAAGGTCGGCATGCGTATCACCACTCTCGGCGGTGACGGCGCCCGTATCGTCGACGCCGACGACAATTGGGTCCAGGTGGGCGTGGTGCCCGAGCGCGCCAAAGTCGATCCCACCGGTGTCGGCGACGCGTTCCGTGCCGGTTTTCTCCTCGGACACCGGGGAGGGCTCAGCGTCGAGCATGCGGCACAGCTCGGGTCGCTTGTTGCTGTGCACGTCCTCGAGACCACGGGCACCCAGGAATGGGTTTTCGACCGGACCGATGCCGTCAAGCGACTGGCAGACGCCTATGGCACCGTCGCCGCCGACGAGATCGCTGCGATTCTCTGACGGACGAAGTGCGGGACGGCGCTCGTCGTCGACGAAGAGCGCCGTCCCGGTCCGGGCGTGATGCCCGCCTAGAGTTCGACGGGGTAGGTCGGTTCCTGGATCTGCGGCACGATGCGCTTCTCCACGAAGATTCCGTGCCAGATCATGAACACCAGCAATGTCCACAGTCGCCGGCTGTGATCGATCGGGCCCTCCCGATGCGCGTGCAGCATCTTCATGATCGCGGCCTTGTCCAGAATGTGCTCGGTCTGCGACTCGGTGATCACTTGGTGGGCCCAGTCGAACAACTCCGTACCGGCGAGCCAGTGGCGCATCGGTACCGGGAATCCGAGTTTCGCGCGGTGTAGCACATGCGGTGGGACGATGCCTTCGAGAGCTTGCCGAAGCGCGTACTTCGTCGTCTGTTTCGTAATTTTCTGATCGAGCGGTACCTGCGAGGCCACCCGGAACACCTCTGAGTCGAGGAACGGAACCCGCAGTTCCAGTGAGTTCGCCATCGTCACCTTGTCGGCCTTGACGAGAATGTCGCCGCGCAGCCACGTGAACAGGTCCAGGTGTTGCATCCGCGCTACCGGGTCCCACCCGACGGACTGGGCGTAGATCGGTGCGGTCACGTCCTGATGTGTCCACTCCGGTCGGAACTCGCGCAGTACCGAGCGCAGCTGTGCGTCGTTGAAACTGCGCGCGTTACCGTAGTACCGCTCCTCGAGAGGCATCGACCCTCGGTTGAGCAGGCTCTTGCCCCGGGTGCCTTCGGGGATGCGGTCGGACAGCTTGCCTGCGGCGCGACGCAACGGCGACGGCAGGTACTCGAACGGTTTGAGTGACAGCGGCTCGCGGTAGATGGTGTAGCCGCCGAACAGCTCGTCGGCGCCCTCACCCGAGAGCACCACCTTCACGTGCTTACGGGCTTCACGCGCGATGAACCACAACGGCACCAGCGCAGGGTCGGCGACGGGGTCGTCGAGGTACCAGACGATCTCCGGGATCGCCGCGGCGAACTCGGCGGGGGAGACGACCCGCACGATGTGCCGTGCCCCGATGGCCTCCGCGGATTCTGCGGCGACGTCCACCTCGGAGTAACCCTCGCGCTCGAAACCGGCGGTGAAGGTGATCAGGTTCGGGTTGTGTCGTTTGGCCAGTGCCGCGATGGCGGTCGAGTCGATGCCGCCGGAGAGGAACGAACCGACCGTGACGTCGGCACGCATGTGCTTGGCGACCGAGTCCTCGAGGACGTCGGCGATCTCGCGGTAGCGATCCTTCTCACGACCCGCCGCGAACGGACGCACCGGGAAGGTCGGGGTGAAGTAGCGGACCTTCTCCGGCTCGGAACCCGGTCGTACGCGGGCATAGGAGCCGGACTCGAGACGAGTGATCCGGCGGTGCAGGGTCTCGGGCTCCGGTACGTACTGCAGTACCGTGTAGTGCTCGATCGCGCGCTCGTCGAGTTCGGTGTCGATGCCGATGACGTCGGCGAGTTCGAGCAGACTCTTCTTCTCGCTGCCGAACGCGGTGCCCGCCGAGCCTGTTGCCAGGAACAACGGTTTGATGCCGAACGGGTCGCGTGCGAGGAAGAGTTCGCGTGTCGCGGTGTCCCAGATCGCGAAGCTGAACATGCCCCGCAACCGGCGCACCGCGGCGGCGCCCCAGTAGTGGTACGCCGCGACGATCGTTTCGCTGTCACCCTCGGTCGCGAAGGTCGCACCGTGCTCGTCGGCCAGTTCTGTGCGCAGTTCGAGGTAGTTGTAGATCTCCCCGTTGAACGTCAGCGCATACCGGTCGGGCTGTTCCGGTGGTCCCCATCGGAGGGGCTGGTGGGAGTGGGCGATGTCGATGATGGACAGACGGTTGAAGCCGAGAACGAGATCGGCGTCGTGCCAGGTGCCTTGTTCGTCCGGTCCGCGGTGGCGCAGGCAGTGCAGTGCGTCGCCGACGCGCGAGACGGCGTCATCGCTGGTGCCTTCGTTGGTCAGAAACCCGAGCAGTCCGCACACGGAGTTCGGTACCTCGATTCCAATCGGGAAGTGAGTTGATCCCGTGGCGTCCGCAGCGCGTAAGGATGCGGGGAACTCTGAGCCGGGATCCGACGTTTGTCACTGTGGAGTATGCCGCAGATCGCCGATCGAGTTCGTCATCGGGATCGCGCAAAACACGTCGTCATCCGCGACTGCGTCCGGCCGACCGATCCGACGCGACACGATCTTCGTGCCCCGAGGGTGGATAGTGGTCGGCTTTGGTCTACGCTGCGTAGTAATTGGGTCTGCCCAACGGGTGTGCCCTAATGGAATTGCGGCGATCAGGAAGGCGTGAACGTGGCGCAAGGTCGGATCCTTCGGCGGTTCGGGCTCGCAGCATCACTCGGCATTGCAGCCTTGGTGTTGACGGGGTGCTCGAGCGAAGAAGTTCTTCGTTTCGGCTGGCCGGAGGGTGTTACTCCCCAGGCCGAGCGTATGCGCGAGTTGTGGACGTGGTCGGTTGTGGCCGCCCTCGCCATGGGCATCCTCATGTGGGGCCTGATGTTCTGGACGATTCTCTTCCATCGGAAGAAGAAGAACTCACCGGAATTCCCGCGGCAGACGGCATACAATGTGCCTCTCGAACTGCTGTACACCGCCGCGCCCTTCGTGGCGGTTTGTGTCCTGTTCTACTTCACCGTCGTGGTGCAGAACTACGTGCTGGAGAAGGAAGACAACCCCAACGTCGTCGTCGACGTCACCGGGTTCCAGTGGAACTGGAAGTTCGGCTACCGCACCGTCGACATGGGCGGGTCCGTCTACGACGGCACGGATTACGAAGCCGAGGAAGCCATGGCTTCCGAGCCGTTCGATCCGGAGTCGGCCGACCACCATGCCCAGCCGGGTCCCATCCACGGCGACGGTGTGTCAGATCTGTCGTACCTGAACTACGACAAGATCGAGACCGTCGGCACCACCGAGGAGATTCCCGTCCTGGTGCTCCCGACCGGCAACCGGATCGAGTTCAACCTCGCATCATCGGACGTCATCCACGCCTTCTGGGTTCCCGAGTTCCTGTTCAAGCGCGACGTGAACCCGAATCCGCTGAACAACAACTCCGACCCGGTGTTCCAGATCTCCGAGATCGAGCGGGAAGGTGCCTTCGTCGGTCGTTGTGCAGAAATGTGCGGTACCTACCACGCGATGATGAACTTCGAGGTTCGTGCTGTGTCCCCGGAAGATTTCGCGGAGTACATCGAACTGCGTAAGCCTGTTGAAGACGGTGGCGAAGGTTTGACCAACGCCCAGGCGCTCGAGGCGATCGGTCAGGATCCGCTCGCGATCTCCACCCATCCGTTCAAGACCGACCGCACGGACCGCTCGGCGAGCGTTGCCGCGGACGAGTGACCACACATCGACAAGGACAAGTGCTGAAATGAATATCGAAGCCAAGATCTTCGAACTCGTCACGGTGTTCTTCTTGCTCGTCGCCGTCGTGTACGGCACGTTCACCGGCTTGTCGGACAAAGGTATCGAGTGGGCAGGTCTCACCGCGCTCGCGTTGTCCGGCGGATTGACCCTCATCGTCGGAACCTACTTTCGGTTCGTTGCGCGTCGTCTCGATACGCGTCCCGAAGACTTCGAGGATGCAGAGATCAGTGACGGTGCCGGCGACCTCGGATTCTTCAGCGCAGGTAGCTACTGGCCGATCCTGCTCGCCGCCGCTGCTGCGTTCGCTGCGATCTCCCTGGCGTTCTTCCAGGGGTGGCTGATCGTGGTCGCTGTCCTGCTGATCATCGGTGCGTCCGCGGGCCTGGTATTCGAGTACCATCTCGGTCCCGAAAAGCACTGATCACTTCCTGAATGCACTGATCACCTCCTGATCTCACGAGGGCGGGCGCCGCACCCAAAAAGGGTGCGGCGCCCGCCCTCGTTCGTGTCCGGTGAGAAGTATCCGGAAGAGCCGCAGCCTGATCGGGATCGAACGTGCCATCCGACGCGCGCCGTCACCGTCTCGATGCGAAAGCGCCGCGGCGTGCCGGACACCGCCGCACCGACCGCGCTGGGGGCACCATCCGGCGCCAGCGGGGGAGAATCATCGAACCAGACTTGTCAGGTCGTCCGACTTGCCGCGATCGGATGCTCGGGACCGAACGAGGTCGGGCCGGTCGTAGTGTTTCACCATGATCAAGATCGCAGAGGGGGCCGACAAGACCCGCCGTACCGTCGCACGTGTCCTGTCCCCACCGGATACCACCTCGGTGCGACTGCAGGATGCCACCGTCGGACGGGGGTGATGCCGTTGGCCTGACCCGGGCGCGAGAGATCAGCTGTCCGCCCCACAGGGAGATCAGCTGTCCGCTGGTGCCAGGGGTGACGTATGAATCCCTCGGCGCGAATCCCTTGGCGCCGCGCCGAGTACCCAGTGAACGGGACACGGCTTCGATACGGCCAGAGGGCCCCGAACCGGATCCGGTTCGGGGCCCTCGGTGGGTCGAGCTGATGAAGCGTCAGTGAGCCTTGTCGCTGTCGCCCTTGTCGCGGTCGCCCTTGTCGCTGTCGCCCTTGTCGCTGTCGCCCTTGTCGCTGTCGTCCTTGTCGGACAACGCCTTGGAGTCGTCGACGTCGGACTCGCGGTGAATGCGGTCCTGGTATTCCTTCAGGATCGTGCGCAACTCCGCTTCGCTCTCGTGATGTGCGGCCTCGAGGGCAGCCGACTCGTCGGCGGGATCCGCGCTCCACCAGCTACCGGCACCGGGCTTGCCTGCGCTGCCGAGGCGGTTCATCCGCTTGGGCACTGCAGCGCCCTGGTAGTCGAGCGGCAGCGGGTGTCCATGGTCGTCCACCGGGCCGAGCGGCTGGTGGATTTCGATGTACTCGCCGTGCGGGAGGCGACGGACGATGCCCGTCTCGATGCCGTGCTCGAGCACCTGGCGGTCGCTGCGCTGCAGACCCAGACAGAACCGGTAGGCGATGTAGTACGCGAGCGGAGGCAGGATGACGAGCCCGATCCGCCCCATCCACGTCGTCGCGTTGATGGAGATGTCGAACTTGTACGCGATGATGTCGTTGATGCACATGAGCGTCGCGACACCGTAGAAGGCGAGAGCCATCGCGCCGAGTCCGGTGCGCACAGGTACATCCCGGGGGCGCTGCAGCAGGTTGTGGTGTGCGTCGTCCTTGGAGAACTTCTTCTCGATCCACGGGTAGAGGATCAGCACGGTGAACACCAAGCCCATGAGCAGTGCGATCCAGAACGGCTGGGGGATCGTGTATCGGCCGAACAAATACAGCTCCCACGCCGGCCAGATACGAGCCAGGCCGTCCGTCCACATCATGTAGAAGTCGGGCTGCGACCCTGCGGACACCTGCGATGGGTTGTATGGACCGATGTTCCACACCGGGTTGATCTGCAACAGACCGGACATCAGGGCCAGCACCGCGAAGGTCATCGCGAAGAACGCGCCGGACTTGACGGCGAACACGGGGAGGATGCGCACACCCACCACGTTCTGCTCGGTTCGGCCGGGGCCGGGGAACTGCGTGTGCTTCTGGTACCAGACCAGCGCGAGGTGCGCGGCAATCAGCGCCAGAATGATGCCGGGGATGAGCAACACGTGCAGGACGTAGAACCGCGGGATGATCAGTTCTCCGGGGAAGTCTCCGCCGAAGATCATCCAGTGCAACCAGGTGCCGACGACGGGAACCGACAGTGTGATGCCGGAGAATGCGGCGCGAAGGCCGGTGCCGGAAAGCAGGTCGTCGGGCAGCGAGTATCCGAAGAAGCCCTCGAACATCGCGAGGATCAGCAGGAGCGAGCCGATGACCCAGTTCGCTTCACGCGGGCGACGGAACGCGCCGGTGAAGAAGATACGAAGCAGGTGGACGATGATCGACGCCGCGAACATCAACGCGGCCCAGTGGTGGATCTGTCGGACGAACAGACCGCCGCGCACCTCGAAGGAGATGTTCAGCGTCGTCTCGTACGCGCGGGACATGCCGACACCGCGGAGCGGCGTGTAGACACCGTCGTAGGTGACGTGGGCCAGTGACGGGTCGAAGAACAGCGTCAGGAAGACACCTGAGATCAACAGGATGATGAAGCTGTACAGGGCGACCTCGCCCAGCAGGAACGACCAGTGGGTGGGGAACACCTTGTTGATCTGACGGCGGATGCCGGCTGAAAGGTGATACCGCGAGTCGAGGTTCTCGCCTGCTTTTGCAGCGTGTGATTGAGTTGCAGTACTCACGGGCGACGCTCCCAAAATGCCGGGCCGAGAGCTTCGATGAAGTCGCCGCCGGCGACGAGGAAGCCCTCTTCATTCACTGTAATAGGCAGCTGCGGAAGAGCGCGAGCAGCGGGACCGAAGATCGGTTTGCCGTACTCGAGTGCATCGAACTGCGACTGGTGACACGGGCAGAGAATCCGGTTGGTCTGCTGCTCGTACAGCGACGTCGGGCAACCGAGGTGGGTGCAGATCTTCGAGAAGGCGAAGTAGTCGCCGTAATTGAAGCTTTCCTGGCCCTTGCGCTTGATGGCGCGCTCGGCATCGTCGGTTCGCAGACGAATGAGCATGACCGAGTTGCGGATACCGCGAAGACCGTCGAGCAGCGCGTGGTCGTCGCCGCGATCGGATTCACGGAACGGGAAGACCGTTTCCATGCCGCCCGCGTCGAGGTCTTCCGGACGCACCAGGACGATGTCCTGGGGGCGACCGGTATCGCGGCGCAGGTAGATCGTCTCGCCCTGGTAGCGGGGCGTCCACCCGGACACCCAGAGCGACGAGTCGTCACCCTCGGCCCACGGATTCTTGATCAGTCCGCCGAGCGGCATGATCAGACCGACGCCCAGTGCACCACCGCCGAAGATGGCGGTCCGCTTGATGAGTTTGCGCCGGGGCAGCGTCGAGGTCTCGAGTGAGTCTGCCAGCTCGGCGACGATCGTCTTGCGATCGACCTCGGCCGACGGGCCGTCGTGGCGATCCTGGATCGACACCTCTTCGGGTATGAACTTCTTGGTGAACTGGACTGCGCCGACACCGATCCCGAGGATGGACAGCCCCAGGGTCAGACCGAGCAGCGGGGTGTAGAGGTTGTACCACCCGTATTGCGGGTCGTCGATGCTCTGGTATTCCCATGGCCAGAACAGGTAGACGGCGATGAACGCAACACCTGCGATGCCGGCCAGGATGAACCAGGCTGCCACGTTGCGCTCGGCGCGCTTCTCGGCGCGGGTGCCTTCGACGGGCCACCGATCCTTGCGGAACGCGACATCGACGCCGTCGAGGTTCGTGCCGAGCTCGACGAGATCGTCGCGGCTCATCTGATCGAGGTTCTCGATCGAGTGCTTGTTCGGCGTGTCGCCGCTACTCATGACCTTGCTCCGATCCACAGTGCAGCACCGACAACCGCGACGATGCCTACGGCGAACATCGTGGGACCTTCGGCGCCGGGCCCGAAGCCTCCGAGGCCGTAGCCGCCCGGATCCTGTGTCTCGCTGACAGACTTGACGTATGCGATGATGTCTTGCTTCTCCTCGATCGTCAGCTGACGATCGGAGAATTTCGGCATGTTCTGCGGCCCCGTGACCATGGCGGTGTAGATCTGCTGTTCATTGGCCGGGTCGAGGATGGGTGCGAACTTGCCGGACGAGAGTGCGCCACCGCGACCGGTGAAGTTGTGGCACGATGCGCAGTTCTGCCGGAACAGTTCGCTACCGCGTCCGATGTCGTTGCCGCGCAACGAGGACTGGGCGATCTCGCCGTTCTCGTCGCGGATGACCGTCGGCCCACCACCGTTGGCCTGGATGTAGGCGCCGAGAGCATCAGTCTGATGGGCGTCGAACTTCGGGTCCTTACGCAGGGCCTGAGCCTCGTTTCGGGCGGCCGGCATACGACCGGAGGACACCTGGAAGTAGACCGCAGCCTCGCCCACGCCGATCAGCGTGGGGCCGCGATCGTCGATGCCCTGCAGATTGACACCGTGGCAGGTCACGCAGGAGGTCTCGTAGAGCTGCTGGCCTTCGCGGATCAGTGCGCTCTGATCGTCCTGCGCAGTGGCCACCTGCGGGTCGGGTGTCAGCGCCGAGGCGAGGAAGCCTGCGCTGAGGAGACCGAGGGCCAGTACCAAGGCGCCGGTGACGCGGCGCCTGAGCTTGCGCTGACGGCGGGACGTGGCAGCCGAAGCTGCCGAGGATCGACCGGGCATGTCGTCACCCTCGGGTGCGAGAGGTGGGGATGAACTCATCTGTATCCCTTATATGTAAGTCGGGACTGACTGGACGTCAGGGGGCTGCCTAAGCGTTCAGCTGGCTAACGGATGAAATAGATCGTGGCAAACAGTGCGATCCACACGATGTCGACGAAGTGCCAGTAGTACGACACCACGATGGCTGCGGTGGCCTGCGCGGGAGTGAACTTACTGACCTTGGTGCGGAACAGTAGGAACACGAATGCGATGAGTCCACCGATCACGTGCAGGCCGTGGAAGCCGGTGGTGATGTAGAAGACCGAGCCGTACACACTGCCCGAGATGGTGGTGCCGTCCTGGACCAGGACGATGTACTCGTAACCCTGACCGAGCACGAAGAATGTGCCCATCGCGAGGGTGATCAGGTACCACCGTCGAAGACCGAAGACGTCGCCGCGTTCGGCTGCGAACACACCCAGCTGGCAGGTGAAGGAGGATGCGATCAGCACCGAGGTGATCGGTACCGCTACCCACAGGTTCAAGTGGGTGGGGGGCGGAGGCCACATGCCCTCCGGCGCCTGTGCCCGTGCCACGAAGTACATGGCGAAGAGCCCCGCGAAAAACATGAGCTCACTGGACAACCACACGATTGTGCCGACGCTGACCAGGTTGGGCCGGTTCAACGAGTGCACGCGCTGTGTGATTGCAGATCCTGAAGTCCCTACTGCGCTCGTCACGCTGGCTAGTATGACCCGTCGTAGTAAGTGATGGGCAATCGGGGCCGAAATCGGCGCGTCTTCACAGTTCCCGAGGTGAGAAATGCCGAGTCCCCGGATCGCGGGGCAACCCGATATGGCGGATGTGAAGGTGGCGGAATGAGTGAACAACCGGGGTTGCTGGGGAGAATCCGCCGGCTTGTGACGAGACGGCGACCAGAGCCCCTCGACGGAACCCGGCAGGACCTCGTGATCGTCGTCGAATCGTTCGACGACTCGGAGGCATGCTCGGCCGCACTCGATCGTGGCACACAGCGGGCCCCGTATTGGGTCGAATCCGACGATGCTGTCCTGCGACACCATCTGCAGCTTCCCTCAGCGCTGGTCGAGGAAGCTCTCGCGCTGGCCGGTCAGGACGGTTACACGGCCTCCGTGCCCCCGGTTCCGGTGTCTTCTGCGGCCCCTGCCGCAGATGGGGAGGCACCGCTCTCTCTGATCTTGCAGCGAGTCCAGAGACTCGACGCGATGCACTGCGCCCAGGAGAAGTCGCGGATGGCGTCGCTGGCCCAACGTCTCGGCGGCAATGCTCTCGGATGGGACGCGCTCCAGCCCGAGTGACCGCTCCAGGCCGAGTGCCATGCATGCAGTCGCCGGACAACGCCTGGCTAAGCTTTCTCCGCGAAGGGCACAACAGTGCTCGGCAGCGAGTCGGATGTGGCGAAGGGTAGGTGCGATGAACGCGAGGCAGACCGCGGACGAGGTGGTCGCCAGTTGGCCCGCAGTACTCGGATCGCTGACAGCGGGCCGCGATCTGACGCGACCCGAGGCCGTCTGGGCAATGGACGAGATCTTCTCCGACAACGCAACCCCCGCGCAGATCGCGGCGTTCGGTGTCGCACTGAAGATGAAGGGCGAGACCCCGGACGAGTTGCGAGCTCTCGCCGACACGATGCTCGGCTACGCGAACCTGGTGCCGGTGGACGACGACACGGTCGACATCGTCGGAACCGGCGGTGACCGTGCCAACACTGTGAACATCTCGACAATGGCAGCGCTCGTGGTGGCCGCAGCGGGTATCCGAGTGGTCAAACACGGGAACCGGGCTGCCTCGTCGAAGAGCGGTGGCGCCGACGTGCTCGAGGAACTCGGGGTACACATCGATCTCGGGCCGGAGCAGGTTGCACGCTCGCTCGAGGAAGCGGGCATCGGATTCTGCTTCGCGCCGGTGTATCACCCGGCCCTGCGGTTCGCGGCTGCCCCGCGCAAGCAGATCGGGATCCCGACCGTGTTCAACGTTCTCGGTCCGCTCACCAACCCTGCGCGTCCCCGTGCCGGGCTGATCGGCTGTGCCTTCGAGTCATTGGTACCGACCATTGCGGGGGTGCTCGCGCAACGTGGTAAATCGGCGCTGGTCGTTCGTGGCGACGACGGTCTCGACGAGCTGACGACGTCGACGACGTCGACCGTGCACATCGTGCGAGGAGGCGCGGTCGAGGTTCGGACGCTCGATCCGACGAGGCTCGGGATCGCACGCGTGCCGCTCGAAGCGCTTCGAGGTGGCGATGCAGCCGAGAATGCTGTGGTCGCACGGGCATGCCTCGCGGGCGAGACCGGGCCCGTGCGTGATGCTGTGCTTCTCAATGCCGCGGGAGCGATTGCCGCGTTCCGAGGTATCGACGGTGGGGGTATCGACGGTGGGCTCGAGGAAGCGCTTGCCGCCGGACTCGAGTCGGCCGCGGCCGCCGTAGACAGCGGCGCGGCCGTGAAGGTGCTCGAGAGGTGGGCCGCCGTGACGACCCGACTCGGGGGCGAAGCCCAGCGCTGACCCCAGCCGTCATGGTGTCGAGGTGGTGCCCGCACCGTGTGGGCGGACACCACCTGGCGCGGATGTGCCGCGGGAGCGGGTCAGTTCCCGATGGAGAAGCCCGCCTCGATGTCGTCGCTCGAATACGACTGGAACGCAATGTGCGTGACGGTCTTGCTCACGCCCTCGACCTTGTTGATGCCCCGCGTGACCACCTCTGCGATCTGCTCGTGGTCGCGGACCCGCACAATCGCCACGAGATCGACGTCCCCGGCACACGAGTACACCGTGTCCACCCCGGCGAGGTCGGCCACCGCTCGGGCGGTTTCCGGGATGCGGTGGGCGTCGGCGTCGATCAGGACGATGGCGTTGATCATGGGGACTCCTTGTGTGTACTCCGGTGACTTGTCTGTACTCCGATGACGCAGATCTTCCTCCGGTGCCGATCAGCCTATGCGGTGGGCGTCCGGTTCCGGGGGCGGCCCGGAGGCCCCGCGCGCTTCGCGGGCCAACTCGGCCCATTCGCTCCATCGGCCCGCGCCTTCGACAGGCTCGGACCATCCGTGGGAGGTCCGCACGATGCGCACCCCGTCGGAGTCCAGCCACCGCGCAAGCTGTCCTATCTCTTCGGGGGGCGCACCGCGAAGAGGGCCTGGACCGGGCCGTATCGTTTCGGCGCTCGCCGTGATCGCCTCGACGACCGGCATGGGACGCACCCCACGTTCGGCGACGCCGGCCGACGCGAGTCGTCCGGCGCGCACGACGGCGAAATCCCACCCCCCTTCGGGGCGGGGCCGGGCGGCGATCAGTTCGTCGATGGCGGCAAGCGCGGCGAGGCGTTGCGTGCGTCGAAGGGCACGGACTGCGTCGGCGGTGCGGTCGCGTAATCGTGCCGCGTTCTCGAACAGTTCTTTGCCCGCCAACTCGTCGATGCGCTCCTGCGCTCGTGTGATCGTCGAGGCGTCGTGGCCACGGAGGAGCGCGCGTGCCTGCCGGACCTGAACGGAATACTCGTCGGGAGTCTGAGGACCGAACGAGGCCGCCGAACAGGCACCGACAGCGTCGGGTGGGCAACGGTCGCCGTGGCGCGCGGACAGGCCGATCCGGCGGGTACACGTGCGCAGCCCACTGAACCCGGCGAGGGTGGCGGCCACGTCGGCGGCTGCGTTCCGGACGGAGAAAGGACCGAGCGCGTCGGTCGAGGGTGTGCGCGAGATCGCGAGGCGCGGGAACGGTTCGTCGGTGAGTGTGATCCACCATCCGCGAGTGGGGTATTTGGAACGGCGGTTGTACGGGGGAGCGTGGGCAGCAATGAGTCGGAGTTCGCGGATCCCGGCCTCGAGACCGTGCGCGCATTCGACGTGGTCGATGCGGGTCGTCAGCGCGACCATCTCGCGCAGTCGGGGGCGGGTCTCCGAACCCGTGAAGTAGTTGCGGACACGGCGACGCAGATCCACGGCCGTGCCGATATAGAGCGCTTCGTCCGAGGGGCCCCGGAACAGATATACGCCGGGGCGATGCGGTAGATGCGCAGCCAGGGTGCGTTTGGCACGTTGTTCGGCGGTGACGGCGGGGATGTAGTCCCGCAGTTCGGTGAGACTGTGCACTCCCTGGTTGCCGACGCGCTCGATGAGCGCGTGGAGCACCTCGACGGTTGCGCGGGCGTCGTCGAGCGCGCGATGTGTGGGCTGCGTCGACACGTCGAACAAGGTGGCGAGTGCGGAGAGTTTCACCGAGGGTGCTTCGTCGCGTCCCAGGACCCGCCGCGCCAGTTTGACGGTGCAGACGACGGGGAACCGTGGCCACGCCACGTCGCAGCGTGCAGCCGCCGCACGGAGGAAGCCGGTGTCGAAGCCCGCGTTGTGCGCTACGAGGACCGCGCCGCCGGCGAACTCGAGGAACGCGGGAAGTACTTCCTCGATACGGGGCGCCTGATAGACCATCGCGGTGGTGATGCCCGTGAGGCGGACGATCTCGGGAGGGATCGACCGGCCGGGGTCGACGAGCGTTGCGAACTCGCCGAGTACTTCACCGTGGCGCACCTTGACCGCGCCGATCTCGGTGATGGCGTCGTCGCCGGAACGTCCTCCCGTGGTTTCGAGATCGACCACGACGAAGGTGGTGTCGCGGAGGGGAGTGTCGAGTTCGTCGAAGCTCAGCTGAATCCCGTGAGTGGTGTCGGAGCCGGTGGGAGACGACGTCATGGGCACGAGCGTAGAAACCGCCTCTGACACGCCCGAGAACCGGACCTTCCACGCCGATGAGATGAGGATCACACCCGGTCGGGTGGTTCATCCTGCAGGTCTTCTGCGGGATGTCACCGTGTGCCGTGCGGGGCGACTGTGCAGTGCGTCCGGGTGGTTGCCCGGCGGGCGCGCAAAAAGATCGAACGACGCTCTGAACTGGGATGAGTCACGGCGATGCGCACTCGGCGGGTGCGCTCCCTCTCGATTCGGTCGACCGGGTGGAGGTGACCGCCGCGGGGTTGTTATCGGGCTGTTATGAAATGGCGGCGGCACTGGTTCTGAAATACTCAAAACGGACTTAGAGTGCATACCCCGCGAGTTGGGGTTGGCCTCAGCGATGCAGTTTCGTAACCTTCCTGAGACCAAGCGGAACAGTACGTCCGGCCCACTCCCGAGGGCTGGGGCCGCTAGGTAACCGCCTAATCGGCCGCTCGACCTCGAGTGTCCGAGCCGGGGACCCACACGCGTTACTTGGGGTGAATCCCCTCCACCGCACTCGCGGGAGAGGGGTAGGGCTGATCTTCCGGCCCGAATCCGTCAGCTAACTCGGTCGGCGGGTGAACGGAAGAATTGGAGAACATCCCCTCGTGGTCTCGCAGAACAGCAAGCGTACGGTACGTCGCGCTCTCGTTGCCGGTGCGCTCGCGCTCGGTGCAGTCACCGTCACCGCCGGTCCGGCGATGGCAGAGCCCGTCACCATCCCCGGAATCGGCACCATCGAACTTCCCGCCGGCGTGACCCTGCCGCCGGAGGTCACCAACCTCATTCCACCGGCCCCCGAAGCCGCTCCCTTCACTGCGCCGTTCAGCTCGGTAGGCCAGCGCGCCGCTGACGCCGCCCTCAGTAAGGTCGGATCCCCGTACGTCTACGGCGCAACAGGCCCGAACGCGTTCGACTGCTCGGGGCTCGTGCAGTGGGCGTATCAGCAGGCGGGGCTGGGCGTGCCCCGCACCAGCTACCAGCAGGCCGGTGCGGGCCAGGCCGTGCCGGTAGGCGCGTTGCAGCCCGGCGATGTCGTGTCCTTCTACGGTGGAAGTCACACCGGGATCTACATCGGCGACGGCAATATCGTGCATGCGTCGACCTCGAGTCAGCCGGTGAAGGTTGCGCCGCTCGACTCGATGCCGGTGGACGGCGCTCGCCGCTTCTGACCGGACGAACAGTGCCTGTGGAGGGTGGATCGGCGACGTGCCGGTCCACCCTCGACGCGCTTGGTGGAGTCGAATCGGCGATCACGAACATCGTGAACGACGAATTGAAGCGCACTACCCGCGGGTAGACATGAAGCTATGCGATTCCGTAACCTGATCGAGATCTTTGCGATCGAGGTTTTTGCGAAAGGAAGACAAGTCGCGTGTTCTCCGCTCCCGCCGGACAGGCTGTTCGCACTGCTCTCGCCGCATGTGTCCTTCTCATTCTGGGGCTCACGGCTGCGCCTGCAGCAGCCGACCCCATCGGCGACAGTCCCACCGCCAAACTCGAACATCTCGCCGACCTGTCCCGTCGATCCGAGCAGGCCACCGAAGCGCTGCACCATGCCGGCATCGAACTGGATGCCCGAATCGCCGAACAACACGACCTCGATGCTCGCGCCGCCACCGACCGGGACGTGTTGGCCACGGCCCAAGCCGAGGTCGCACGCTTCAAGCCCACTGTCGACAAACTGGCCCAAGCCAACTACCGGGGTTCACGCACCAATCGGCTCTTCGCGGTAATGGTCAGCGACTCGCCCCAGCAGCTGCTCGACCAGATGGTGATGCTCGACGTGCTCGGCGCGCAGACCGATCGCGAGATCGAAGGGTTCCGCCGAGCCACCGACGCGGCAGCGGTCGCCGCCGCGGCATCGCAAGAATCGGCCGAAGCTGCGCGCGTCGCAGCCGAGCAGGCGCAGACGCTGCGCGACGATCTGCAGCGTCAGGAAACCGAGCTGGAGGCGCAGATCGCCGCAGTACTCGACGCCTTCGACAATTTGAGTGACGAGGAGAAGTCGATCCTCGCCGGCACTCCGTTCCCGCCCGGTCTCGACGCCGAGCGCATCATGGAGCATCTCATTCCCGGCAACGGCGCAGGCGCCCTCCGTGCCGCACTCACCCGGATCGGCGATCCGTACGTGTGGGGGGCCACCGGGCCTGATCAGTTCGACTGCTCCGGCCTCGTGGTCTGGGCGTATCAGCAGATCGGAAAGACCGTACCGCGCTCCAGTCAAGCGCAGGCGCAGGGCGGAACCTCCGTCTCGCGCGACAATCTCCAACCCGGCGACGTCATCATCTTCTACAACGACGCGTCACACGTCGGTATCTACGCGGGCGACGGAAACATCGTGCACGCCTCGACGTTCGGCGTGCCGGTGAAGGTGCAGTCGATGGACAGCTTCCCGTTCCACAGCGCACGACGCTACTGACCGCCCCGGACAACCACGCGGCGCGGAGGACGCGACCGGTCGCCACATACACTTGCCGCCGTGCCCGCGCCGGAGACCCCGCCTCGAACCCGTCCCCGCCTGCTGTGGGAGCGCATCGGGCTCGCTGGGTTGGCGCTCGTGGTGGCGGCGGTCGGCGCCCTTCTCGTTGGCCTCGATACCGTCGAGCAGTCCGAGTCCGACGTCCGTGTGGAGTTGCAGGCGCTGCTCGATTCCTGGGCCGCCGCGGTGCGTAGCTCCGACAGCGCAGCTCTCGCCGAGGTGATCGACACCGCAGCGGGAACGGAGTTGCTCGACGCCGAGATCCGTCGCGCGCAGGCGCTCAGCCTCGTGCCCTTGGCCGAGTTCGGATACGAGCTCGGCGCCGAGCCCGCCAGCGAGGTCCCGGCCGAAGTTGGCCGCCGGTTCGGAGACGATCCGCTACTCGCGCTCACCGTGACGTTGCGCTACGGCGTCGAGGGTGTAGACGAGACTCCGACACGTAAACCTGTCGCGGTGCTGTTCGTCGCGCGTCACGACGGGTGGAAGATCGCATCCGACCGGCCTCTCCCGGATTCGGCGTCTGCGACATGGCGAGGGCTGTGGGACCACGGACCGCTCGACCTGACGACCACCGCGACTGCCGGTGGTACGTCGATGATCCTCGCCCACTCCGATACCACCGACCTCGCCGAGAGCATCGCGGACGAACTTCCCGCCGCTGTCGACGCGGTGTCGGAGGTGTGGGGGACGGACTGGCCGGAACGGTCGCTCGTGCTGGTCACCTCGAGCTACGAGGAGTTCACCGACCAGGTGGGCACGGCACACAACGGTGACGAGATCGCTGCAGTGGCGATCGCCGATGCGGTCGATCCCGAGCACGACAGAGCAACGGGCCAACGCATCGTCTTCAGCCCGGCGGCCGGTGGTCGTCTCTCGAGGGAGGGCCTGCGCGCGGTCCTCCGGCACGAGTTGGTGCACATCGCAGCCCGGCCGCAGACCGTGGACGGATCACCGATGTGGATCCTCGAGGGATACGCCGACTACATCGCCTACCGATCCGGCACCGGAACGCCCGTGACCGGTGCCGACCTACGTCGAGTCGCTCCGAACCTCGTCGGGGAGGTCATCCGCAACGGCGCACCCGCACGGATCCCCACCGACGCCGACTTCGCCGACCCGGGCCGATCCCGCACCGCATACGAGACTGCGTGGAGCCTCACGACGTTCCTGGCAGAGGAGTACGGCGAAGACGAACTGACCTCGTTGTACCGCGCACTCGCGGACGGGCCGGCGCCGGAGGGCGACCAGAGTGACGCACTCACCGAGATCGTGGGATCGGACGCGGAAGATGTCGTCGACCGATGGGGCGACTGGCTCACCGAACGAGTCTGACCTCCGCGCCTCTCGATCAGGGCCCCGTCGAGCAAAGGCTTTCCCCACACCCTACGGTGTAGCCATGTCGCGAACGCTGCTGGTGACCAACGACTTTCCGCCTCGACCGGGAGGGATCCAGTCGTACCTGCGCTCGTTCGCGGCGCAACTTCCGGCCGACGAGATCGTCGTGTACGCACCGCGCTGGCGCGGCGACAGTCACATCCGCTATGACGCCGAGCAGCCGTTCGAGGTCGTGCGTCACCCGACGACATTGATGCTGCCGACTCCGGCAGTCGCGCGGCGCGCATCCGGTCTGCTCGCCGATAGGGGGTGCGACACGGTATGGTTCGGCGCCGCGGCGCCGCTGGCGCTGCTGGCGCCGGTGCTGCGCCGAGCCGGCGCCGAGCGGATCGTGGCGAGCACCCACGGTCACGAAGTCGGCTGGTCGATGGTGCCGGGCGGACGACAGTTGTTGCGTCGCATCGGTAACGAGTCCGACACCGTCACATTCGTCAGCCGCTACACCCGAGGCAGGTTTGCGTCGGCATTCGGTCCCGACGCCGGTCTCGAACACCTGCCGTCCGGCGTCGACACCGAGGTGTTCCGGCCGGATCCGGTGGCCCGCGCCGAGCTCCGCGCACGGTACGGACTCGGTGATCGGCCGACGGTGCTGTGCTTGTCGAGGCTTGTACCGCGCAAGGGCCAGGACACTCTGATTCGAGCGTTGCCGCAGATCCGGCGTCGTATCGACGGAGCCGTACTCGTCATCGTCGGTGGCGGCCCGTACGAGGACACGCTTCGTGATCTGGCGCGCAAGACCGGTGTGGAGGACCATGTCGTCATCACCGGTGGTGTCCCCGCCGCGGAGCTGGCAGCACATCACACGATCGCGGACGTGTTCGCGATGCCGTGCCGCACCCGGGGCGCCGGGCTCGATGTGGAAGGCCTCGGGATCGTCTACCTCGAGGCATCTGCCACGGGTGTTCCGGTCGTGGCAGGGAGATCCGGCGGTGCCCCCGAGACGGTGCGCGACGGGGAGACCGGGTTCGTTGTCGACGGCACGTCGGTGTCGGCTGTCGCGACCGCGATCACCGGGGTTCTCGCCGATCCGGACCGGGCCGCGGCGATGGGAGCCGCCGGTCGGCAGTGGGCGTCGACCGAGTGGCGCTGGGACGTTCTCGGCGCCAAACTCCGGGAACTCCTGGGGGGGAGGCCGCAGCGACCGAGCACCGTCCACTGAACTGCGGGGTGGCGACTCGACCGGACGCCCGATATGTGAGGCTGTCTGCGTGAGCAGCATTCAGGTGTCCGACCAGACCTTCGTCGCGGCAGACCCCGTCCGCATCGCCGCGGAAATCGCCGCGCCGGACCGGTGGCGCGTGTGGTGGCCGGATCTCGCATTGATCGTCCGCGAGGACCGTGGGGAACAGGGAATCCGATGGGCGGTGTCCGGTCCACTGACCGGGACGATGGAAGTATGGCTGGAACCTTCGCTCGACGGCGCCATCATCCACTACTTCCTGCACTGTGAGCCGACGGGTGTCGCGTCCGAACGCGTTGCGGACCTCGACCTGGCGTCGATGAACCGGGAGCGCAGAGTGGCCGGGAAGAAGATGACCTTCGCCATCAAGGCGCGTCTCGAAGCCGGGCGTGCCGCCGGTGACGCTCCGCGTGACCGGCCCTGACGGACCGATACCGTATCGCTACGGTGTGTGGTAGACAACGGCGTCGGTATCGGCTGCTTCGGTGACGGAGACGGCCCCGCACCTCCAGTACACGCGACGGACCGAAAAGGAGTCTTCGTCGAATGGCCGAGAAGACCAAGAGGTCGATCACCATCGATGCCCCGGCAGGTCAGGTGATGGCCGTGATTGCGGACTTCGACGCCTACCCCACGTGGGTGGAGGCGGCCAAGACCGTCGAGGTACTCGAGCGCCGGCCCGACGGCCGCGCCGAAACCGTCCGGTTCGTCCTCGACGCAGGGATCGTCAAGGACACCTACACCCTGCGATACCGCTGGGCATCGGACGGGCGAGCGGTCAGCTGGAACCTCGAGAGCGGCGAGATCCAGAAGGCGCAATCCGGGAGCTACGTCCTCGTCGACGCTCCAGGGGGCGGCACCGTGGTCGACTACGAACTCACCGTGGACTTGACCATCCCGATGATCGGCCTGTTCAAGAGAAAGGCCGAAAAGGTGATCACTGATACCGCGCTCAAAGAACTGAAGAAGAAGGTGGAAGGCTGAGCGCCGAACGCGGGACGACTCCCGCCCGCGTACGACTGTTCCTCGGCAAGGGAGGTGCGGGCAAGACCACCCTCGCCGCGGCCACCGCGGTCGGGGCCGCGCATGCCGACGACCCGGTGCTCCTCGTCTCCATCGACCAAGCGCACTCGCTCGCCGACGTCCTCGCCGTCGACGCGGGACGAGGCGTGACGCCCGTGGCCGACGGCCTCGACATGTACGAGATCGATTCGCTCGGGTTGCTCGAGGAGCGCTACGCGACACTGCACCGACTCGCGACGGTGACAGGGGGGCACGACCACGACGGGCAGTTCGATCTGCCCGCCCCGGAAGAACTCATCGGCCTACCGGCAGTGCAGGAGCTTCTCGCGCTCACCGAGGTGACCCGACTGGCCGACGACGGACGCTGGCGCACGGTGATCGTCGATGCGCCTGCATCCGGCGACGCCTTCCGGATGATCGCGTCGCCCCGCACGTTCTCGGACTACATGGATCGAATCTGGCCGCAGCACAGCAGAATTGCCGCATCGAGCGGGCCAGATCCGCGACTGATGATGGTGGTGGCGCTCTACGACCGGATACTCGGAGGGCTCGGTGCGGTACGAGACCTGATCGACGACCGCACCCGAACGGGTGCGACACTCGTCACGACCCCGGACCGCGCGGGATTCGCCGAGCTGCGGCGACTTCGGTCCTGGGCCGCGATGGCCACACTCCGGCTCGACGCCGTCATCGTCAACGGAATTCTGCCCGACCTCGGTGGGGACGGATCCGCCGCCGAGTGGGTCACCGCCGCGCGCGCGGCGCAGTCCGATGCCGTCGACGACATCCGTGCGCTGGTCACCGAGACGCCGGTTGCCGTGTGCGAGCGCCGCAGAAGTGAACCGATAGGCTTGCTCTCACTCGGTGAGCTGGCACAGCGCTACCGAGGCGACCGGGATCCGTCGCGACAGGGGGCCGGCGACGTCGAACCGGTCCGGATCGGTCACGACACGGGAACGGGGGTGGACGCGGTGTACACGATGCGGATGCATCTCCCGCTCGCCGATCCGTCGTCGCTCACGCTCGGCCGAGTCGACGACGACCTCGTCGTGGGGGCCGACGGCATTCGCCGCAGGCTGCGTCTGGCATCCGGTCTGCGTCGCTGCACTGTATCGGAGGCGGAATTCGACGGCACCGATCTGGTGCTGCGCTTCATCCCGGATCCGGCGGTGTGGCCGCAGTGAGTTCGGATCACGACGCTCTCCTGGCCGACCTGAGGGTCCTCGCCGATACCGTGCTCGACCGTGTCGAGGCGCTGGTCGAGCAGGTGGCCGCACAGGACGGCCCCCAGCGACACAACCCCCAGCAACACGGTGCAGACCACCACCACGCAGGCCGTGCGGGGCAGTCGGATCCTCCGGCGAACGAGGACACCCCCGTGGCGCCTGCGCCCGCCCCGACCGATACCGGTAGCTGCACCTGGTGCCCGCTGTGCGCGGTCGCCGCACTCGTCCGCGGTGAGAACCACGAGCTGATCACCAAGTTGGCGTCGCAACTCGCCGCGTTGATCGCGATCATTCGCGAACTGGTGGCCCGTTTTCTGCCGTCTCCCGGCCCCGAGCCCGATACCGGGCCGGACGACCCGACTCCTCCGGACCCCCCTGATCGCGGTGGGTTCGTGCCCATCTCCGTCACGATCCGCCCTTGACGGCGGACACTGACGAGATGGTTGAGTCCGAACGGTTCACGATCGGTATCGATGTGGGCGGAACGAATATCCGGGCCGCAGTGGTCGATGCATCCGGGGAGGTGATCGATTCTGCGCGTGCGCCGACCCCCGGATCGGCGCCCGTGCTCGAGGATGCACTGCACCGGGTCGTCCGGCAGCTCGCCGACCGCAACGATGTTTCTGCGGTGGGGTTGGCGGTCGCCGGGTTCCTCACTGCCGACTGCCGCACCGTCCGCTTCGCCCCGCACCTCCCGTGGACCGACGCCCCGATCGCGGAACGCCTCGCGGACCGGTTCGGACTGCCTGTGGTCCTCGAACATGACGGGAACGCAGCGGGCTGGGCCGAATACCGGTTCGGTGCAGCCGCGGGCAGCCGCGTCGCGGTGCTGGTGGCGCTCGGGACCGGTATCGGCGCCGCGCTCATGCTGGACGGCCGGATCTTCCGAGGCGCACACGGAGTTGCACCCGAGCTCGGTCACCTGCAGGTCGTGCCGGGCGGTCGGCCCTGTCCCTGCGGTAAGCGAGGATGCTGGGAGCGGTATTGCAGCGGCACCGCCCTGGTCGACATTGCTGTCGAGATGCTTGCCGCCGACCCCGGGCATTCGCAGCTGGCGGCTGGAACGAGGGCGGATCCGGGTTCGTTGACCGGCAGGCGGATCGCCGACGCCGCACGGGACGGCGACCTACTCGCGCACGCCGCCGTGGCCGAGTTCGCCCGCTGGCTGGGGCTGGGGTTATCTATCGTTGCCGATGTGTACGATCCGGAGCTCATTGTCGTCGGCGGAGGAGTGTCGGGTTCGGCCGCGCTGTTTCTCGACGATGCACGAGAGCACTACGCTGTTGCTTCGACCGGTTCCGGATACCGGCCCCTTGCCCGGGTACGCGCCGCGCAACTCGGGGATGCCGCCGGACTGATCGGCGCCGCAGACCTCGCCCGGCGGGCGGTGGCGGCGAATCAAGAAGCGACCTTCTCGTGAGATTCTTGTCACTTCCTGTGCGTTCCAGTGGAGCCGAGCACCCTGCGACGTGCGGGTGACCCACGAGTCGACGTAGAGTCGACCAGCGGGCCTTGTGGGCCTGTTTCGCCGATTCCGGGAAGGGTGCCATGTGGTACTGGCTGACCAAGTACGTCCTGCTGGGTCCACTCTTGTGGCTTATGGGCAGGCCGAAGTTCGAGGGCGGGGAGAACATCCCGTCGGACGGGTCCGCGATACTCGCCAGTAACCATCTCGCCGTGCTCGACTCGTTCTATGCGCCGCTGCTCGTGAAGCGGCGAATCACCTTCTTGGCGAAGAGCGAGTACTTCACCGGCACCGGGCTGAAAGGTGCATTCCAGCGCTGGTTCTTCTCCTCCGTCGGTCAGGTCCCGATCGACCGGACGGGCGCGGACGCCGCGCAGGACGCACTCAACGCCGGTGTCCGGGTTCTGGCGCAGGGAAAACTGCTCGGCATCTACCCGGAAGGCACGCGTTCGCCCGACGGACGCCTGTACAAAGGTAAGACCGGGTTGGCGCGCCTCGCGTTGGAGACCGGCGTACCCGTCATTCCCGTCGCGATGATCGGGACCGACAAGATGAACCCGATCGGCTCCAAGATGTGGAAGCCGGCCAAGATCACTGTCCGGGTCGGCGAACCGATCGATTTCTCCCGATTCGAGGGTATGGGAGGGAACCGATTCGTCGAGCGAACCGTCACCGACGAGGTGATGTACTCCCTGATGCAGCTGTCCGGTCAGGAATATGTCGATGTTTATGCCGCATCCATGAAGGACAAGGTGGCGGGGGCCGGCACTCCAGATGTCGCGGTCGTACGCGATCTCGGCGATGCCGATCGCATGCCCGACACCCAGGCGGGGTGACGCAAGGTGTGCCGGGCATAATGTGGCCACGTGCGCTATTTCTACGACTGCGAGTTCATCGAGGACGGACGCACCATCGAACTCGTGTCGATAGGTGTGGTGTGTGAGGACGGCCGCGAGTTCTACGCGGTGTCCACAGAATTCGACCCCGAGCGTGCGGGCCCGTGGGTTCGCCGCAATGTTCTTCCCAAGCTGCCGAACCCGAGTCACCCGGCCTGGAAGCCGCGAAGCCGCATCCGCGACGACCTTTTGACATTTCTCGTTCCCCGCGTGGGTGTCAGACCCGAGCTGTGGGCGTGGATCGGCGCATACGACCACGTCGCGCTGGTCCAACTGTGGGGATCCATGCCGGAGTTGCCCGACGTGTTACCCCGCTTCACCCGCGAACTGCGGCAGCACTGGGAACAGCACGGGTCCCCATCGCTTCCGCCGGTGCCCGACGACAACCACGACGCACTCACCGACGCCCGTCACAATCTCGCGAAGTTCGATGCAATCGAGGCGGCCCGCCGGACTCGATAGCCGGGTCTGTGCGACCGGTGGGAGCCGTGGCCATATCCTGGTGGAGTGAACTGGACTGTCGACGTACCGATCGACCGCTTGCCCGAACTTCCGCCGCTGCCCTCGGAACTGCGCGAAAAGCTCGACTCCGCGCTGTCCAGGCCCGCATTGCAGCAGCCGAGTTGGCCCCAAGATCAGGCCGAGGCGATGCGGACCGTCCTCGAGAGCGTGCCGCCGATCACGGTGCCCCGCGAGGTCGAGGAACTGCAGAATCAACTCGCGGCCGTTGCGCGCGGCGAGGCCTTCATGTTGCAGGGCGGTGATTGTGCCGAGACATTCATGGACAACACCGAACCGCACATCAAGGGCAACATCCGTACATTGCTGCAGATGGCTGTCGTCCTGACCTACGGTGCCTCGACGCCGGTCGTCAAGGTTGCGCGCATCGCAGGGCAGTACGCCAAGCCTCGCTCCTCGGACACAGATGCACTCGGATTGCAGTCGTACCGGGGTGACATGGTGAATTCCCTCGTCGCCGACGCCGCCGTCCGCGTACATGATCCCTCACGTCTGGTCCGGGCGTACGCCAACGCCAGTGCGGCGATGAACTTGGTCCGGGCGGTCACCTCCAGTGGCGAAGCCGACCTGCATCGCGTCCACGACTGGAATCGTGAGTTCGTCGCGTCGTCACCGGCCGGAGCCCGCTACGAGGCGCTCGCCTCCGAAATCGACCGGGGCCTGCGTTTCATGGATGCCTGCGGGGTCATCGACCCGAACCTGCGCGCCGCGACCATCTATGCAAGTCACGAAGCTCTCGTGCTCGACTACGAGCGGGCCATGCTGCGTCTCGACACCACCGGAGACGAGCCCCGGCTGTACGACCTGTCGGCGCACTTCCTGTGGATCGGGGACCGCACCCGGCAGCTCGACGGCGCCCACATCGCCTTCGCCGAACTGCTCTCCAACCCGATCGGTCTGAAGGTCGGCCCGAGCACGACGCCCGAAATGGCTGCGGAGTACGTCGAACGACTCGATCCCCACAACAAACCGGGCCGGCTCACCCTGATCTCGCGGATGGGGCATTCGAAGGTCCGCGACCTGCTGCCCGGCATCATCGAAGCTGTCGAAGCCACCGGCCACAAGGTCATCTGGCAGTGCGACCCGATGCACGGAAACACCCACGAGTCGTCGACCGGGTACAAGACCCGTCACTTCGACCGGATCGTCGACGAGGTCCAGGGTTTCTTCGAAGTGCATCGCGCACTGGGCACTCACCCGGGCGGCATCCACATCGAACTGACCGGTGAAGACGTCACCGAATGCCTCGGCGGCGCCCAGGACATCTCCGACGTGGACCTGCACGGCCGGTACGAAACCGCGTGCGATCCCCGGCTGAACACGCAGCAGTCCATCGAGCTGGCCTTCCTCGTCGCCGAAATGCTGCGAGGCTGACGACGCTGATCCGCAGAACGGCCCGGCCGACACCACGGGTGGCCGGCCGCGGGCAGGAGCCGAATGGGTCAGGGAACGGCGGTCAGCACTACCGCGCTGCCGGGCTCCGCTCGATCACCGGCACCGGGACTCTGCCCGATCACCACGGACCGGTCGGAGTCGGTGAGCTGCCGGACTTCCACCTCCAGGCCCAGCCTCACTAGTTCCTCGCGCGACGATGCGACCGAGCGTCCCAGCATCGACGGGACCTTCACCGCGTTCGACACGAGCAATGTCACCGTGCCGCCCGCACCGATGCGGTCGCCCTCCGACGGATCGGTCCCCGACACGCGGCCTGCATCGACGTCGGGATCGAACACTTCCCGCTCGCCCTGGACGGTCAGGCCGACTCTCTCCAGCTCGGCGCGCGCGGCGTCGACCGTCCGGCCTCCGAGATCCGGAAGTACCACCGGGGCGGCCCCCTTGCTGATGATCACCTCGACCCTCGCGCCGACCGGCAGGACCGTGCCCGGTGCCGGATCGAGTGCGGCGACAGCTCCTTCGGGAGCCGACGCGCTGAACGCCGTTCCGCCGTCGACGGGTTCGAACGTGCGACGCCGCAATTCGTCTTCGACCGTGTTCCGGTCACCTCCACCGGGAACCCCCGGTACCGTCGGGCGGCCCAACGACACCAGCAGCGCGACGGTGGCGCCTCTGGGGACCTGCGAGCCGACCGTCGGATCGGTTCCGAGGACCGTGTCGATCGTAATCGAGTCCGAGTACTCACCGCGGGTGTCGACGGTCGCGCCCGCGGCCTCGACGGCCGCCACGGCCGCGGCGCGATCCATACCCTGTACCGCAGGAATGTCGATCATCCGACCTGACCCGAGCCACCAACCGGCCAGGCCCACGATCAGCGCGAGGGCGACGATCCCGCTGATCCAGGCGACGGTGGTCCACCGGGGGGTGCGTCGGCCCGCGTGGTGGTCGTCGTGCGTGCCGCCTGCGGCGAGGCCGCCGTCGTGCTGACCCTCCGGGGTGTCGGTTCGGGTGTGCTCCCGCGTGACGACCTTGGTGTGCTGCGGCTGCGCGTGGACCTGCAGGGCGGTCGGACTCGCGGCGTGATGGACCGTGGTCGGTGCTGCATCTCCGGTCGGGGCGGTCGGTTTGATCACGGTGGTCTCGGGGGCCGAGCCCCCCGAGGCCGGGGACGGTGCCGCGACCGGCACCTTCGCCGAGGTCGCGGATTTTCGGGGCGCCGGGACCCGGTAGCGAGGAAGTTCGAGCGCGTCACTGAGGTCGGTGAGAGCGTCGGCCATCGTACCGGCGTCGGTGTATCGCTCGCCCGGTTCACGTTCTGTCGCGTGCCGGACCAGCGTGTCGAACTCCTCCGGTACACCGTCGATCCATGTGCCCGGATCGGGTACGTCTTTGTCGACACGCTGGTACGCAACGGACAGTGAGGTGTCGCCGGTGAAGGGTGTGCGTCCGGTGAGCATCTCGAATATCAGCACACCGGCCGAGTACACGTCGCTGCGTGCGTCGGCGCTGCCGGTGGTGACCTGCTCCGGCGAGAGGTACGCGGCCGTCCCCAAGATCACACTGCGTGACGTCGTATTCGCGGCCGCGACCGCGCGGACCAGACCGAAATCGGCGATCTTCACCTCGCCGTTACGGGAGATCAGGATGTTCTCGGGCTTGACGTCGCGGTGCACGAGCCCGGCCCGATGAGCCACCCCGAGGGCTCCGAGCACAGGCGCTGCCACTGCTGCCGCGGCGTGCGGGGGCATGGGCCCGCGCTCGCGCAGCAGCTCGCGGAGCGTGCCACCTTCGACGAGTTCCATCACCAGGAACACGTCGTCGCCGTCCTGTCCCTGGTCGTACACCGCCACGAGACCCGGATGGTTGAGTCGCGCCACCGATCGGGCCTCGAATTCGAATCGCGCGAGGAACTGGGGGTCGGCAGCGAATTGGTGGTCCATGACCTTCACCGCGACCGGGCGATCGAGGCGTTGATCGGTGGCGCGGTACACGGTCGACATGCCACCGCGGGCTATCCGTGCTTCGATCAGATAGCGCCGGTCGAGGAGCTTTCCGACCATGCGGTCGCCTCCAGCGGTCACCGGTGTACCCCCGTGTCTCTCAGTCACGATTTCGTCCCTGACGATCGTAGTCATGGTGCCGTCGGACGGTCGCGTACGTGCCCCCTGTGCATCGGCGATACGGTGGAACCGTGAGCACTATTCCGTACTGCGACGACGTCCTTGACAGCACCGTTCCGGTGGTGCAGCTCGTCGACGTGGCCAAGCAACTCGACCTCGCTGTCACCCGCGTTCATCAGCTGCTGCGTGACCGCCGGCTGCTGGCGTTCAAACGCAACCGCGTTCCTGTCGTACCGGAGGCGTTCTTCGATGGCACCGGAGCGATCGTCAAGGGCCTTTCCGGCCTCATCGCGGTGCTTCACGACGGGGGCTTCGATGACGAAGAGATCCTGGATTGGATGTTCCGGGAGGACGACACTCTCCCCGGTGGGAATGCCGTCAGCGCGCTGCACACCGATTCGATGAGAGAAGTTATCAGGCGGGCTCAGGCGGCCGCCTTCTGACGAGGACGCCCGAGGCGGCGTGCGTCAGCGCGACGGACAGCCGCGTGCGGCGCGGAACCGACACGCGCCGGTCCAACACCCGATAGCCACTGCGCTCGACCTCGTCGAGGATCCTCGCGTACAGCACGAACGCGGTGCGGATTCCCGGTCGGATGCGGGGAGGGAGCAGGTCCAGTCCGGGTTCGGCCGTGCGGTACCGGTCGCGTGTCAACGCCACAGCATGTGCGAGGGCGCGTCGTACCCGAGGGTCCGGGCGACGGTGGATCCGGCCGGCACGGAGCAGGTCGTCGTCGACACCGAACGCGGTCCACAGATCGGTGGGTAGATACACGCGACCTCGGTCGAGATCCTCGCCGACATCACGGATGAAGTTGGTGAGTTGGAAGGCTTCGCCGAGGGCTCGGGCATACGGTCTCGCCTTGTCGTCGTCGACACCGAACACGGGGAGCAGTTGCAGGCCGATCACGGCGGCCGACCCGTACATGTAGTCGTGCAACTCGTCCATGTCGTGATATCGGGCCCGGTGTTCGGGGGTACCGCGAATGTCCATGCGCATCGACCGGAGGAATGCGTCGAAGTACTCCACCGGGATGTCGTATCGGGAGATGGTGACGGCGAGGGCACGCACGATCAGCCCGATCGGGTCGGGTGGCCCGGGATCGCCGTGGAGGGCCGAGTGCAGGCGGGTGGAGGCCTCGTCGATGCCGTGCGCGGCCGCAGCCGGATCGTCGATGTCACCGACGTCGACGATGTCGTCGGCGATGCGCGCGAATCCGTACAGCGCATGCACGGCGTGGCGCCGCTGCTCCGGCAGAAGCCGCGCTGCGAGGTGGTAGGTGCGACCGTGCTCGGCGGTCAGCGACGCGCAGAGCCGGAATGCTTCGTCGAGGTGGTCGACTGCTCCCGAATCCGCCGAAGTGCGTGGTGTCGGCACACCGGACCTCATCGTGCGGCTGCGCGC
Organism: Rhodococcus ruitaii; assembly: GCF_055230935.1. NCBI lineage: Bacteria > Bacillati > Actinomycetota > Actinomycetes > Mycobacteriales > Nocardiaceae > Rhodococcus > Rhodococcus ruitaii. The sequence goes on along the minus strand of NZ_JBUYWC010000022.1, from coordinate 53,078 downwards.
AGATGCAGTGGATCGGGGCTACGCAACGACAGCGCGGCGACGACTGCAGCGAACACGGCGAGGGCAATGTGCGCGATGTTGTACATCCCGATCGAGCCGTCCGGATTGAAGATCAGCATCAGCCAGGTCGACAACGCGACGAGGAGCATCAGGGTGCGTGTCGACATCGTGAACGCTGCCGCCACGACCAGCGGCCACGAGTAGTACCAGGGCAACGCGGCCGGTGACAGCAGTGTCACGGCGGTGAGTGCGATGACGATGCCGAGGACGGCATCGCGTTCGGTGCGGCGGTAACGCCACCACGCGTAGACCAGGATGGCCCCGAGAGCAATCATGCAGAGCATCCGGGTCACGTCGAGCACCGGGCCCAGACGCCACGGCGTGAACCAGGTGACCGCATGGCCCAACATCGTCGGGAGCGACAACCAGTTGATGATCTTGGACGAGCCGGAGAGTGCGGTGAGCCATCCGATGCCGACACCGGCGACCAACGAGGTGCCGCCGAATACGAACGCGAACACCGCGATCCCGGAACCGGCGGCTTTGGCGAACAGCTTTATCGGGGAGGGGGGGACGCGGCCCTCGGCGAGCGCGCGGTCGCGTTCATGGATCATCCACACCCACACCAGGAAAGGCAGTGCGAGTCCGGCGGTGGCCTTGATCGCGGCACCCAACGACACCAGGGCGACGCCACTGAGATGCCGCCCTTCGAGCACGAGCACGATTCCGGCGAGCATGAGCCCGACCATGAGCAGCTCGTTGTGGACACCCCCGACGAGGTGTACGAGGACGAGTGGGTTGAGGACCGCCAGCCACAAGGCCACGGTGGGATTGCCGCCCATGCGGCGTGCGAGCCGGGGCACTCCCCAGGCCATGAGCACCAGGCCGGGGAGCATCAGCAGCCGCCACAGCCAGGTGCCGGACACGACGTTGTCGCCGGTGATGGATGTGATTCCGGCGCCGAGCAGCAGATGGACCGGTCCGTACGGTGTGGTCGTCGTAGTCCAGACGTTGCTGACGTTGTCGAGCAACAGACCCGGGTTGACGACGGGGCCTTCCGAGTACGGATCGAATCCCTCACGCAACATGGCGCCCTGGGCGAGATACGAATAGGCGTCCCGACTGAACATCGGGGTCGCGACCAGCAGCGGCACCGTCCACGCGGGAAGGATCTTCCAGAGGTCGCGGACCGATGCGAGGTCGGCGAGCACAGCGCGGCCCAGCCGGACCCATGCGCCGATCATCAGCAGGACACCGATCCAGATGATGATGGTGGAGAGCAGATGACCGTGCCCGAATCGCAGCCACGACAGATACACGCCCTCGAGCAGCGGGTCGACTCTGCGCACACTGCCTGCACCGAAGCTTCCGAACGTCAGGAGGGCGGCTCCGCACGCTCCGACGAGTGCCGCATTACCGGCGGGACTCCGAAGGAAGTCGGTCGGAGTCCGGCGAGAACCTGCCGGTTCCTGCGACGTGTGTGCCGTTGCCGGTTCGAGGGCCGAGCGATCATCAGGATCGGCTTCGGAGGCGGCAGGGGACGACATGGGTACGGTTCCTCCCCCGGAAGTCGCGTTGATGCAGGGCACAGCTGACAAGGACGATGACACAGTTTAGTGGAGTAGGAAAACGCGGCACCGCCGCCTCGGTATCGGCGTGGCGTGCGTCTCAGTGCCGATGAGGGGTGACGCCGAGTCGCTCGGCAGCGAGACGACCCGACAACAACACCGTCGGGACCCCGACGCCCGGCACGGTTCCGGACCCCGCGAGAACGATATTGGGATGGCGCGGGTCGAGGTTGCGACGACGGAACGGGCCTGTCTGCCGGAATATGTGGGCGCCTCCGAACGGGCTTCCCGCCGACATGCCCTGTGCTGCCCATGTCGTGGGCGTGTCGATGTGATCGACGTTGAATCCCGAGGTGATTCCCCCGTATCCGCGTGTGCCCAGCACCGACAGCAGTTCTTCGGAATACGGACCGGCAAGCGCGTCCCATGCGAGAGGGGCACTGTCGAGGTTGGGACAGGGCGCGAGTACGGACAGTGGTTCATGCTCACTTCCGTTGCGGCGGAGCAACAGATTCGGATCGGACAGCGCGGGCCGGGTGACGAGCAGCGACGGATCGGTCATCAGCCGTCCACGGCCCCGACGCGCGGTGATGTCGCGGAAGGTGCCTTCCCATCGTTCACCGAACTCGATGACGTGGTGGTGCGCAGCCGACCATGTCCGGCTGATGGCGGTGGGTACGGTGCCGTGTAGGACGACGGCGGATGGAGACGCGACCGTCCGCCGTCTCCGTGGGGCGGACACAAGTGTGTCGACCACGGGTAGATCGGGGGTCAATACCACGGCATCACACGGATGGCAGGTGCCGTCCGCGGTCTGCACCTGGCGGACGTGGGCACCGTCGAACTGGAGTTCCGTGACCTCGGCACCGAGGTGCAGACGGCCACCCGCGCGCACGAACGCATCGGCCATCGCTCGGGCGATGGTGCGCATTCCTCCGTCCACGGCGTAGACACCGAGTGAGGTGTCCATGTGGGGGATCGCGCCGTACACGGCGAGGGCGTGTGCCGGCGACACCCCCGCGTACAGCGCCTGGAAGGTGAACACCTTTCGCAGCCGGGGGTCGCGGATCCGGCGGTTCACCTGGGCGCCGAGCCTGCCGAATCCGCCGAGTCGGACGAGCCTGCTCAGGTCGCGCACCGCGGCCGGCGAGGAGACCAGGTCGAGCGGTGAATCGAAGTTCGCGTTCATGAACCGGTCGAATTCGGCGTCGAAGATGTCCGCCAGCCATCGCCGCAGTGCCAGATAACGCCGGGCCTCGTCCGCGCCACATACCCGGGTGATCTCGGCGACCATCGCGTCGGGGTCGGAGTGCACATCGAGTGCGCTGCCATCGGCGAACCGGGCGTGATAGGCGGGGGACAGCCGGGAGGTACGCACCGGCGGGTGCACCGTGGTGGCCTCGGCGCCGACTGCGGCGAGCGCGTCATCGACGAGTTCGGGCATGGTCAGGACGGTCGCGCCGTTGTCGATCTCGTAACCCGGGCCGATGTGGACCCCGACGCGGCCGCCCACCGACTCGCACCGTTCGAGTACTGTCACCTCTCGCCCGGCGCCACGCAGGTGCAGTGCAGCAGACAGCCCCGCCAGGCCCGCACCCACCACGACCACTCGTCGTGCCTCGGGAACGATACGGATCGTCATCAGGACGCGCGCCGTGTCGCGGCCAGCGCAGCCTCGCGCAGCAGCGCGGCGCCCTGGTCGGTCGCGTCCGACGAGTCGAGGGCAGCGAACGCCCGTTCGGTGAGACCGGTGATCTGCTCCTCGACCTTGTCGACAGCGCCGACCTCGACGAGCAGATCGCGTATCCGGTCGACCTGCTCATCGCTGAGGTCCGTGCCGATCGCCCCCCTCAGGGTCGCCGCGGCGAGGGGGTCGTCCGCATCGGCGGCTTCCAGGGCCAACGCGTACAGCACAGTGCGCTTGCCTGCGCGCAGGTCGTCGCCGGACGGCTTCCCGGTCACCTCCGGATCGCCGAAGACGCCGAGGAGGTCGTCGCGCAGCTGGAAGGCAAGGCCGATGTCGGTGCCGAAGCGGCGGTACGCATCGATCAAGTGCTCGTCTGCGCCGGCAAGAACTGCGCCGAGGTGCAGTGGACGCTCGATCGTGTAGGCGGCCGTCTTGAAACGGTTGACGCGGGCTGCGGCCTCGACCGACTCGTCCGCGGCGACCTCACCTGCGATGTCGAGATACTGGCCACCGAGGACCTCGGTGCGCATGGCCGACCAGACGGGTCCGAGCCGCGACGCCGCTGCGCTGTCGAGCCCTGCTTCGCGGACCATGTCGTCCGCCCACACCAACGCGAGATCGCCGAGCAGGATCGCGACGGCATGCCCGAACTCCGACGCCCCCCCGCGCCAGTCGTTGTCGCGGTGCAATCCGGCGAAGTCGACGTGCACGGTGGGGAAGCCGCGACGCGTGGTGGACGCATCGATGATGTCGTCGTGAATCAGCGCACCGGCCTGCACCAGCTCGAGTGCCGAACATGCTCGTATCACCGCATCGGCGTCCGGACCGGCCGGATCACCACCGGCACCGAGCCACCCGGACCATGCAAACGACGGGCGGACCCGCTTACCTCCGCGGAGCACGAACGACTCGAGGGCAGCCACCGCTTCTCGGTAACCTCCACCGACGGACTCCACGATGGGAGCCTTGGAGTCGAAGAACTCCCGTAGCGCGTATTCGACGAGTTCGGGCAGCGGAGCAGTGGGCACGGGTGCGGGTCCGGTGGACAGTGGATTCCTCCTGGTCGAATGCTTCGAGTGTCGCGGGACGGGTCGCGCGGCACCGCTACCGAGCCTATCCGGCGTCGTTCGACGTCGCCGGTGACCGCTCGTTGGTCGGCGCCCCCTATGCTGGACGGGTGGTAGTCGATTTCAGGGGGCCCAGTGAAGGCGCGGCGACCGATGCCGCCGAGCGTGTCGAGCAGTATGGCGACTCACGTACTCCGTCGATCGTGCATCGCCTCGGCGAGGCCCGCGGCGGGCGCATTCCGTTCTCGGTCGAATTCTCGCCGCCCCGCAACGCGGAAGCCGAGGCGCGCCTGTGGCGCGCTGTCCGGGTGTTCGAGCGGCTCGGTCCGGCGTTCGTCTCGATGACGTACGGGGCGGGCGGCTCCACCCGCGACCGCACGGTCCGCGTGACCGGTGAGCTTGCGGAAGCGACGACGCTGCTGCCGGTGGCGCATCTCACCGCCGTCGGGCACAGCGTCGACGAACTCCGCGCCATGGTCGGTGCCTACGCGGATCGCGGCATCACGAATATCCTGGCCCTGCGTGGCGATCCGCCCGGCAATCCGCTGGGGGAGTGGGAACAGCACCCCGAAGGGCTCGCGCACGCGGACGAGCTGGTGCGACTCGTACGCGATCTGGGCGACTTCCACGTCGGGGTGGCCTCGTTCCCGGAAGGCCATCACCGGTCGCCCGACCTCGACCACGACACCCGATTCCTGGTGAACAAACTCCGTGCGGGTGCCGAATACTCCATCACCCAGATGTTCTTCGACGTGGAGCATTACCTGAGGTTGCGCGACCGCGTTGTCGCGTTCGACGCAGAGCAGGCCACCAAGCCGATCATTCCCGAGATCATGCCGATCACGTCGCTCCGATCGGCGCGCCGAAGCTTGGAACTGTCCGGATCGAAGCTTCCCGCGGTACTCGAGGAGCGCCTGGTGCGGGCGGCCGGTGACGGACCGGAGGAGGACCGGACGGCTGTGCGTGAGGTCGGCATCGATGTGGCCACCGAGATGTGCGAACGACTCATCGCGGAGGGTGTTCCCTGTCTGCACTTCATCACACTGAACTTCGCGAGGGCCACCAGCGAGGTACTCACGCGTCTCGGCATCGAGATGCCGTCACCTGCTGCGCAACCGGCCTGAGACCGTGACGCCGAGTGCGCCGCGCAGATCAGGACCGGCTGCGCTCGCCCGATGAGGGTCGTGTCGCGGTGGGGTTGCGGGTGAACCAGGCCAGTGCGCCGATCAGCAGTGTGACGGCCGTGGCGCCGCCGGCCATGATTCCCGCCCAGCCCGCGAATCCGCGGGTGTTGGGATCGGAATAACGTACTTCTGCGCGGAGCGTGCTGACCTCGCCCGCGGGCAGCTTCCACGTGACGATCGAGTCGGACTCGCGATCGCCGTTCGTGGTGGCCACACGCGCAGGGAAGGCGATGGTGAACTGGACGTCTGTGCCGCGTTCGGGAGCAGCTTCGAGATCGACCCGCCCGGTGAGCGATACGAGATCACCGGAACGCTGCAGCGAGAGCTGGAAGGATCCGGCGCTCTGATCGGACATGGTTGCGAGCTGCTGCACGTCACCGAAGGTCAGGTTACTGAAGAAGACTTGGCTGCCGACGTACCCGTCCTGTGAATACTCCTGGACGCGCACTTTCCCTGCGAGGGACGAGGGAACAGTCAGTTCGGGGCCCGGGTCTTCCTCGTCGATGGGGATTGTCGCCGCGACGATCTGGCCGGAGACCCGGTCATCGGACGAGATTCCCATCGAGGTCTGCACACGAAGGCATCCGGTGAGTGCGGGAACCAGCAGGATCAGAAGTCCGAATGCGACGATGACCCGGCGACGGAGGGCTGTGGGGCGAACAGATGCGGAGGACGGCGGCACGAGGATATACTGCCAGGCCGGTGACGTGCCGCCGGATCACCGGGTCGGATCCGGCGTGTCGCGGCGCTCCATACAGATCGAGGGCATCACCGTGAGAGCCTGCCGAGTGTTCGGCGCAGCAGGCCGCCACGGGTGTCGCTGAGTGCGACGCGCGCGGTGCTACGACCGCTCGATCCTGACACGCCACCGCCGGGATGCGTCGACGCACCCGTGAGGTACAGCCCGGAGGCGCCCGGTACCCGGTACCCGGACAGATCGGGGATGGGACGCCAGAAGAACATCTGGTCGAGTGTCATCTCCACGTGCATGACGTTGCCGCCGATCAACCCCATCTCTCGTTCGATGTCTTCGGGCGTCTGCGTGTACGTATGACGGATACCCGCAGTGAAGCCGGGGGCCCGGTGCTCCATTTCGGCGATGATCCGGTCGGTCTCGGCCGCAGCCACCGTCTCCCAGCTACGTCCATCGCCGAGCCGGTAGGGATGCCACTGCGACCACAGGGTGATCTGATGCTCACCGGGCGGTGCGATCGACGGGTCGAGTGCGGAGAAGCTCATCGCCAGGACAGCGGGAGTCGGAGGCAACTCTCCTGCGAGCGCCGCGCCGTGCGCGAGACGAAGCTGGGCGCGGTCGTCGACGAGGAGTTGCAGACCGGTGGTGTCGCCGCCGTCGCCAGGGGCACCGCGATAGCGGGGAAGCGAGTCGGTGCCGAGCCGGAGAACCATGCCGATGCCCGGACCGACGCGGATGCGTCGTCGCCACGCGTCGATTCGGGTGGCGTCGAACCCGCCCCGCTCGAGCATGTCCAGTGTCGTGAGGACATGGCATCCGGCGATGACGGTACGGGCACGCACGGTCCGTCCCGAATCAGTGTGGACAGTCCAGGATTCGCCCGTACGACGAATCGACACCGCAGCGTCGCCGCATGTCACAGCGCCGCCGTCGGAGGCGAGTCTGGACGCAAGGGCTTGCGTGAGTGCGCCGCTGCCGCCGACGGCTCGGCCGGGGGGGAGCGTGTGCATCAGAGCGGCGAATCCGACCATGGGCGCGGTGCCCGGCTCGGACATCGGGGGGCCGGACTGTGCGCCGAACCAGGCGAGCGCGGCCTTGAGCGGTTCGTCGTCGAAATACTCGTCGAGCAAGGCGTCACCGGACGTGAGGAATCGCCGCGACAGGTCGGCCGCTCCACCGCCCAGGTCGAGCCCCCGGAACGAGGGGACGAGATGGCGGACGGTGGGGGGCGCTGCGAACGATTTCATGACCGCGCTGGTGCGGGGTCCCCAGTCGCGCACGAATCGGAGGTAGGCATCGGCGTCGCGCGCCCCGCAGGCCGTCTCGATCGAGGCGCAGGTGCGACCGAGGTCGCGGTGGAAGACGATGCCGGGTCGGTCGCTGCCGCTCGGCGGTGGGGCGAAGGCCCACGGGTCGCAATCGATGTAGTGCAGACCGTAGGAGGCCAGGTCGAGTTCTTCGATGATGCCCGAGTGCCGGATCATGATGTGCGCGGACGACCCGCGGTCGACCGCGTACCCGGGAAATCGCTCCACGGTCGAGACCGCTCCGCCCAGCACGGTGTCGCGCTCGAGGACTTCGACGGACCAGCCTTCCCGCGCCAGGTAGCAGGCCGAGACGAGTGCATTGTGGCCGGAGCCGACGACGACGGCATCGAGCGCGGAACCACCCGTGGCGGTCACGTCCGAGTCTCGGGCGCATCCGCGCCCATCGGCAGCGCTCGTCCGAGAACCGCAAAGGGTCGGGCGTCCCCGGCGAACACGAATCGGCGGACGACATCACGGAAGCCGAAACGCCGATAGAGACGCCACGCGCGGTTGTCTTCCTCGGCGACTTCGGGTGTCGACAGCAGGACCGCTTCCTCGGTGCGGTCTCGGAGCAACCGGCGGAGTAGAGCCTCGCCGATGCGGTGGCCCTGCGCGTCGGGGCGTACGTGAAGTTCGGTCAGTTCGAAGTAGTCGCGGAGCAGCGCATCGATCGAGTCTGCGGATATTCCTGCGTGACGCATCCCGGTGCGCACTTGCTGATTCCACCATTGGTGAAGGTGTCCGCGATAGCCGTAGGCGATCCCGACCAAGGTGCTGGGCTCGCCGGGGATCATCGCGGCGACGGCGCACCAGCCGTCCCGGTCGGCGTGTTCTGACCACATCGGTGCGCGGTGGTGTTCGGTGCCGTGCGGATACCGCATGGCGGAGACGTAGACGGACAGGAGTTCGGGCAGATGGGTCCGGAACTCCGTGGGAGTGAGGTCGACGAGTATCGGCTCCGGGTTGTGCCGATTCGGGTCAGTGCTCATGTGAGGACGGAGACCGCCTTCCCTTGACGACGTGTCGGTGGGTCCAGCTATATTGAATACGTCGAACCTATGTTCGATGTCGGTGATCCGGGGATGTTCGAGGGAAGCGGACATCCCCGGATTCTCCGGGCCGGAGCCGTACGGAGGCAGTGCAGGGAAGGATGCGAGCCATGGCAGCGCCGAACACCGCGAGATCAAGATCACATCGGGTTGCCGGCGGGCGTGCGCCCGGGGGGTGTAGGGGGCCGTCGATGTCAGCACGGGCCGTATCCCTGCTGCGCAGCGCCGACGAACTCTTGTCGGGCGCGGCGGGTACCGATACCCCCGGTGAGCGTTTCCGGCTGGCTTACCTCGCGGCACTGCGCGGTGCGGGCGCGGTGGTCGCGGCGGCGGAGTTGAAGGCGTCGAAGCAGGCCAGGCGAAGGCCTGCGACCCGAAATGCCTGGGTGATGATGATGCGCGCAGACGATACGTTCGCCGGCTGGGCGGATTTCTTCGCCGATCGGTCTGCCACCCGTGCCGCGGTCGAAGCCGGGGCGGCGCGGGCGGTCGATGCCGATGACGCGTCGATCTTCTACGACGAGGTCGGGCGTTTCCTGCACGACGTCGAGATGTATCTGTCCGACGGATCTGTCCGCTGAGAGCGGAACCGGGGCCTCGGGTGCGACGTTGGTCCCTGGCCGAACGGTGTTTTTCGCCCAGGGAGATCGAACCAACTCCCGTAGTTGGTGGTCCCGGAGGAAATGTGCTCGTATCATTGACGTAGGCGGCCGTGATGTCGGCGCCCCGCCGGATTCGTCCCACCGGGTCCGGCGGCCACCGTTTAGTGCCGGGGGAGGTACCGTGCCACTCTCCGAGCACGAGCAGCGCATGCTCGATCAGATCGAGAGCGCGCTCTACGCTGAGGATCCCAAGTTCGCCTCGACCGTTCGCGGAAAGCGAATGGGAATGGCGTCGAACAGGCGACGGCTGCAGGCCGGCGCGCTATTCGTATTGGGTTTGACATTGCTTATTGCGGGAGTTGCCCTACCGGTAAAGCCGGGTGGGTTCCCGATCATCAGCCTGCTCGGGTTTCTCGTGATGTTCGGTGCGGGAGTCCTCGTGTTGGTTGACGGGCGGCGCCGGTCCGCGTCTGGCGCTGCATCCAGCGGAGCGGATTCCGAAAAGGCTGGTAAGGCCGGTAAGGGTGCCACTCGGGATCGGAAGAAGTCTTCTGACGGCTTCACTCGCAGGATGGAGGAGCGGTTCAGGCGTCGCTTCGAGCAGGAGTGATCTGACGCGCGCGTAGCGCGCGCCAGGTGTACGGCAAGGGCGTGACCCGTGTGGGTCACGCCCTTGTTGTGTGCGTGTGTCCGTGTCCGCGGGGTCGGCCTCGACCGTGCGGATCCGAGTCCTTCGGGGTTTCGCAAGGCCACCTTTCTTCGGCGGCCCCACTTCGCCCCACGGCGGCGCCGGCACAGCTCCGGCTCGTCGCGTCTCCCCGTCCGGCCTTGCCCGATTCCGGCTGTTCCGGCACGGCCGGATGTACGTCACATACGGGTGCGAGCGCGGTTCCTGTCACGACTGCGGGCGCCGGCCACCTCCACCCGCCCCGGCTGATCAGGAATTTCAAGACCAACACGCCCACGCGACGTCCGCTAAACGGATATTCGTGGGGCGAAGTGGGGTACTGTGGGGCCCGGCGGAGGGCGAGAGTGATTCCGTCGCACGACGAAGAGTCCGTCCGGCAAGGCGGGAGGTTCCGGGTGTTCCTCGGTACCTACACGCCGAAGTTGGACGACAAAGGCCGGCTCACGCTGCCGGCGAAGTATCGAGACGAGCTGGCGGGAGGGTTGATGATCACCAAGGGGCAGGATCACAGCCTGACCGTGTATCCGCGCGAGGAGTTCGCTGCGCTTGCCGAGCGTGCGGCGGCCGCGTCCCGCAGCAACCCCAAGATGCGTGCATATCTGCGAAACCTCGCGGCGAGCACGGATGAGCAGCGTCCCGATTCGCAAGGGCGCATCACCTTGTCGACGTCACACCGGACATACGCGGGGCTCACCAAGGACTGCGTGGTGATCGGTTCCGTCAACTATCTCGAAATATGGAACGCCGAGTCGTGGGCGGCGTACCTGGCCGAGCACGAAGAGGGCTTCTCCGAGGCGAGGGACGAGGTACTTCGCGACATATTGTGACGGATCTTCAGCTCCGCGCGGCGAGTGCCGTGAGGCCTCTGCCCGGGACCGGCCCTGACGCACTTCCCCGGCGCCAGGTACGGAACGGATGCCCTGACACACTTCCCCAGTGTCAGGTCTCCGGAATCGGACAGAGACCTCCCGGCATTCGCCGTCGCCATATCCAGACCATCCGACCGACCACCAAGATCGAATGGCCCGAGCGGCCCGCATCGAATGAGCAGTATTTCGGAGGACCATATGGTGGACGGCGAGGATGACCCCGCGGCCGCCGGAAGCGACGCTTTCGGCCACGTCCCGGTACTGCTGGACCGCGCTGTGGATCTTCTCGGTCCGGCGATCGAAGCAGCCGGTCCGGGCGGGGCAGGTGCGGTATACGTCGATGCCACACTGGGTTTGGGTGGTCATTCCGAGCATTTTCTGCGCACATTTCCCGGGCTCAGGTCGGTAGGACTCGATCGCGATCCCGACGCTCTGGCCATTGCACGTGGACGCCTGGCCGAGTTCTCCGACCGCACGGACTTCGTCCACACCCGCTACGACGGCATCGCCGACGCGCTCGATCGAGTGGGGCTCGACCGGGTCGGGTCGGTGCACGCGATCCTCTTCGATCTCGGCGTGTCGTCGATGCAGCTCGACGAGGCCGACCGCGGGTTCGCGTACTCGAAGGATGCGCCGCTGGACATGCGCATGGACCCGACCACTGGAATCACGGCGGCTGACGTGCTCAATACGTACGGGCACGGTGATCTCGCCCGGATTCTCAGTACCTACGGCGAGGAGCGATTCGCAGGCAAGATCGCGTCCGAGATTCTGCGGGCGCGTGAGAAGTCGCCGTTCCAGAACAGCGGAGAACTCGTCGAACTGCTGTACCGGGCGATTCCTGCCGCGTCGCGACGCACCGGCGGACACCCCGCCAAGCGCACATTCCAGGCACTTCGCGTCGAGGTCAACGGCGAACTCGACTCGTTGCGTGCCGCTATTCCGGCGGCACTCGATTCCCTCGCGCTCGGTGGGCGGGTCGTGTTCATGTCCTATCAGTCCCTCGAAGACCGTGTCGTCAAGCAGGAGTTGACGCCACGCTCGAAATCCCGTAGCCCGGAGGGGCTTCCGGTGGAGCTACCCGGAATGGGCCCGGAGCTGCGGATCCTGACGCGGGGTGCGGAACGCGCATCCGATGACGAGATCGACAAGAACCCACGCTCGGCGCCGGTCCGGCTGCGTGCCGCAGAACGAATCGCCAGGAGGTAACCGATGACCCTGCAGGTGACATCACCGCCCCGACCTCGGCAGGCTCGATCGACTGCAGCTCAGCGTGCCTATCAGCGCCGCAATCAACGGGCAGCGCAGTCGATTTCCCCCACCGAGACCCGTGGACGTACCACCGGTGCGCGTCGCGTCGCGACGCGCATCCCATTCGTGGCCAGCATCATCGGGCTCCTCGCGGTCGGGATGATGGTCACGCTGCTCCTGACGACACGGGCTGCGGAAGACTCCTACGAACTCAGTGCTGCGCGCGCGTACAACGAGAGCCTTCTTCAGCAGCGGGCAGTGTTGCAGCGCGACGTCGAAGCGGGTCTGACGGCTCCGGTGCTCGCGCAGCACGCTGCCGACTTGGGCATGATCCCGGCGGGGCAGGCTGCCCGGCTCGTGGTGAGTGAGGATGGCTCGGTGCAGGTCGTCGGTGAACCGACGGCTGCGCAGGGTGCACCGCCGGCACCGATGAACGCACCGGATCAGCGGGGCGAGGTGCAGCCGCCGCTTGCGGGCAGCGCCGGACGTGAGAATCCCCGCCCCCTGTCGCCCTCGGGTGAGCAGCCCGAACCTCGCGACACCGTGGAGTCACCCGATGCGGTGGATCCCGAGCAGCGGGCGGCAGCAGCGGAGGCGCCCCGCGCATCGGATCCGGCGGGGCAGGCTCCCGTCGCCGAACCGGAGCCGGGTGTCGCTGTCGGTCCGGCACCCGAGGTCGCTGCGGAACATCCTCAGGGCGGCGCCACGCCACAGCCCGAGAATGACGCGGTTCCTCCCGTCGACGCGGAACAATCGATGCCTGTGAGTGAACTGCCTCAGGCCGAGGCTCCCCGGATGGGGGAGCCGGTGGGATCGGAGGACGGACAGCGGTGAGGACAGGTCCCACTCCTCGCCGCGCGGCTCGCCCGCGCGGGAATGCGCCCAGGCGTCGACCCGCGCCGAAGGGTGCAGGATGGCGTCCGAGCCGTCGCCGGACCGACACCACGTCATTCCAGTTCCGGAACAAGCTCGGTCTCTGGGCAGTCCTCGCGATTCTCGGGCTCGCCGCCGCGCAATTGCTGTCGATCCAGCTGTTCCAGGCGCCGACGTTGTCCGCGGAAGCTGCAAGCCAGCGCACGACCCGGCTCGTCGAACCGGCGACGCGCGGAACGATCAGCGATCGGAACGGCAACCCCCTCGCTTACACGATGGAGGCGAAGGCGATCACGTTCCAGCCCGTCCGCGTGCGGAACGAACTGAGTGAGGCCCGGGCGAAGGATCCGTCGCAGCCCGAGGTGTCCGAGTATCTCGAAGGGGTGGCCGACGCCCTGCACGAGGCACTCGGTGCTGCCGCACCCAAGAAGGACGTGCTCGGGAAACTGGAGAGCGACGAGACGTTCGTCTACCTCGCTCGCGGGGTGGATCCGGGTGTGGCGGCGGATATCGTCGACGAATACAGCATGGTGGGTCTCGAACGCCAGGACATCCGCCTGTACCCCGGTGGGTCGCTCGCGGCAAACATCGTGGGCGCGACCGGGTGGGACGGGTACGGGCTGATAGGACTCGAGGCCTCCATGGACTCGGTCCTCGCCGGTACCGATGGATCATCCACCTACGACCGAGGGTCGGACGGTGTGGTGATTCCGGGAAGCTGGCGCGACCAGCACCCCGCAGTAGACGGTTCGTCCGTGGAGCTCACCATCGACAACGACATCCAGTACCACGTGCAGCAGCAGGTGCAGCGAGCGAAAGACCTGTCCGGCGCCGACAATGCGTCGGCCGTGGTGCTCGATGTCCACACCGGACAGGTTCTCGCGATGTCCAACGACAGTACGTTCGACCCGTCTATCGGCGTCGCCAACAATCCGGCTTCCGCAGAGCAAGGAAATCCGGCGGTTGCGTCGCCGTTCGAACCCGGCTCGGTGAACAAGATCATCACGGCCGCGGCAGCCATCGAAGACGGCGTCACCACACCGGACGAGATCCTGCAGGTGCCCGGCAGCATCGACATGTCCGGTATCACGGTCAAGGATGCGTGGGACCACGGCGTTGCGCCCTACACCACCACCGGCATCTTCGGGAAGTCGTCCAATGTGGGCACCCTGATGCTTGCGCAACGCGTCGGTGAGAGTCGATTCGCCGACATGCTGGAGTTGTTCGGCCTCGGCCAGCGCACCGAAGTAGGGCTTCCAGGCGAGTCGCCAGGATTGGTACCCAGCCGCGAGCAGTGGTCGGGAGGTACATTCGCGAACCTTCCGATCGGTCAGGGTCTGTCGATGACGCTGCTGCAGATGACCGGGATCTATCAGGCGATCGCCAACGACGGCGAGCGCATCCCGCCCCGCATCGTCAGCGCGACCATCGGTCCCGACGGAACCCGCACCGAAACGGAATCGCCCGAGCCGATCCGGGTGGTCAGTCCGCAGACGGCAGCCACGGTGCGCGACATGTTCCGGTCGGTCGTCCAATCCGACACGGGAAATCAACAGGGGACGGGAGCGCAGGCTGCGATCGAGGGATACCAGATCGCGGGAAAGACCGGCACCGCCCAGCAGATCGACCCCAATTGCGGGTGCTACTCGAATTCGGACTACTGGATCACCTTTGCGGGCATCGCACCGGCGGACGATCCGAAGTACGTGATCGGGATCATGCTCGATGCACCCACGCGTAGCTCCGACGGCACCGGTGGCCAATCCGCAGCCCCGTTGTTCCGGGATATCGCGTCGTGGCTGCTGCAGCGCGCCGCAGTGCCGCTGTCCCCGGACCCGGGTGGCAAGCTGATTCTCCAGGCCGATTGACTCGATATGTCCGGACGCCTGCCCCTCATGCCCGAGAGCCCGGACAGGTGTCAGTGCAGCCTCACCTTCTGGGTAACCTGACACGTCGGTAACGTGACACTGCGGTGTCCGGTGCCGACCGAGACCAGCAGTACCGACCGAGAACAGCAGCGGGATGCCGCAAGAGAGGAACTTGTACCTGTGCCATCGAGTCCGGATCCGTCTCCTCCCGAGGAGGGGCGCCGACCCGAGCATCCGCCGAGGACCCCACTCCGGGATCTGGCTGCTTCCATCGGTGCCGATCTCGTTTCGGTGGGGCCCGCTGGGCCTTCTGCTACTGCGGTGTCCTCTGGTACTGCGGTGTCCTCTGGTACTGCGGTGTCCTCTGGTACCGCTGAGGACGACAAGGTCGTCACCGGGATCGACCTGAGCGCCCAGCGAATCCGGCCCGGCGACCTCTTCGCTGCGTTGCCGGGTGCTCGTGCGCACGGGGCAACCTTCACCGGCACCGCGCTCGAGCGCGGTGCCGTAGCCGTCCTCACCGACGCGGCGGGGGTCGAGGCCATCACCGCCTCAGGATTCGGTCCGGTACAGGTGCTGCGGCACCCGGACCCCCGCTCGGTGCTGGGCGCCGCGTCGGCCACCATATACGGACACCCGTCCGAACGGATGCAAGTCATCGGCATCACCGGAACGTCGGGTAAGACCACGACCTCGTACCTCGTCGAAGCGGGTTTGAATGCCGCAGGCCGGGTCACCGGCCTCGTGGGCACGGTCGAGACGCGGATCGCAGGCCAGCGCGTGCCCAGCGCACTGACCACCCCCGAGGCCCCCCAACTTCACGCACTGTTCGCGGCCATGCTCGAACACGGAGTCGACACGGTGGTGATGGAGGTATCGAGCCACGCACTTGCTCTCGGCCGCGTCGCCGCGACCGAATTTGCTGTCGGCGGGTTCACGAATCTGTCACAGGATCACCTCGACTTCCACAAGGATTTCGACGACTACTTTGCTGCGAAAGCCCGCCTGTTCGCGCCCGATTCGCCCGTTCGCGCCCGCCGAGCCGTCGTGTGCGTCGACGACGCCTGGGGCACACGCATGGCCGCGATCGCGCGGTCTGCCGATGTCGACGATCCGGCCGGTGTACGGACGGTGGCGACCGACGGCGCTCGGGCCGCGGACTGGTCGGTGACCGATGCCGCATCCGACCCCGACGGCACCCAAAGATTCAGGTTGACCGGACCAGACGGGGTGGCGCGCCGAATCGGCGTGCGGTTGCCCGGACGATACAACGTCGCCAACGCAGCGCTCGCAGTGGCACTCTGCTCCGCGGTCGGCATCGACGTCGATGTCGCGGCGCGCGGGATCGCGACCGTCGACGTCCCGGGGCGTGTCGAGCGCATCGACCGCGGACAGAACTTCCTCGCAGTCGTCGACTACGCGCACAAGCCCGCCGCGCTCGAGGCCGTCATCTCCACTCTTCGACGGAGCACGTCCGGACGCATCGCCGTCGTCGTCGGCGCGGGCGGTGATCGTGACCGCGGGAAACGTCCGCTCATGGGGTCGGTCGCCGCTTCGGCGGAGCTCCTCGTCGTCACCGACGACAACCCTCGGACCGAAGACCCCGCATCGATTCGGGCTGCCGTGCTCGAGGGTGCCCGAGCACTCCCGCAGGACCGGCGGGGCGAGATCCGGGAGATCGGTGATCGGGCAGCGGCAATAGAGGCGGCGGTCGCGTGGGCGTGCCCCGGCGACGTCGTGCTCGTCGCGGGAAAGGGCCACGAGCGTGGCCAGGAGATCGACGGAGTCAAGCATCCGTTCGACGATCGCGAGGTACTCGCGGCGGCAGTCGAACGGCACCAGCACAGCGGAGGCACGGAATGATCCCGATGACACTGGCCCGGATCGCGGAGGTAGTCGGGGGAACCTTGCACGACGTCGACGTCGACGACGCGACCGTCGAGGTCACCGGCACAGTCGAATTCGACTCGCGCCGGATCGTCCGAGGTGGACTGTTCCTGGCGCTGCCCGGCGCGAAGACCGACGGCCACGATCACGCCGCGGACGCGATCGCCTCGGGGGCGGTGGCCGTCCTCGCGGCGCGCCCCGTCGGGGTGCCCGCCATCGTCGTCCCGCCCGTGGCCGAGGCCTCGACCAACGCCTTGACGCTCGAACACGACGCGGACGGATCCGGAGCGGCGGTACTGACCGGCCTCGCGAAACTCGCCCGGACAGTCGTCGACGAACTCGTCGCCGGAGGGCTGACCGTCATCGGGGTGACCGGGTCGTCCGGGAAGACGTCCACGAAAGACCTCATCGCGGCGGTGCTCGCGCCGCTCGGACCCGTTGTGGCGCCACCGGGTTCCTTCAACAACGAACTCGGCCACCCCTGGACTGCGCTGCGCGCCACCGGAGACACCCGGTTTCTCGTCCTCGAGATGTCGGCGCGTGGCCCCGGCCACATCGCCGCGCTCGCTCAGATCGCACCACCGCGGATCGGTGCAGTCCTCAATGTCGGCACGGCCCACCTCGGTGAGTTCGGTTCGCAGGACGTGATCGCCCAGACCAAGGGTGAACTCGTCGAAGCCCTCCCACCCGCAGCGGACGGTGGTGTCGCGATCCTCAATGCCGACGACACGCTCGTGGCACGCATGGCAGAACGTACCCGCGCGCGGGTGGTCACCGTGGGGAGCGCCGGTACGGCCGAGGTCACGGCCACCGACATCACCCTCGACGGTGATGCCCGACCGACGTTCACCGCCGTGATCACCGACCGCGACACCGGAACCGTGCAGCGTATGCCCGTCACCCTCGCCGTGCACGGAGAGCACCAGGTCGGAAACGCACTCACAGCGATCGCGATCGCACTCGAATGCGGTGCCACGACAGCGCAGGCCGGCGCGGCCCTGTCCGGCGCAGTTCCGGTCTCGGCGCACCGGATGGCAGTGACCACCCGTGCTGACGGAGTGACGGTCATCGACGATGCGTACAACGCGAACCCGGATTCGATGCGCGCCGCGCTCAAGGCACTCGCAACGGTGGCCCGCAGCGGGCCGACCCGGCGTCGGACCTTCGCCGTTCTCGGTGAGATGGCGGAGCTGGGCGACGATTCCATCGTCGAACACGACGCGATCGGCCGGTTCGCTGTGCGCCTCGACATCACCCGCATCATCGCGGTCGGTGCGACCCGACCGGTCCGGAGTCTGTTTCAGGGTGCCGTGATGGAAGGATCCTGGGGCGAGGAAGCGAGCCACGTGCCCGATGCCGCCGCCGCGGTCGCGCTCGTGCGTGACGAGGTCGGCCCCGGCGACATCGTGTTGGTGAAAGCTTCGCAGGCGGTTGGCCTGTGGTCGGTCGCGGAGGCATTGCTCGGGGATGGCAACGCTGTTCTGGAAACGGAGGCTGCACGGTGAGACAGATCCTATTCGCCGCGGGTATCGCACTCGCGGTGTCGATTCTGCTCACGCCCGTGTTGATCAAAGCGTTCTCCCGGCAGGGCTTCGGCCAGGAGATCCGGGTGGAGGGTCCGCAGAGCCACCAATCGAAGCGCGGGACGCCCACGATGGGTGGTGTCGCGATTCTCGCGGGGCTCTGGGCCGGCTATTTCGGTTCGCATCTGATCGGTCTCGGCTACGAGGGTGCCGAGGGCCCGAGTGCATCCGGTCTGCTGGTCCTCGGCCTGACCACCGCGCTCGGCGGAGTCGGATTCCTCGACGACTTCATCAAGATCCGCAAGCAGCGCAATCTCGGTCTGAACAAGACCGCGAAGCTCGTCGGGCAGCTGGTCGTTGCGGTGGTGTTCGGGATCTTGGCACTGCAGTTCCGCAATGCCGACGGATTGTCCCCGGCGAGCACCGACCTGTCCTATGTGCGCGACATCGCCACGGTATCGATGGGGTCGATCGTCTTCATTCTCTTCGTCTACCTGCTCGTGGCGGCGTGGTCGAACGCGGTGAACCTCACGGACGGACTCGACGGGCTCGCGGCGGGTGCGATGGCGCTCGTACTCGGCGCGTACGTGATCATCACCTTCTGGCAGTACCGGAACGCGTGTGCGGTCGAGCCCACCGCAGGATGCTACGACGTGCGCGACCCGCTCGACTTGGCACTTCTGTGCGCTGCAGGCGGTGCGGCCTGCCTCGGCTTCCTGTGGTGGAACGCGGCCCCCGCAAAGATCTTCATGGGCGACACCGGTTCGCTCGCCCTCGGCGGGATGCTCGCCGGCCTGTCGGTCACCACCCGCACGGAATTGCTCATGGTCGTCATCGGCGCGCTGTTCGTCGCCGAGGCAGCCTCGGTACTGATCCAGATCGCAGTCTTCCGCTCCAGCAGACGCCGAGTGTTCCGGATGGCGCCGTTCCACCACCACTTCGAGCTCGGAGGATGGGCCGAAACCACGGTGATCATCAGATTCTGGTTGATTGCCGGAATAGCCTCGGCCATGGGCCTCGCCCTGTTCTACAGCGAGTACCTCGCGGCGATCGGAGACTGACATCGTGACGGAAGAACTGGAGTGGCTGCGGGGAGCGCGGGTTCTCGTCGCCGGCGCCGGCGTCTCGGGCAGGGCCACCATCAGGCCACTGCTGGATCTGGGGGCGCGTGTCACCGTCACCGACCGCAGTCCCGACGCGCTGGCGCAGTGCGCTCAACTCGGCGCCGACACCATCGAACTCGGCGCGTTGCTCGACAACGGTTCGGCGCTGCGTGAGTACGCTCTCGTCGTCGCCAGCCCCGGATTTCCCCCCGACGCGCCGCTGCTCTCTCGTGCCGCTGGTGCCGCGGTCCCCATCTGGGGCGACATCGAACTGTCGTGGCGCATCGATCAGGCCGAACTCTACGGCCCGCCCCGGCGGTGGCTCGTCGTGACCGGCACGAACGGCAAGACCACCACGACGATGATGTTGCACGCGATCCTCGAATCGGCAGGCATCTCCTCCGTGGCGTGCGGCAACATCGGCCTGGCCGTACTGGACGCGTTGCGGCGCGCCGACCGCCGGGCCGACGTCCTCGCCGTCGAACTGTCGTCGTTCCAACTCCACTGGGCACCCTCCGTTCGACCCGCGGCCGGCGTCATCCTCAACATCGCCGAAGACCACCTCGACTGGCACGGCGGCATCGAGAACTACATCGACGCCAAGCTCGGCGCGCTCACCGGCGCGGTCGGAGTCCTCGGACTCGACGACCCGATTTCCGGGGGACTCCGTGAACGATCCCGGGCCGTCCTCACCGTCGGATTCACCCTCGGATACCCGGACGCGGGACAGCTCGGCATCAGCGGGGATGTGCTCGTCGACCGCGCATTTGCCGATTCCGCAGTACTCGCGTCGGTCGCCGACGTGACCCCCGCCGGCCCGGCCGGACTGTCCGACGCACTGGCCGCTGCCGCATTGGCCCGCGCGATCGACGTGCCGGAAGCGGCGGTACACGACGGACTGCGCAGACACCAGGTCGGACCGCACCGTGCCGCACCGGTGGGCACCGTCGACGGCGTCGCCTACATCGATGACTCGAAAGCCACCAACCCGCACGCGGCCCGCAGTTCCCTGCTCGCCTGCGATGCGGTCGTGTGGATCGCCGGCGGGCTACTCAAAGGGGCGCGCGTCGACGACCTGGTCGCCGACGTCGCACCGCGACTGACCGGAGCCGTTCTGTTAGGTCGCGACGCCGGGCAGATCGCCGACGCGCTGACACGACACGCGCCCGGCATCCCCGTGGTCCTGGTCGACACGCGCGACGATGGGGCAATGAGCAGTCAGGACCGTGAATCCGAGCAGGGCGGGGAATCCGAGCAGAGCGGGGAATGCGGGCAGCGCGGGGAATCCGGGCAGGATGAGGACCGGGTGCAGAGCAGTGGACCGACATCAGGGTTTCGCTCGGTGAGTGCACCCGGCGCCGACGGACCCGACGCGATGCGCATCGCGGTTCGTGAGGCTGCTGCGCTCGCATCCCCGGGACACGCCGTCCTGCTGGCACCGGCCGCCGCCTCGCTCGACATGTTCGCCGACTACGCCCAGCGCGGCCGCAGTTTTGCGGCCGCGGTCGACGAACTGCGCGGGGGCGGGACACCCCAGTGACCTCGCCGCAGGGCAGTTCACAACCGCCGTCCGCGCGCGGACGGATCGGATTGTGGATGGCGCGCCCGCTCGCGTCGTTCCACCTCGTCGTCACCATCGCCGTGCTGCTCACGGTGCTGGGGCTCGTGATGGTGCTCTCGTCGTCGAGCGTGGAAGCTGTCGCGGCAGAACTCTCGCCGTACCGGATGTTCACATCGCAGATCGTGTTCGTCTGCGTCGGCTTCCTCGCCTTCTACCTTGCCCTGCAGATCCCAGTGCGCGCGATGCGCCGGTTCGCGTTCCCGGCCTTCGTTCTGTCGGTGCTGCTGCTCGTACTCGTGCTGATACCCGGTATCGGGACCGAGTCACAGGGCACCCGTGGGTGGTTCGTCGTCGCCGGTGTGTCCCTGCAGCCGTCGGAGGTCGCGAAGCTCACGATCGCGATATGGGGTGCACACCTGCTGGCCTCGAGACGCGGTGAGAATTCCACCCTCAAAGACATGATCGTGCCGCTTGTCCCCGCGGCACTGCTGGTGACCATCCTCATCGTCCTGCAGCCCGACCTCGGAACGACCGTCTCGCTCGTCATCGTGGTGCTGGCCCTGCTGTGGTTCGCAGGTCTCCCCCTGAAAATCTTCCTCGGCATCGTCGGCACCGCCGTTGCGAGCGCCACCGTTCTCGCGTTGACCGCCGGGTACCGCTCGGCGCGCGTCCGCTCGTTCTTCAACCCGGGTGACGACCCGCAAGGTGCCGGGTACCAAGCGCGGCAGGCCCGCTTTTCGCTCGCCGACGGCGGCATCTGGGGACGAGGACTGGGTCAGAGCCGCGCGAAATGGAACTACCTGCCGAACGCCCACAACGACTTCATCTTCGCGATCATCGGCGAAGAACTCGGCTTCATCGGTGGAGTCGCCGTCATAGGCTTGTTCTCCCTCTTCGCCTACGTGGGCATGCGCATTGCCATGCGCTCGGTCGATCCGTTCCTCCGCCTGTTCACTGCCACTGCCACGGTATGGATCATCAGCCAGGCCTTCATCAATATCGGATACGTCGTCGGCCTGCTGCCCGTGACCGGTCTGCAACTACCGCTGGTGTCGGCCGGCGGCACCTCCACCGTCACCACCCTGTTCATGTTCGGCCTGATCGCGAATGCGGCACGACACGAGCCCGAAGCGGTCGCTGCACTGCACGCAGGCCACGACGGGCGCCTGGCCAGGATCATGAAGATCCGCAAACCCGAGCCCTACCGACCCGCGCGCAGTGGAACACACCGCGGGGCCCCCGGTGGAGCGGAGCCGCCGCGAGGTCGCACCGGGCCCCGGAGCGGCGGAACAGCCGTGGCGCCGCGAACACGACAGGCACCCGCCGCCACTCGACGCCGCGCAGCTGACGGCCCTCGTTCAGGCGATGCCAGGGGCGCTCGCGCGCGGGACTCCACACCGAAACGTACGAAGAACAACCGCGCGACGTCGCAGAGCACACGAAGGCGCGACGGTAATGGCAGAACCGGAGAGCGAGGAAACCGTAGGTGAGTGGGGACAAGCCAGGACTGTCTGTCGTGGTCGCAGGAGGAGGCACAGCAGGGCACATCGAGCCGGCCCTCGCGGTGGCCGACGCGATTCGCGAACTGATACCGGGCGCCGCGGTGACCGCCCTCGGAACCTCACGTGGCCTCGAGACGACTCTGGTGCCGCGCCGCGGGTACCCGCTCGAACTGATCCCCCCGGTGCCGCTGCCACGCAAACCCACACTCGACCTACTCAAACTCCCCGCCCGAGTGGTGGCGTCCGTCCGGCGCACCCGCGACGTCCTCGACCGTGCCGAAGCGGACGTCGTCGTCGGCTTCGGTGGTTACGTCGCGCTCCCCGCATACCTCGCTGCTGGTAGGGGAGTGCTGCGCCGTCGACGACGCATCCCTGTCATCGTCCACGAAGCGAACGCCAGCGCCGGTATCGCGAACAAGATCGGCGCCCGGCGGGCAGCCCGGGTCCTCGCCGCCGTTCCCGGATCCGGCATCACGAGAACGGGTGAGGCCGATATCGTGGGGATCCCGGTGCGGTCCTCGATCACGGAACTCGACCGTCCGTCGTTGCGGGCCGAGGCCCGACGCCATTTCGGGCTCCCCGATGACGTGCCGGTGCTGCTGGTGTTCGGCGGTTCCCAGGGCGCGCGCTCCCTCAACGACGCCGTGGTCGGTGCTGCGGCAAGCCTCGCCGAGGCCGGCGTCGCTGTCCTGCACGCCCACGGTCCGAAGAACACCGTCTCAGTTCCCGCTCATCCCGGTCATGCGCAGGCGCCCTATGTGGCCGTGCCGTACCTCGAACGAATGGACCTGGCCTACTCGGCAGCGGACGCGGTGGTCTGCCGCTCCGGCGCGATGACGGTGGCCGAGGTCTCCGCGGTGGGATTGCCGGCCGTGTACGTGCCTCTACCGCACGGTAACGGCGAGCAGGAACTCAATGCCCGCCCGATCGTGGCGGCAGGTGGTGGAATGATCGTGGCGGACGCCGAGCTCACGCCGGCGTTCGTGGCCGACACGGTCACGCCGTTGCTGCGTGATCCCGGTCGGGTCGCCGAGATGGGACGCAACGCGGCGGCCGCCGGGCATCGTAGTGCCGCAGCTGAAGTGGCCCGAATCGTGCTCGAGGTCGCCGGCGTGGAACCGAACAGGAGTCGAGAATGAGCGCGCAGTTGCCCGCGGAGCTTCAGCGGGTGCACATGGTGGGGATCGGCGGTGCGGGAATGTCGGGCATTGCCAGGATTCTGCTCGCTCGTGGTGGTGAGGTGTCCGGATCGGATGCCAAGGAGAGCAGGGGAGTTCTCGCACTCCGCGCGCGCGGCGCGCACGTGCGGATCGGTCATCACGCCGACGCGCTCGACCTGATCGACGGTGGACCGACCGCTGTCGTCACGACCCACGCCGCGATCCCGAAGAACAACCCCGAGCTCGTGGCTGCCCGTGAGCGGGGGATCCCCATTCTGCTGCGGCCCGCAGTGCTCGCCGCTCTGATGCACGAGTACCGCACATACTTGGTCTCAGGCACACACGGAAAGACATCGACCACATCGATGCTGGTCGTGACCCTCCAGCACTGTGGATTCGACCCGTCGTTCGCAGTGGGTGGCGAGCTCAACGAATCCGGCACGAATGCCCATCACGGCAGCGGCGACGTCTTCGTCGCGGAAGCCGACGAGAGTGACGGCTCGCTGCTGCAGTACGACCCGAACGTCGTGATCGTGACGAACGTCGAACCCGATCATCTCGATTTCTTCGGCACCCCCGAGGCATACACGAAGGTGTTCGACGACTTCATCGCCAAGATAGTGCCGGGCGGCCTGTTCATCGTCTGTCTCGACGACGGCGGTGCCGCTGCACTCGCCGAGCGTGTTGTCGCGCTCGGTCGTACCGATCTTCGGATTGCGGGGTACGGCACCGCCGACGTCATCGGGGCGGGTGAGGTCGTGCGCGGCGTCCCGGTCGGGGTGCGCTTGCTCGCGTGGGAGGCGAAGGACATCGGCGGCGTCGCCGAGTTCCATCTTGCCGGTGAAGACGTACCGCGCACGGTCCGATTGTCGGTGCCGGGTCGGCACATGGCTCTCAATGCGCTCGCTGCCCTGCTGGCAGCACTCGAGTCCGGCGCGGCCGTGGACGAGGCGATCGAAGGACTCGCAGGGTTCGGAGGGGTCCATCGGAGGTTCCAGTTCAGCGGACGTGAACAGGGTGTGCGCGTCTTCGACGATTACGCCCACCACCCCACCGAGGTGCGCGCCGTCCTCGCGGCCGCGGCGGAACTCGTGGCGGGGGAGCCCTTGCGCTATACGGAATCGGGCACCGAGCGTCCCCGGGTGATCGTCGTATTCCAGCCGCACCTGTACTCACGCACCGAAACATTCGCGACGGAATTCGGTGCAGCCCTCGACCTGGCCGACGAAGTGGTGGTCCTCGACGTCTACGGGGCTCGTGAAGAACCGATTCCCGGTGTGAGTGGGGCGTTGGTTGCGCAGGCGGTGTCGAAGTCGGTGCACTACCAACCGGACCTGTCGCTCGTACCGCGCCAGGTGGCCCGGCTGAGCCGCCCCGGCGACATCGTCATCACCATGGGTGCGGGCGACGTCACGATGCTCGGCCGCCAGATTCTCGATGCTCTGCACAGCAAGCCGGGCCGGTTCCGTTCGACGGGGGTCGGAACGGAATCGAGCGGTTCGTGACACCCGACACCACGAAGACCACCGAGCGCACGGCATCGCGCCGCGGACGTTCCGGTCGCGGCGGCCGCGCAACCGGTCGCCGCGCCAGGAAACTCGAGCGAGACGACGCGACCGGAGCGAGCAACGCAGCGCGGCGCCCTTCGGGTCGCTCGGTGCGGTTGCGTACGGTGCTCATCGGAGGGACCGCGGTGATCACCCTGCTCGCGGTGATCGTGGTGGCATGGACCTCACCGTTGTTGTCGGTGCGCTCGGTGGAGGTCACCGGCAACGACGTCATCACCCGCGAAGAAGTGCTCGCGAGCCTCGAAATCGCCGACGGGACCCCTCTTCTGCAAGTGGATACGGCCGAGGCTGCGCAACGCGTCGCGTCGGCGCTACCCCGAGCGGCGTCGGTCCGGGTGCAGCGGGTCTACCCGTCGACTGTGCGGGTGACCATCATCGAACGTGTCGCCGTGGCGTATTTCGACGGACCGGACGGCACCCACTCCGTCGATGCGGAAGGTGTGGACTTCGCGGTGGAGCCGCCGCCGCTGCTCACCCCCCGGCTCGTCACAGACTCGCCAGGCACCGGCGACCCGGCGACGGTAGCGGCGGTAGAGGTCCTCGGAATGCTGCCACCGGAACTGGCTGTGCAGGTGCACGAGGTCGCGGCAGGTTCGGACTCGGACATCTCCCTGACCCTGGTCGACGGTCGGGTGGTGATGTGGGGTGGTGTGGAACGTTCGGATCGCAAGGCCGCAGTGATCCTGCCGCTCTTGACGCAGCCCGGTCAGCAGTTCGATGTTGCCAGTCCGGACCTTCCGACGGTTCGGTGAGGTGGCCGGCGTGAAATTGGTGGCGTGTCGTCGGCGAGTCTGCTGGCACATTCGGGCTGCCGTGCCATAGCGTTTCGCTGCAGTCGGGTACTTGACATAACCTTCAAGCTATGGTTGAGGGTTGTAATGGGTACCGTGAAAAGATCGATCGAAGTGTGAACCCGAAATCCCAGGAAGGCGAGAGCCCATGACGCCCCCGCACAACTACCTCGCCGTAATAAAGGTCGTCGGTATCGGCGGTGGCGGCGTGAACGCGGTCAACCGCATGATCGAGCAGGGACTCAAGGGAGTCGAGTTCATCGCGGTCAACACCGATGCGCAGGCACTCCTGATGTCCGACGCTGACGTCAAACTCGACGTCGGACGAGAATTGACCCGCGGTCTCGGCGCCGGTGCCGACCCCGAAGTGGGCCGTAAGGCTGCCGAGGACCACAAGGACGAGATCGAGGAAGTGCTCAAGGGCGCCGACATGGTCTTCGTCACCGCCGGCGAGGGCGGTGGCACCGGTACCGGCGGAGCGCCCGTCGTGGCAAGCATCGCGCGCAAACTCGGTGCACTGACGGTCGGCGTCGTCACGCGACCCTTCTCCTTCGAAGGCAAGCGGCGTGGCGGCCAGGCCGACACCGGCATTCAGACCCTGCGTGAATCGTGCGACACCCTCATCGTGATCCCCAACGACCGGTTGCTCCAACTCGGCGACGCTGCGGTGAGCCTCATGGACGCATTCCGGTCCGCCGACGAGGTCCTCCTCAACGGTGTGCAGGGCATCACCGACCTCATCACCACCCCCGGTCTGATCAACGTCGACTTCGCCGACGTCAAGGGTGTCATGTCCGGAGCGGGTAGTGCGCTCATGGGTATCGGATCGTCGCGGGGTGAAGGGCGCGCGATCAAGGCTGCCGAAGCGGCGATCAACTCGCCACTCCTCGAAGCGTCGATGGAGGGTGCGCGCGGCGTACTGCTGTCCATCGCTGGTGGCTCCGATCTCGGGCTGTTCGAGATCAATGAAGCTGCGTCGCTGGTGCAGGAAGCCGCGCACATCGATGCGAACATCATCTTCGGCACCGTCATCGACGACTCGCTCGGCGACGAGGTGCGCGTCACGGTGATCGCTGCGGGCTTCGACGGAGGCACTCCGGCTCGTCGTCCCGTCGAAGCTGCCCCCGGCCAGCAGCAGGGCCACCAGTCGCAGCAGAACCCGCAACAGGGTTCCCGACCCGGCGCCATCGGCGCGGGTCGCGCGGGTGAGCTGGGCCGGCCCGATCGGGATGGCACCGACGAGACACCGGTCCGCGAGCCGGTTCCGGCGTCCGGCGGGCTTCCCCCGGCCGGTGGCGGCCCTGCGCGCTCCGTCGACGTCGACGACGAGGGCGACGACGACGTGGACGTGCCTATTTTCATGCGGCGTTGACGGCGCCTCACACCGGGGTACGCGCCCGCCGGGTCGTGACCACGCGAGCCGGCGGGGTCTCGGCTCCGCCCTACGACTCCTTCAACCTCGCCGACCACGTGGGGGACGATCCCGAATCCGTCGCAGCCAATCGGCAGCGGCTGGCTGAGGTCCTCGGATTGTCACCCGAACGGTTCGTGTGGATGGAGCAGATCCACAGTCGAAACGTCACCGTGGTGGACGGCCCGGTCACGGAACCGGTTCCCGCGACCGACGCGCTCGTCACCACGACGACCGGTCTCGCGCTCGTCACCCTCAGCGCCGATTGCGTGTCGGTGTTGCTCTCGGACGATGACGCCGGTGTCGTGGCCGCGGTGCACGCGGGACGGATCGGCGCGCGTCTCGGCATCGTCCCGCAGGTGCTCGACGCGATGATCGAACTCGGTGCACGCGCAGACCGGATCGGGGCCTTCCTCGGTCCTGCAGCGAGTGGGCGCCGGTACGAGGTGCCTGCTGCGATGCGCGACGATGTGGAGGCGCATCTTCCCGGCAGCGCGACACTTACCGCCAAGGGCACCGCCGGGCTGGATCTTCGCGCAGGCCTGCGTAGACAATTGATCGACCACGGCGTCGCAGCCGTGGCCGAGGACCCGCGATGCACCATCGAGGACCCGACCTTGTTCAGTCACCGCCGGGGTGCACCGACGGGAAGACTGGCCTCCGTCGTCTGGCTCGAGGAAGATCCACAGTGAACGACGCAGTGCGGCGGATCCGGCGCGATGAGCTCGCTCGCGGGCTCGAGAGTGTGCGGCGTCGATTGGACGACGCGGCACGTGCGTGCGGACGCGACCCGTCCGATGTCGGATTGTTGACCGTCACCAAGTATTTCCCGGCATCGGACGCAGTCCTGCTGTACGAGCTGGGATGCCGCGCCTTCGGAGAATCTCGGGAGCAGGAGGCGCACGTCAAGATCGAGCAGTTCCGGGCCGAGGTGCCCGACCCGACCGTGCAGTGGCACATGATCGGGCGGCTGCAACGCAACAAGGCGCGCGCGGTCGCGCGCTGGGCCCACACGGTGCATTCCGTCGACAGCGTGCGGCTCGCGGAAGCTCTCGCGACGGGGACGGCGGCGGCGCTCGCTACCGGCGCCCGGACCACGTCGCTGCGGGTGCTGCTGCAGGTCAGCCTGGACGGCGACCCGCAACGCGGCGGCGTACCGGCCGACGGTCTCGAAGCCCTTGCGGACGCGGTGGCCGAGGCCGACTGTCTGGAACTTGCAGGAATCATGGGAGTACCGCCGGTCGGTGCGGACGTCGAAGCCTCGTTCGAGGCCCTCGCCCGCTCGAGCGAGCGGTTGCGGCGGCGACACCCCGAGGCCGCCGAGCTGTCCGCCGGGATGTCGGGTGATCTCGAACATGCCGTGCGGCACGGTTCGACTTGCGTGCGTGTCGGAACAGGAGTGTTGGGTGCGCGACCGCTAGCCTGAATTCCAACCGCCGCGCGAGGGAAGGGCGATCGATGAGCACGCTCCACAAGTTCAAGGCCTACTTCGGAATGGTCCCGATCGAGGATTACGAGGACGACTACCTCGACGACCCGGCCGGCCCTCGTCGCGAGCGTGACTACGGTGAGCAGTCGTACGGTGCGTACGCCCCGCGTCGCGAGGAGTACCAGGCTCCGCGCCGCGACGAGGCCGCGCGTGACTTCGCGGACGACGACTTCGATCGCTACGAACCGCCGGTGCGCAGTGCGCGGGTCGAGCCGATCACTGCCCGCGCCCCGCGTCCGGCGCCGGCTCCAGCGCGGCCTCCTGTCCGCTCCACGATGGCCGCGGAGTCGAGGCTCGAGCGGACGGAGGCGCGGCGCGGTGCGCTGTTCGATGAAGGAGGTCCGTTGTCGAAGATCACAACGCTGCGTCCGCGCGATTACGGTGAGGCGCGCACGATCGGTGAGCGGTTCCGCGACGGGACTCCGGTGATCATGGATCTCGTCGAGATGAGCAACGCCGATGCGAAGCGGCTGGTCGATTTTGCGGCCGGACTGGCGTTCGCTTTGCGCGGGTCGTTCGACAAGGTCGCGACGAAGGTCTTCCTGCTGTCGCCCGCAGACATCGACGTGTCCGCGGAAGAGCGTCGCCGCATCGCCGAGACCGGCTTCTACAGTCAGCAGTAGTCCGCGCGGTGTGACTTCCGACGCGGTGCCCGACCCTCCCTCGAATGCACACTGAACGCTCGGCGTGATGCAGATAACTGCAGGCCGGGCGTTTCGGTTTGGAAGGGTTCGGGTTCGTCGGGCAGAGTGGGCGGGTGGCCGTATTCGATGTGCTGTACTTCCTGCTGTTCATCTTCTGGCTTCTGCTGATCGGACGAATCATTGTCGAGTTCATCAGAACCTTCGCGCGGGACTGGAAACCGTCGGGATTCGTCGTGGTGATCCTCGAAGCGATCTTCACGGTCACCGACCCGCCGGTGAAACTGCTCAGGCGTCTCATCCCGCCGCTCAATCTGGGTGGGATCCGGCTCGATCTATCCATCATGGTCTTGCTGTTCATCGTGTATTTCTTGATGGCGTTCATCCCGCGTAGCGGGGGCATCTGAGATGCGCCTCCGCAGCTCCGCTGGGGGGCCTTCACGCGCTTCGATGTGCCAGAATGGAATGCCATATACAGTGGGTTTTGATACGCGTGACGCACTGTCTGAACTACGGAACGCCTGCTTGACCGCTTATTTGACGCGTGAAGGGATCCTTCCATGCCGCTGACACCAGCTGATGTGCACAATGTCGCGTTCAGCAAGCCTCCGATCGGGAAGCGCGGATACAACGAGGACGAGGTCGATGCATTTCTCGATCTTGTCGAGCAGGAGTTGACGTCCCTGATCGAGGAGAACGCCGACCTGCGCCAGCGCGTCGCGGAACTCGACCAGGAGCTTGCCGAGGCGAAGAAGGCGCCGCGCTCTGCTGCGCCGGCAGTGTCGCCGGCAAAGCCGGAACCGGCGCGGGTCGTCGAGACCCCCAAACCGGAGCCGACTCCGGCGCCTGCCCCGGCACCCACACCCGCCCCGGTGGCGGCGGCCGCGCCGGCCAGCGGCGATGCGAGCATGCAGGCCGCGAAGGTGCTCGGTCTTGCCCAGGAGATGGCCGACCGGCTTACCGGCGATGCCAAGACGGAGGCCGAGGAGTTGGTGCGCAACGCGCGCACGAACTCCGAGCAGCTCGTCTCGGACGCGCGTACGCGCAGCGAAGCCATGATTGCCGACGCTCGCCAGAAGTCCGACGCGATGCTCTCCGACGCGCGCACGCGTTCCGAGACACAGCTCCGTCAGGCCAAGGAGAAGGCCGATGGGCTTCAGGCGGATGCCGAGAAGAAGCACACCGAGATCATGGCGACGATCAATCAGCAGCGCTCTGTCCTGGAAGACCGGATCGAACGCCTCAAGACCTTCGAGCGTGAATACCGGGTGCGCCTGAAGTCGTACCTCGAATCGCAGCTCGAAGAGCTCGAGCAGCGCGGTTCCGCGGTGCCGGTGGACAGCGGCGCAGATGCGTTCAACCAGTCCAACTCGTCGTCGTTCGGTTCGTCGTCCTTCGCCAAGGGCAACAGCTGAGCCGAGGCCCGGGCCTGGTTCCGCACCTCGGTTGAGGAGGTGTCGTGCTCGTTGTGACGTTGGTGCTCGCAGCGATCGGATTCGGTCTTCTCGTTATTGCTCTGATGACCGGATCCATCGTGTGGGCCTGGGGTTGTATTGTGGTCTGTGCCGTGGGCGGGATACTTTTGCTCGCGAGTTCCCTGGCGTCCCGGGACTCGATGGATGTGGGGCGACCTGCCCGTCGGCGCACCTTGCCGGGTGCGCGGCCCACGCGAGGCGACGAACAGCGCGATTCACGAGAATGACCAGCACTGCCTACAATGGGCAGCGCGAGTACGTGTCCTTCACGAGTGCGGTTCCGTGGGGGCGAGTACGCTACTGATGTTTCCCGCGCGTGCGGGACGGCGTCGATCCGGCCATCACCGGGGAGCCTTCGGAAGAACAGTGCCGAGCGAATGCGCCTGTATTCGTGAGGCAGTCAGTAGAACCGAACGGGTAGGGCCCGTGACAGCCCGAACGAAGAGGCACCCCGCCGGACAGCCGGGGGAGTGCAAGCGGGGTGGTACCGCGGTGACCGTGCAGAATGCGCGGTGATCGTCCCCGTGCCGACGATGCGAGGCACGGAGGAGTCACGCGGTGACCGAGAACATCAATACCACTGCAGCGTCAGGCGGCTACCCGCGGGTCGACTACGGCGTCGCCAAAGATGCCGGCGTCGACTTCCCCGATCTCGAGGAACGAGTCCTCGCGCACTGGGCCGAGGACGATACCTTCACTGCTTCCATCACCAATCGTGCGGGCGCTGAGGAGTTCGTGTTCTACGACGGCCCGCCGTTCGCCAACGGACTCCCGCATTACGGGCATCTGCTCACCGGCTACGTCAAGGACGTCGTTCCGCGTTTCCAGACGATGCGCGGCAAGAAGGTCGACCGAAGGTTCGGGTGGGACACCCACGGGTTGCCGGCCGAGCTCGAAGCCGAGAAGCAGCTCGGCATCAAGGACAAGTCCGAGATCGACACGATGGGCCTGGCCGAGTTCAACGCGTACTGCAAACAGTCGGTGCTGCGGTACACGGGCGAGTGGCGCGACTACGTCACCAGGCAGGCTCGCTGGGTGGACTTCGACAACGACTACAAGACGCTCGACCTGGACTTCATGGAGTCGGTCATGTGGGCGTTCAAGTCGCTGTACGACAAGGGCCTGATCTACCAGGGCTTCCGCGTGCTGCCGTACAGCTGGTACGAGCAAACCCCGCTGTCGAACCAGGAGACCCGGCTAGACGACGCGTACAAGATGAGGCAGGACCCTGCCGTCACCGTCGACATGGTGCTGCGTGCGCCAGGCACCGAACTCGACGGGGCCAATGCGCTGATCTGGACCACAACGCCGTGGACGTTGCCGTCGAACCTCGCGATCGCAGTGCACCCCGAGATCACCTACGTCGCAGTACGCGCAGGTGAGGACGACCAGGCGAAAACCTACCTGCTGGCGAAGGATCGCCTCGGCCATTACGCCCGCGAGCTGGGTGACGAACCCCAAGTGCTGGCCGAATACACCGGTACCGATCTGGTGGGGCTCGCGTACGAGCCACCGTTCGATTTCTTCGTGGGTCGTGACAATGCCCACCAGGTGATTGCCGCGGATTATGTGACCACCGAATCGGGTACCGGAATCGTCCACCTTGCACCGGCTTTCGGTGAAGAAGACATGGAGTACTGCCAGCGCAACGGTATCGAACTGGTGCAGCCACTCGATCCGGGCGGCAGGTTCACCTCGATGGTGCCGCCTTACGAGGGCTTGCAGGTGTTCGATGCGAACCCGGTCATCATCAAGGATCTCAAGGCTGCCGGAAAGCTGTTGCGGCATGAGACGATCCAGCACTCCTACCCGCATTCGTGGCGCTCCGGCCAGCCGTTGATCTACATGGCCGTGCCGTCGTGGTTCGTGGCCGTCACCCGGTTCCGCGACCGCATGGTCGAACTGAACCAGGAGATCACCTGGGTCCCCGAGCACATCCGCGACGGCCAGTTCGGCAAGTGGCTCGAGGGTGCGCGCGACTGGAACATCAGCCGGAACCGCTACTGGGGTAGCCCGATCCCCGCGTGGGTATCCGACAACCCCGAGTATCCCCGGCTCGACGTCTACGGTTCACTCGACGAACTGGAGCGCGATTTCGGTGTGCGCCCGGACGATCTGCACCGGCCGATGATCGATCAGCTCACGCGCCCCAACCCGGACGATCCGACCGGCAAGTCGACCATGCGTCGTGTGCCGGAGGTGCTCGACTGCTGGTTCGAGTCGGGTTCGATGCCGTTCGCGCAGGTGCACTACCCGTTCGAGAACCAGGACTGGTTCGACTCGCATTACCCCGGCGATTTCATCGTCGAGTACAACGGGCAGACCCGCGGGTGGTTCTACACGCTGCATGTCCTCGCGACCGCGCTGTTCGATCGTCCGGCGTTCAAATGCGTCGCGGCGCACGGCATCGTCCTCGGTGAGGACGGGCTCAAGATGAGCAAGTCCAAGGGCAACTACCCGGACGTCAACGAGGTGTTCGCCCGCGATGGCTCCGATGCCATGCGCTGGTTCCTCATGTCGTCGCCGATCTTGCGCGGTGGCAACCTCGTCGTGACGGAGCAAGGTATCCGGGAGGGGGTGCGGCAGGCCCTGCTGCCGTTGTGGAACGCGTGGAGCTTCCTGCAGTTGTATGCGCCGAAGACCGGCACATGGCGCACCGATTCGACCCACGTCCTCGATCGGTACATCCTGGCGAAGCTCGCCGAAACCCGCGACGCCGTCACCGAGGCGCTCGAGGTGATCGACATCGCGGGTGCGTGCGACGAGGTGCGCACCTTCTGCGATGCGCTGACCAACTGGTACGTACGTCGGTCGCGGTCGCGGTTCTGGGAGGAGGACGCCGATGCGATCGACACCCTGCATACGGTGCTCGAGGTCGTCACCCGACTTGCGGCCCCGCTGTTGCCGCTGGCGACCGAGGTGATCTGGCGTGGCCTGACAGGTGGCCGCTCGGTGCATCTCGCCGACTGGCCCGACTCAGATGAACTCCCCGCCGACCCTGATCTGGTGGCGGCCATGGACGACGTGCGATCGGTGTGCTCGACGGTGCTGTCACTGCGTAAGGCCCAGCAGCTTCGGGTGCGGCTGCCGCTGCCGCAGGTGACCGTCGCCAGCGCCGGCTCTGCAGCATTGCAACCATTCGTCGATCTGGTGAAAGACGAGGTCAACGTCAAGAACGTCGTCCTCACCGACGATGTCGAAGCACACGGTCGTTTCGAAGTCGTCGTCAACGCACGTGCGGCAGGCCCGCGTCTCGGCAAGGACGTCCAGAAGGTGATCAAGGCGGTCAAGTCGGGAGACTGGAGCGAGAACGCGGATGGCACTGTCACCGCTGCGGGGATCGCGCTGCTACCGGAGGAGTTCACCACACGTCTCGTGGCTGCAGAACCGGAGTCCACTGCGGCCCTGCCGGGCGGTGCGGGGCTCGTGGTCCTCGACTCGACGGTCACCGAGGAACTCGAAGCCGAGGGGTGGGCGAAGGACCGCATCCGCGAACTCCAGGATGCTCGACGCACCCTCGGGCTCGATGTCTCGGATCGCATCTCGGTGCGGTTCGAGGTCCCTGCCGACCGCGTCGAGTGGGCGGACCGGTACCGCGATCTCATCGCCGGCGAGATTCTCGCGACGACGTTCGAGATCGCCCCGGCCGAGACCGATCCGATCGAACTCGGCGAGGGTGTGCGGGTGTCCATCACGAAGGCGTAGTGGCACTAGTATCGGCGGAGGTGCACCACGATTCGAACGACCCCATTGCGGCAGCCTTCACCGGCGTCGAAGTGGCCCTGTTGGGTGAGGTGGCGACGCGCCGCGGCGACGAACTGATCCCACTTCCGGGCCTGCGTGCCCGCAGTCTCCTCGTGGCGCTGGCACGCAGGCCGGGTCGCGCGCGCAGCCCCCGGTCGCTGATCGAGGACGTATGGGGCGACGAGCCGCCGCGCTCGGCGACGAACGCGTTGCACACCCAGATCTCCCGGCTCCGCGCTGCGCTACCCGACGGTGTGCTCGAGAGAGGCC
Organism: Rhodococcus ruitaii; assembly: GCF_055230935.1. NCBI lineage: Bacteria > Bacillati > Actinomycetota > Actinomycetes > Mycobacteriales > Nocardiaceae > Rhodococcus > Rhodococcus ruitaii. Next base: position 18,246 of record NZ_JBUYWC010000022.1, on the reverse strand, counting down.
CCGCAGGGTATCGACTCGGCCTCGACCGGATGCAGGTCGATCTGACATTGGTGCGCATGTGGGAGCAACGTGCGCAGCAACAGCGTGCGGACGGAGATCTCTCCGGCGCTGTGGCGACCGTGCGTCAGGCGCGCGCGTTGTGGCGCGGTGAGCCGGGTGCGGATCTGGCGCCAGGTGACCTCGCTCGCGAGATCGCCGAGGAGGCCACTGCCCGTGCAGCGGCTCTCGATGCCGTGGAACTCGCCGCGACGGTTGCGATGGGCGAGCTGGAGCAGGCGTTGCCGCTGGCTCGTGCAGCCGCTGCGCAGGCGCCCGTCGACGAACAGGTCCACGGTCAGCTGATGCTGGTGCTCTCCGGTCTCGGGCTCGCCGGCGACGCTCTCGAGGTGTTTGCCGGACTCCGCACCAGGCTCGCCGACCGGCTCGGTGCCGATCCCTCACCCCGGTTGGTCGACCTCAATACGGCGATCCTGAAGGGGGAGTCACCGAGGCCCGCCTCGACACCGGCGGTCGACGTGGGAACACACGTACGGACGCACCGCGCGCTCGAACCGGAACACGGAGCGGCACCGACGATTCAGCGTTCCGTCGGACTGCGCGCAGCGCCCAATGCTCTGCTCGGGCGCGAGGCAGATCTGGCTGAAGTCGAGCGCCTGTTGACCGATGCGCGCGTGGTCACCGTGCTCGGTCCGGGTGGCACCGGGAAGACCCGTCTCGCGCACGAGATCGGCCTTCGGGCAGCGCGAGATGTCCCGGTTGCGCTGGTCGAGCTTGCTCCGTTGCGCAGCGGCGCCGACGTGGTCGCCGCGATCAGCTCCGTGCTCGGGATCGGTGAGGTCGAGCTGACTCCCGGGACGGTGTTGCCCAGAGCACGGGTACACGATGCGCGTGAGAGGTTGCGCGAGGCACTCTCGTCGCGTCCGTCGCTGCTGATCGTCGACAACTGCGAACACCTGATCGACGACGTTGCCGAGGTCGTTGCGGACCTGGTCGCGGCCAGCGGGCAGCTGACAGTGCTCGCCACGAGTCGCGCTCCGATGGCGATCACCGCCGAGGTCGTGTACCCGCTGCCCCCGCTGGACGTCGCGGAGAGTGGGTCACCGGCAATGGAACTGTTCAGCATCCGCGCGCAGGCCGTGCGGCCCTCGGTGCGGTTGGACCCCTCGGAAGTGGCACGACTGTGCCGAACGCTCGACGGTCTTCCCCTCGCGATCGAACTGGCTGCCGCGAGGGTGCGGACCATGACCGTCGAGGACATCAACGACCGTCTCACCGACCGGTTCACGCTGCTGCGCTCAGGGGACCGCACGTCGCCCCACCGGCATCGCACTCTGTACGCGGTCATCGAATGGAGCTGGAATCTCCTTGGACCCGACCAGCGGGCGGTGCTGCGCCGGTTGTGCGGGTTCCCGGCCGGGTTCACGCTCGACGCAGCTGTCGCGGTCTCGCAGTGGGGTGTGGTCGCCGGTGCGGCAGACGCGGTGGAAGGTCTCGTGACCCAATCGATGCTCACCGTTGTCGAGGGTCGAGCAGGTCTGCGGTACGTCATGCTCGAGACCGTCCGTGAATTCGGGGAGGAACAACTGACCTGTGCGGGCACCGGCGAGCGCGCCTCGATTCAGGAGCGGGCCTTCGATTGGGCGGAGCGGTTCTGTCGCGACGCTGTGCGGAGCTTCCTGGACGGTGACCAGATCACGATCTCGTATGCAGTTGATGCCGAACACGACAACCTGCTTGCGGTGCTGAGGCAGGCGCTCGACGCGGGACGGGATCGGACTGTGCTGACCGTGTTTCCGGTGCTCGCCGTGCTGTGGATGGTGCGAGGCACCCACTCCGAGGTGCTCGCCTGGTCGTCTCGGATTCTCGACCTCGACGCTCGCGGTGAGGGAGCACGGGAAGTGCCGGGAAACCACCTGGCGGTGAGTTACCTGATGGTGGTCGCGGTCATGGCGTTCACCGGTGTTTCCCGTGCTCTGGCCATCGCCCGGGTCAGACTGCGCGACATCGTCCGGATCCGAACCGATCTCGATCCGATGATCGCAACGTGCACCGCTGTGCTCGTGCTTCCGATGACCGGTCGGGGTGTCGCACGTGCGCTTGCCGTCGCGGTTCGGCATCCCGATCGGGCGGCGCGCGGTGCCGCGCTCATGGTGCGGTCCGATCTGCGAGTGAACAACGGTGATCTGTTCGGCTCAGCTCGGGACGGCAGGGCTGCGCTTGCCCTTGCGCGGGCCTCAGGGGAAGAGTGGACGGTCTCCATTATCAGCCATCACCTCGGCAGTATCGCCGCGCAATCCGCCCGATACGAGGAAGCGGTCGGCTATTACCGCGACAGCGCCGACCTCATTGGGGAGCTGCACGGATTCGACGAGTCAGCGGCTCTGCACAGTAATGTTGCCGCTGCATTGGTCGGACTGGGCCGGATCGACGAGGCGCGCCACGAACTGGAGTCGGCCGGCCCTCTCGTGGAGGCCGGCGACAGCGCGGAACAACGGGATCGGAGCCAGGGCACAGCGGCACTCGCGGCGAGTCGCGCCGAATTGGACTTGGCCTCCGGTGATATCGAGGCCGGACTGCGCGGCTACCGATCGGCCCTCGCGCTGAGGGGCTGGCCGGACCCCGATCCGGACGATGCTCCGGATCTGTTCGGAACCATGATGATTGCTGCGGTGACCATCGACGCCCATGTACTCGTGGGTCGAGCAGCCGAGGCGCGCCACGTCGTCGACTGGTTCGGTAGAAGGATGAGGGACGAACTCGAATCGGATGGATATCGTGATCTTCCGGTGATCGGTGCCGTGGCATGCGCGATCGGTAGCTTCGACATCGCAGCCGGCTCCGAGTCCGGATTGCGGTTGCTGACTCTGTCCACGAGAGTGGTTCCACGTCAGGACTTTCCGTCGATGCAGGTGTCGCGACACCTGGACCGTGCCCGTGCCGTCCTCGGTGGTGACCGCGTGGTGGAGGCGCTCGCCGCGGTAGCGACGACACCGCGCGCTCGCGCCAGGTTGCTCATCATGGAGATCTTCGCCGCCCGCGAGTAGTCCCGGCATCGAGGACCGGACGTACTCACGGGCGACACCCACCTACTCCTTGCGCATGTAGATGCGGACGGTCAGCGGCGCGATGACCGCGACGAGGAGTGCGGCCCCGAGGAGCGACCACACGAGATGGATCCCGACGTTGCCGTTGTTGACCAGCTCCCGGACGGAGGTCACGAGGTGTGAGACCGGGTTGACGTTCACGAACGCCTGCATCCAACCCGGCATGGTCTCGGCGGGCACGAACGCGTTGGACATGAAGGTCAGAGGGAAGATCACGAGCATCGAGATGCCCTGCACACTGGACGCCTTGTTCATCAATACACCCATCAGTGCGAAGATCCAGCTGATCGCGAAGGCGCACACGACGACGAGCAGGCCTGCGGCAACGATGCCGAAGATCCCGCCTTCCGGTCGGAAGCCCATCGCGTAGCCCACCGCGAAGGTGATGGTCGTTGCGATCGCATACCTGGTCACGTCCGACAGCAACGCACCTGCCAGTGGTGAGACCCGGGCGATGGGCAGGGATTTGAATCGGTCGAAGACTCCCTTGTCCATGTCCTCGCGGAGTTGGGTGCCGGTCACGATCGAGGCTGTGATCACCGTCTGGACCAGGATGCCGGGAATGATGATCGGCAGATACGATGCGACGTCGCCGGAGATCGCGCCGCCGAAGATGTAGGTGAACATCACCGTGAAGACAATGGGTTGGATCACCACGTCGAACAGTTGCTCGGGGTTGTGTTTGACCTTGATGAGGCCGCGATAGCCCATTGTCGCGGATTGCGCGAGCGTCCCGCGTAACCCGATGGTGTGCACGGTGGGGCGGGGTGCGGTGCCGGGCCGGCCGTCGGCGAGCGTGGTGGTCATGCGACGTTCCTCTGGTTGTCGGTGGTGGCTGCGTCGGCGCTGTCGGCGCTGTCGGTGCGGTGCCCGGTGATCGTCAGGAACACCTCGTCCAGGCTGGGCTTGCTGACGGTGATTTCATCGACGGCAATGCCGTTGTCGCGCAATCGGATCAGTAGATCTGCAGTGATCGAGGTGTCGGACAATGGTGCCGTGAGCCGCGCCGTGTCGGGACTGACGGCGACGTCCCCGTCCAGCGCTTCGGCGAGGAGCGTGCGCGCCGTGTCGATGTCGTTGCGATCGGCCAGGCTCAGCTGGAGCGATGACGTGCCGACCGAGGTCTTGAGTTCGTCAGCGGTGCCGTCCGCAATCACGCGGCCGTGGTCGATCACTGCGATCCGATCGGCAAGCTGATCGGCTTCATCGAGATACTGGGTGGTCAGCAGTACCGTCGAGCCCTCATCGACGAGCCGGCGGATGGTGTCCCACATCTGTGCACGGGTCCGTGGGTCGAGACCGGTGGTCGGTTCGTCGAGGAACAGTAGCGGCGGATGCGAGATCAGGCTGGCTGCGAGGTCGAGGCGTCTTCGCATACCACCCGAGAAGTTCTTCAGGGCCCTGTTCGCCGCGTCGGTCAACGCGAACTCCTCGAGCAACTCGGCAGTCTTGCGCCTCGACGCCGCGCGGCTCAGCCCCAGCAGCCGAGCGAAGATCATCAGATTCTCGGTCGCGGTGAGATCCTCGTCGACCGAGGCGTATTGGCCGGTGACACCGACCAGCGAGCGCACCGCGGTCGGTTCCTCGGAGACGTCGTGTCCGAAAACCCGGGCGCTACCGGCGTCCGTCCGGAGCAGAGTGGCGAGCATGCGGATCGTCGTGGTCTTGCCGGCGCCGTTGGGGCCGAGCACGCTGTAGACGGAGCCGGCCGGCACGGTGAGGCTGACGCCATCGACGGCGGTGAATGCGCCGAAACGCTTGACGAGTCCCTCGGCCTCGATGGCCGGTGTAGACGAGTAGTACATGCGGGAGGTCCTTTCTCGGATCGGTGTGTCGAAGCCACGATCCGCGCCCCCGGTTGCGTGCCTCTTGCGCTGCCCTTGCATGCCGCTTGCACTGCTCTCCGCGCGTTGTCACGCTCAGAAGCACGGGCGTCGGTGCGTCCCTCTAACCTGGGGAGATGACCACTGGCGTGAACCGGCGCTGGGTCCTTCACGTGGACCTCGACGCGTTCTTCGCGTCCGCCGAGCAGCTGACCCGGCCGACCCTTCGGGGCCGTCCGGTGCTGGTCGGTGGCCTGGGGGTGCGGGGGGTCGTGGCAGGCGCGAGCTACGAAGCGCGCGGATTCGGTGCGCGTTCGGCAATGCCGATGAGCCGCGCCCGCAGACTTGTCGGTGCGGGTGGCGTGGTGCTCCCGCCCCGCGGTGTCGTGTATCGAGAGCTGAGCACCTCGGTGTTCGACACGCTCCGGTCCCGAGTGCCCGTTCTCGAGACGCTCTCGCTCGACGAGGCGTTCGCGGAACCGGCCGAACTGGCCGGTGCGTCCGCCGAGGACGTCGACCGCTTCGGTGTGGAGCTGCGCGCGGAGGTCCTGGAGAAGACAGGTCTCGTGGCCTCCGTCGGTGCGGGCTCGGGAAAACAGATCGCGAAAATTGGGTCGGGGCTGGCCAAGCCCGACGGCCTGCTGGTCGTGCGGCCCGAAGAGGAACTCGCGCTGCTGCACGGCCTGCCCGTGCGCAGTCTGTGGGGCATCGGACCGGTCGCCGAGGAACGGCTACGGAAGCTCGGTATCGACACCATCGGACATTTGGCGGCGCTGCCCGTCACCGAAGCCGCCTCCATTCTGGGCACAACGATCGGCCCCGGACTGCACCGGTTGGCCAACGGACTCGACGACCGCCCCGTGGTCGAACGCGCCGAGGCCAAACAGGTCAGCGCCGAAACCACCTATCCGGCCGACATCGTGGCGCTACCTCAGTTGCGCCGCGCGGTGACCTCCAGTGCAACTGCTGCGCACCGGCGGTTGTGTACGGACGGACGTGCCGCGCGGACCGTCGTCCTCAAACTGCGCAAGTCCGATATGTCGATTCTCACCCGGTCGACGACACTGCCCTATGCCACCGAGGATGTGCAGGTCCTCACCGCCGCGGCCCAACGACTCGCCCTCGACCCACTCGAGATCGGGCCGATCAGACTCGTCGGTGTCGGCTTCGCGGGGTTGTCGGCTCTTGCGCAGGATTCACTCTTCCCGGAACTCGATGCGCTCGAATCGGAGTCGCCGCGAGGCGACCCGGTCACCGACGCTGTATCCGAAGGGATGCAGGTGGCGGATCGGCGTTGGCTACCCGGAACCGATGTCCGGCATCCGGATTTCGGACACGGATGGGTCCAAGGGGCCGGGCACGGTGTCGTCACGGTTCGGTTCGAGACGAGGTCCACCGGCCCGGGGCCTGCGCGGACGTTGGCCGAGGCAGATCCGTTGCTCGACCGTGCTGATCCGCTCGTCAGCTTGCGCTGACACGCGTTCTCGGCGCCCTCATGGTTCTCTCACTACCGCCGGGTACTCTTGCGGACAATCCGCCTGTCGCGGACCCATCCGTTGCTGGATGACCGAGCACGAAGGTCGTGTTCGTTCGAGAACGAGAAGGACGAGAATTTTGAAGCTTCGCAAGATCACCGTCGCTACGGTGGCACTCGCTGCCGCCCTCACGATGACTGCCTGCAGCTCCGACGACGGAGGCTCGACCGAGACGACCGCGGCAAACACGACGACAGCCACCACGACGGAGGCCGCCGTGGCGGACTATCCGCCGGTGCCCACCGTCGAGGAACTGCAGGCCATGCTCGACCAGGCCTTCGACGGCAGCATCCCGGCCGAGGAGAAGCAGAACCTCGTGCAGGGTGCAGAGCTCGACCCGACGCTGATCGATCAGGTCGCTGCAGCTGCACAGCAGGCCGGCGCCCAGGTCACCATCATCGACATCAACGACAACGAGGACGGCACCGCGACCGCTGGCATCGAGACCGCCATCGGCGACCAGGTCTCCACGGGCACGGTCATGTTCGTTGCCGAGGACGGCTTCTGGAAGCTGTCGCAGGACAACGCCTGCGCGATCGTGTCGCTGGCAGCCCTGCAGACGCCTGCATGCCCGTAGTTCCTGAGCGCAACCTCACGCCGTGAGACGACGACGGTGGCCGACGCGGAGATCCGTGTCGGCCACCGTCGTCTCGGAGACCGGGTGGCCGTGCCGGGTTCAGCTCTCGGGGGTGTGCCAGCCGACCCGGTCCACCTGGGACTGCGCCAGCCGGGTTGCGCCGTTCGGGTCGAGATAGGTCTGGTCACCGCTCACTGTGAAGTCACCCTGAATGGGCAGTGGTTTACTCGGGTCGATGGTCAGCGTTCCGTCGCCGGCCATCGTGTACTGCTCGACGGCGAGCTGACCTTGCCCGTTGGGGAGCATCCAGGTCGATTCCTGCGGGATCTGTTCGACACGGATGTCCACTCGAACCCGGTCGTCATCGCGCGAGACGAGAGTAGCCGTGCCGACCTGGTCGATCGTGATCCCGGAGCTCATCACCTGCTGGTGACTCTCCCACACCGCACCCACGCCGATTGCTTCGTCGGGGAACGCCACCATCCGGTAGACCGCCTGGTAGAAGGCCTGTTCGAGTGCCGAGCGTGCCACATTGGGCACCGCGGTACCGGGCTCGAGTCGCAGTGCACTGACCGCGCCGTTGGGGCCGATCGTCAGACCGGCCCCAGAACCCTGGACCTCGGTGAGGGAGGTCTCGAGATGCGGGTCGGGGGTACTGACATCGCCGAGGACCAGATCGACCACGGTGCCGGATGCTCCGTCGGTCACCGACTCCGTGACCGTGGCGGACAGCGGTGTCGTCAATTCGGGCGTCGAGAAGTCCTGTGTCGCTTGATCACCGATCTGTTGGTGAACCTCGGATCGTGTGGTGAGGATCACGTTCTGCCGGGTTCCGGTCGCGGGTGTCAGACGCACCGGCTCGCGAGGTTCTGCTCCCGGATCGAGCACGGTCGCGATCACCGCAGACACCGGCACCGTCACCTCTGTCGAGGAGCCGGCGGTGACGGCGGGAACATTGTCGGGGGCATCACCGCATCCTGTGACGAGCGCGGTGAGCGACAGGACGGCGGCAAAGGCGCATGGTCTCGTATGGGTGAATCTCGACAGCACAGGCACGCCACCAGGGTAGCCACGACGGGCGCGGTGGCCGCGTCCTCGGCCGTGTAGGGGATGATGGCGGGGTGAGTGACGAAGCTACCCGGCCCGATCCTGCGTTCGGTGCGCCGGAGCCGCCCGCGCAGGATCCCCCGGTGACAGTGCCGGTGAGGCGGAAGCGGCTGCGTTATCTGCTCGTCCTGGCATGTGTGATCTACGTGGCCGACCTGCTCACGAAAATCGCGGCGGTCCACTTCATCGACCCGTCCGATCCGATCTCGATCATCGGCGACACCGTGACGTTGACGTTGATCCGCAATCCCGGCGCTGCGTTCTCGATGGCGACCGGTATGACGTGGGTGCTCACGCTGGTTGCGATCGGTGTCGTCATCGGTGTGATCAAGATCGGGCGGACATTGCGCTCGACGTGGTGGGCGCTGGGATTGGGGCTGGTGCTCGGAGGTGCGCTCGGAAATCTCACCGATCGGCTGTTCCGCTCGCCCGGCCCGATGCAGGGGCACGTCGTCGACTTCGTCTCGGTCGGATGGTGGCCTGTGTTCAACGTCGCCGATTCGGCGATCGTCTGCGGTGCGATCCTGCTCGTGGCATTGACCGTGTTCGGCATCGAACCGGACGGAAGCCGTGCGAACTCGGGGGACGCGGCGAAATCTGCGGACGCTGCCGGCCCGGAGCGCACACAGGGCACCGAGTCGGGAACCGACAGAAAGGGAAACAGCCAGTGAGAGAAACCCGGGCGATGCCCGTACCGGATGGGCTCGATGCGATGCGTGTCGACGCCGGGCTGGCCCGTCTGCTCGGCTTGTCCCGGACCGTGGTCGCTGCGCTCACCGAGGAGGGTGCTGTCATCATGGACGGCACACCGATGGGCAAATCGGATCGGCTCTCGGCGGGATCGTGGCTCGAAGTGGTCCTGCCCGAGCCGCCGCGCCCACTGACCATCGAGGCGAAGCCTGTCGAAGGCATGGAGATCCTCTACTCCGACGACGACATCGTCGCAGTCGACAAACCGGTCGGTGTGGCCGCGCACGCGAGCGTCGGCTGGACGGGGCCGACGGTCATCGGTGGTCTGGCCGCCGCGGGCTTCCGCATCTCGACCTCGGGTGCCCACGAACGTCAGGGAATCGTGCACAGGCTCGATGTCGGCACGTCGGGCGTCATGGTCGTCGCGACCTCCGAGCGTGCGTACACCGTGCTCAAGCGGGCGTTCAAGCAACGCACCATCGACAAGCGTTACCACGCTCTCGTGCAGGGTCACCCGGATCCGAGTAGCGGCACCATCGATGCCCCCATCGGCCGGCATCGCGGCAGCGACTGGAAGTTCACCGTCACGGCGGACGGCAAGCCCAGCATCACGCACTACGACACCGTCGAGGCGTTCCAGGCGGCGAGCCTGCTCGACATCCACCTCGAGACCGGCCGTACCCATCAGATCCGCGTGCACTTCTCGGCATTGCGGCACCCGTGCTGTGGTGATCTGACCTACGGCGCCGACCCGCGGCTTGCGGCGCGTCTCGGGCTGGAACGTCAGTGGCTGCACGCCCGCTCCCTCGGGTTCGCACACCCGACGCGAGGGAACTGGGTCGAGATCACCAGCAAGTATCCTGCCGACCTCGAGGACGCCCTCGACGTGTTGCGCAACGCCTGAGCGATGTCTCGGATCCTCCCGTGGGCGGTGACGGCCACATTGGTGCTCGCAGTGATCCTCGCCGGTGTGCTCAATCCGGTCCGTCCGGCATCGGTGCGTACCGACGCACTCGGTCCCGACAACGGCGAACAGGTGTCGGACTATCTCGGTCGGGCCGAGACCAGTCTGGCCGACCTCGGGTCCGAGCCGAGTTGGGCCCTCGTCTCGTTCACCGAACCGGTGGATGTCGCTGCGGTCGCCGCATTGCCCGGCGACGCGCGCGTGGCCCAGGTTCTGTTTCGAGTACCGATCGACCGGGTCCAGACCCCGCTCGTCACCGTCGCCGTGTCCGCGCACCCCGAGGCGTTGCGCCGCGCTCCGGGTGTGGCGGCAGGACGACTACGCGGGGCCGCGGCGGGAAGCGATCGCGCGGCGCGGATCGCCGCGGTCTCCGCCGATCGACTCGCAGCCGACTGCGCCTGTGCGGTGGGGATCGTCGTACGGGGTGCCGGCGACCAACTGCGAGAGGTGGCCACTGCCCCCGCAGTCCGGGCCGTGGAAGCGTTGCCGCCGGACGCCGTGGCCGGGAGGTTCTCGGTGAGACCGCTTCTGCCCGAGCACATCGACACGGTGGCTCCCGGTGCCGACGACGGCGAGCCGTAGCGAGCAGCGCTGCGGTACGCGGCCGGTACCGGCGTGAAGGAATAGAGTTGGCGGGTGAGTGCCGTCGATCGTAGTCCCGACAGCGTCGGAGTCCTGTGTGGGACCGGGGCCTATCTGATCTGGGGTTTGTTCCCCGTGTTCTTCGGTTTGCTGGCGCCCGCCGGGGCACTCGAGATCCTCGCGCACCGGGTGGTGTGGACTCTGCTGCTCATGCTGCTGTTGCTTGCAGTGCTCGGGAAACTCGGCACATTGCGGGGGCTCGGCCTTCGGACGTGGGCACTGGTCGCAGCAGCGTCGGCGGCGATCGCCGTGAATTGGGGAACCTACATTTACGGGGTGACGTCGGGGAGGGTCGTCGAGACGGCCCTCGGGTACTTCATCAACCCACTGGTCAGTGTCCTGTTCGCAGTGCTGTTCTTCCGGGAACGGTTGTACCGCGCGCAAATCGCGGCGCTGCTGCTCGCCGCCACAGCGGTCGTCGTCATCACCGTCGACTACGGTCGCCCGCCGATCATCGCGCTGACGTTGGCGTTGTCGTTCGCGTCGTACGGGGTGATCAAGAAGATCGTGCCGCTCGAACCGAGCACATCACTGACCGGCGAGGGGGTGGTCGCGGTACCGTTCGCGGTCGGCTACCTGGTGTTCCTCGCGGCGACGGGTACCGGCACGTTCTTCGGGAACGGCCCCAGCCACACACTGCTGCTGGTGTCGGCGGGTTTGGTCACTGCGGTGCCGCTGCTGCTGTTCGGGGCGGCGGCGCAACGGGTGCCCCTCGCGACGCTGGGAATGCTCCAGTATCTGACACCGAGCCTGCAGATGGCGTGGGGTGTCCTGGTGCTGCACGAGGCGATGCCCGCGTCGCGGTGGATCGGGTTCGCACTCATCTGGGGAGCACTCGTGATCTTCAGCGCAGACGCGGTGATCCGTGCTCGTCGCGCTTCCCAGGCAACCCTGACACGTACGACCGCGTCGGTGGGTTCGACGATGGTGGGTCGGGGACGTCCTCGACCCGCGCATCGCCGGCGCCGTACATGAATGTTGCTCGCATGAAAAAGAATTCCTGTTCTTTTCTGGTGTGTCAGGCTTCGGGGATGGCGATGCCGGCGTTCTCCAGCGTCAGCGATGCCGGTTCGGGGCCGCCGCGCACACCGGTGTCGAGGGCGTCGATCGCGGCCAGTTCCTGGTCGGTGAGGGTGAAGTCGGTGACGTCGAAGTTCTCCGAGATGCGGTGCGGTGCCACCGACTTGGGGATTGCAGACCGGCCCTGCTGCAAATGCCACCGCAGCATCACCTGTGCGGGGGTCTTGCCGTGCGCCTCGCCGATCGTGCGGAGCGTCGGATTGTCGAGGGTGCTCGAGTTCTTCCCGTCGCGGTAGAACGTGATGCCGCCGATGGGGGACCACGCCTGGGAGACGATGCCGTGCTTCTCGTCGGCGGCGAGCACGCCGGGCTGCCGGAAGTACGGATGCACCTCGATCTGGTTGACGGCGGGCACCACGTTGACGGAGGTGAGCAACGCGTCCAGGTGATCGGGCATGAAGTTGCTGACACCGATCGCGCGGACCTTACCGTCGGCGAGCAGTGTTTCGAGCGCCCGATATGCCTCGAGGGTCAGCTCGAATCGGGTCGGTAGCGGCTGGTGCAGGATCAGCAGGTCGAGTTGGTCGACGCCAAGTTTGCCGGTGGCCTTCTCGAACGCGTGCAGGGTGGTGTCGTAGCCGTAGTCGCTGATCCAGACCTTGGTTTCGACGAACAGGTCGGTGCGGTCCACACCGGAGCGGCGGATCGCCTCGCCGACCTCGCGTTCGTTGCCGTAGGCGGCGGCGGTGTCGATATGGCGGTATCCGGTGCGCAGGGCGGTTTCGACGGCGGTGATCGTCTCCTCCGGCGGTGTCTGGAAGACGCCGTAGCCGAGCGCGGGCATGGTGACACCGTTGTTCAGGGTCAGGGTAGGAATCGTGTTCACTGGCATGTCTCTCACGGTAGGAGGGTTCGCGCGGTGCCGGGAGGGTCTGTCGTTACCTTGTTCGCCGGTTCCCTGCTCACCGGATTGTCGCGACACCGGGAACGACGAGTCCGAGCCCGGTACTTTCAGAACCTCCCACCGTCGGCTACCCGGTCGTACCGTTGAAGACATGGATCTGAAGGCAGAAACGGGTGAGTTCCTCGCCTCGCGGCGAGCCAGGATCACCCCGGACAAGGCTGGACTGCCCGCGTACGGCGGGAATCGGCGGGTGCCGGGACTGCGGCGCGAGGAAGTGGCGATGCTCGCCGGGGTGAGCGTCGACTACTACACCCGCCTCGAACGCGGCAACCTGCGCGGTGTGTCCGAATCGGTGCTCGAGGCGTTGGTCGAGGCACTGCAACTCGACGAGGCCGAACGCGTCCACCTGTTCGATCTGGCGCGGGCGGCGAACGCCTCCGGTGCCGCGCGGTCCCGGGCGCGCCGAGCGTCCCCGGCGACGGTGCGGCCGGCTGTGCAGCGCATCCTCGACTCGATGGAAGGCGTGCCCGCGTTCGTTCGCAACGGCAGGCTCGACATCCTGGGGGCCAACCTGCTGGGTCGGGCCCTGTACGCGCCGATGTACGACTCGCCCGAGCGGATCGCCCGCCAACCGGTGAACACCGCGCGGTTCCACTTCCTCGACGCTGACGCCGCGCAGGCGTACTGGGAGGACAAGTGGGAGAAGGTCGCGCACGATGCCGTTGCGATCCTTCGTGCCGAAGCGGGGAAGAACCCCCACGACAAGGTGTTGATCGCCTTGGTCGGTGAACTATCCACGCGCAGTGAGGATTTCCGAAGGATGTGGGCGTCGCACGATGTGCGCCTCCATCGCAGCGGAACGAAGGTCTTCCACCATCCGGCGGTCGGTCGGCTCGAACTCGCCTACGAGGCACTGGAACTACCCGCGGACACCGGCTTGCAGATGAACGTGTATACGGCTCCACCCGGCTCGCCGTCGGACGATGGACTCAAACTGCTTGCCTCGTGGGCGGCCACGACGTTGGCGCCGGAGGTCGACGAGCAGACCGGGTCACGGAAAGTGAACTGACGCGAACACTGTTGCGGGAGGCGGTGCCGTCGCGGGCAGCGGTCTCGTGAACGAAAGGGAACACATGCAGTACCGACCACTGGGGCGCACAGGCGTCCACGTTTCACCGCTCTGTCTCGGAACCATGATGTTCGGGCCGTGGGGAAACGACGACCGAGCCGACGCGTCACGCATCATCAACCGTGCACTCGATGCCGGCATCAACTTCGTCGACACCGCCGACATCTACTCGGGTGGCGCCTCGGAGGAGATCCTCGGGGAGGCGATCGCGTCGCGCCGCGACGAGGTGTTCCTCGCGACGAAGTTCTTCATGCCGATGAGTGAGAACCCGAACGAACGCGGCGGTTCCCGGCTGTGGATCATGCGCGCGGTCGAGAACTCGCTGCGCCGACTGGGCACCGACCACATCGACCTGTACCAGGTACACCGCCCCAGCTCGGACACCGATATCGAGGAGACCCTCGCGGCGCTCACCGACCTGGTGCGACAGGGGAAGATCCGTTACATCGGGTCGTCGTCGTATTCGGGTTCGCAGATCGTCGAAGCCCAGTGGGCGGCGAAGGAGAACCGGTTCTCGCGGTTCGTCACCGAGCAGCCCCCGTACTCGATCCTCGTCCGGGGCATCGAGGAGGATGTGCTGCCCACGACGCAACGCCACGGCATGGGCACCCTGTCGTACAGTCCGCTGGCCGGTGGATGGCTGTCGGGGCGGTGGCGCAAGGGCAGTGCATCGGCGCCGACGTCGCAGGCCAGGCCAGGCGTGCGGTTCGATATGTCGACCGCCGCGAATCAGCACAAACTCGACCTTGTCGAGGATCTCGCCGTGTTGGCGGAGGGCGCCGGGATGTCACTGATCGAGATGGCGATCGCGTTTGTGATCAACCATCCGGGAATCACGAGTGCCATCGTTGGGCCGCGCACGATGGAGCAACTCGACAGCTACCTGCCCGCTGCGGAGATCACGCTGTCACCGGATGTTCTCGACCGCATCGACGAGATCGTGGCGCCCGGTGTCACCGTCAACCCCGACGACAACAGCTATGGTGCGTACGAGTTGCTGCCGGACCAGCGCCGGCGCGAGTGATACTCGGTTGCCGGAGGACCCGTCCACGGTGGCTACCTCGCGTCGATGCGGAGTGTCGTGCCGCGGGCAGGCTCGCGGTTGAGTGCCTGCGTGGGAGCCCCGTTGCCGTACTTCTGTCGGTATGCCTCGTCGACCGCCTCGTCGTGTGAGGGGTCGTCGGTGTAGTCGACAGCGCGCTGGGTGCCGTTCCACTGGATCGCGCCGGCCATCTGCCGTTTCACGCCGACGTACCAGGCGGCGTCGGGTCCGTTGACGGACCGGGCGTACAGCACCCCGTCGACGACGACGTGCCAGATGATGCGGAAGCTGCGCAGTGATCCGTCCTTGCGGCTACCGGCGACGTGGATCTCGGAGGCACTGTCGATGGCGTCGAGTTCCTCGGGTGTCCAGGTGGTCATGCCGTTCCTTTCTGTCGTGCTCAGTCCAGGGTGAGCCATCTGGACGAGATGTGGCAGGTACTGGTAAAACCGGGGAGAAGGAGGGTGAGAACGATCTTGCCGGACTGCATTTCCGGGTCACCCGTGATTCTCTCGGGCAGTGGTATGCGTCGTTCGTGGTCACCCGCAAGCGGCAACCGATCCTCGCGGTCGCTCCGGACAGTGCTGTCGGGATCGGCTGGAGTGTGAGCAGGACCGCGACCGCCACGGATACGGAGTTCGATCTGCCGCATGTCGAACACCGTTCGGTTCTCGCGCAACGATCATCGGACGCTTCAGTTCCCCTGAGTCTCCGGCGCCGAACTCGCGATGTTGCGTTCGTTCGGATCGGGCGATGCGTCGCCCGTCCGGCCCGCATCGCGCAGCGCTTCGGCCAACTCCGTGTCGTCCGGGTCGCGGAGAACGACGCACGGCGAACCGAACACGGCCACAGGCAGATCGGCTTCGGCCAGCCTGAGTTCGGCCATGTAGGTGTCCGCGGTGCCTCCGGACTCGAGATCGATGAGCACGGACGATATTCTGTGGTTGTCCGCCCATTCCCGCAGTCGCTGGGTACGGGGGTTGTGGGAGTGTCCGACGATGCGGACATCCGCGGTGCTTTCCAGGCCGATCGCGTGCCGGACGAGGAAGGCGCGCTGCACGATCTCACGCAGTTCGGCGTCCGTGTCGAGCGCCTCGCGCAGCTGCGCGATCGTGAGACGCAGAACGGCGCCGTCTCTGACCGCGACTGCGGCCCGGTGCACGGTGTCCTGATCTAACAGGTCGAGCGCCCCGAGGAAGCGTCGCTCGCCGTGGACCCGGACCACCTGTTCGCGACCCTCGGGTCTGGCGACGACCGCCACCGCGCCGGACAGGATCACGTGGAAGTCGTAGCCGCGGTCGCCGGGACGGTAGAGGACGTCGCCGCGGACGACGTCCCGTCGTTCCCCGATCTGGGCCAGCCGCTCGATCTGATCGTCGGTGAGCCGCGGATGGTCGCCGCCGGTGTCGGGTGTTTCGGGAAGGTCGGCGGGGAGATCGTCCAGCAGGTCGGCGGTATCCCATACCGGTGCGGGCGTCGACACCGTCCGGTGATCGGCTGGCGGGGGCGGGGTCCGGAACGTCCGCCTCTGCTCGGTTCTCGTTGTGCCGAGCAGGGCGGCGGCGAGGGAATCTGCGTCGTGCGGCCCGGTGTACAACCGGCCGTCGATGTAGAAGGCGGGCATCTCGCCCGCGCCGCTCGCCTGGGCCGATTCCGCATCGTGACGCACCCGTCGTGCGAACCGACCGGAACCGAGATCCCTCGTGAAACGCGGGGTGTCGAGACCGAGGGCGTCGGCGTGTGCGAGAAGCTCGCTCGGGCTCAGTTGATCCGAATGGGTGTAGAGGCGGTCGTGCATCTCCCAGAATCGTCCCTGGTCGGCGGCCGCCTCCGCGGCCTCGGCAGCCATCTGTGCCTGCGGGTGGATGGCCGTCTGGGGGGCGTGGCGGAACACGTAGCGGAACCGGTCGCCCAGTCTCTCGTGAAGTTCGTCGATCCCACCCCACCCGCGGTACGGGGCCTGGAAGTCCCCGAACCCGACCAGGGTGAGCGGGGCATCGGCGGGACCGCGAATGTGGTCACGGTCGGTGTCGACCGGGGGGTCGAGCAGCTTGGGTCGCGTATCCGCCGGTCGGCGCCGCGCCGCGGCACGCAGAAGTGCGCTGCCCAGGATGCCGGCGATGACCGATGCTGCCAGCACACCGATCCGGGCCTGGTTCGCGAGCTCGTCGTCGGTGAAGGCCAGGTCGACGATGAACAGTGAGATGGTGAAGCCGATCCCCGACAACGCAGCCCCACCCACCACCTGGAATCGGTCGATACCGGGAGCGAGGATCCCCAACCGCAACGTGACCGCGAGCCAGGTACCCAGGGAGATTCCGATCAGCTTGCCCACGACCAGACCGGCGACGACACCGATCGTGATCGGGGAAGTCAGCGATGCCGTCAGCGTCCCTCCCGTCAGCGGGACACCGGCGTTGGCCAAGGCGAACAGAGGCACGAAGAGGAAACTCACCCACGGGTCCCACAGCTCCCGTTGCCGCGGGCCCGGAGGCATCGACCGTTCGATCGACAACCGTGCGGCACGTGCAGAGTCCGCGTTGGGGGACTGCCCGTACATGCGGGCGCGCCGCAGGGCATCTTCCACCTCGCCGCGCCGGGGAAGGTACGCCGGTGTGACCAGGGCGACGGCCACACCCAGCAGGGTCGGGTGAATGCCGGACAGATACAGCGCCACCCACGAGACGGTCCCGATCGCCAGGTACGCCGGACCCCGCCACACTCGCAGCTGCCGCAGGCCGATCATCACCAGCAGCCCTGCCACAGCGACTGCCAATGCGAGAAAGTCGAGGTCCTCGGTGTAAAATATCGCGATCACCGTCAGCGCGCCTACGTCGTCGCCGATCGCGACTGCCAGCAGGAACACGCGTAGCTGGGGCGGGACTGCGGATCCCAGCAACGCCAGGATTCCGATCACGAATGCGGTATCGGTGGAGATCACCACACCCCACGCGCCGACCTCCCCGCCGGAAACGTTGAAGGCCACGTAGACCAGCGCTGGGACGGCCAACCCAGCGAGTGAGGCGATCAGGGGCACCGCGGCGCGGCGCCGGTCGGCGAGCTCCCCGAGGACCAATTCGTGCTTGACCTCGAGCCCGACCATGAAGAAGAAGAAGGTCATCAACCCGTCGTTGACCCAGTGCTGCAGTGTCAGCGACAACTGCGCATCACCGATGCCCACAGCCAGTTCGGTGTGCCAGAAGGTTTCGTAGGTCTCGCCGAACGGCGAGTTGACCCACACGAGCGCGACGATTGTGGCCAGCAGCAGGAGAGCTGCCGCACCGACACCGCGGCTCAGACGGGCTCGCAGATCACCGATGCGGGGCGCGGTTCCGGTAACGGATGCTGAGTGGCTCACGGATCGACGGTAGGACGAGGCGACTCGCCCGAACAGGCCCCGGCAGTACCTGCCTCAGCGGTGTGGCAGACCGGACGCGTCGCCGTGGGCGCCTACACTCGTCCGTGCCCACGAAGATCCAGGAAGAGGCACGCGTGTCCGACTCGTTCGTTCATCTGCACAACCACACCGAGTACTCGATGCTCGACGGCGCGGCCAAACTCGGCCCGCTGTTCGCCGAGGCGCAACGGCTCGAGATGACGGCGGTCGGCATGACCGACCACGGCAACATGTACGGCGCCAGCGAGTTCTACAACTCCGCGACGAAGGCCGGGATCAAACCGATCATCGGGATCGAGGCCTACGTCGCAC
>NZ_JBUYWC010000021.1:0-99608 GCF_055230935.1 Rhodococcus ruitaii | reverse complement strand
AGTTTCGGTGGTTATAGCGATAGGGAAACGCCCGGTCTCATTCCGAACCCGGAAGCTAAGCCTGTCTGCGCCGATGGTACTGCACTCGTCAGGGTGTGGGAGAGTAGGTCGCTGCCGAACACCCGTTTGCGAAGGGGGACCCACTTGTATGGGTCCCCCTTCGTGCTTTTCATGAAAGGATTTTTCTGTGTCCGACAGTAACGGTGAACGTAGGTCCTTCCGAAGCGGGGGATCCACTCCGTGGTCGGGCCGGAGCGGCGACAACCGTCGGCGAGACGATGAACGCGGTGAAGACCGGAAGGAGGACCGCCGACCGTCTTACGGCGGAGCAGGTCGGCCCGTTCGTGGCCGCGACGACAATCGGGAGCGCGACCGTCGCGGAGACGATCGCCGAGGTGGCGATTCCCGCAGCGTTCGTCCCCACGGCGACCGTCCGCGCCAGGACAGCTCCGGTGCCGAACGGCGCGGTGGAGACCACAGGCGCGATGATGGTCAGGGGCGGCAGGGCTCCGCCTTCGGACGCAGTGAAGACCGGCGCGGGGGCCGCTCCGGGTACTCCGGACGCCCGAACCGTTCGTCCGATGACCGTCGCTCTTCGGACGAACGACGTCCTCGTGACGACACTCGCGGAGGCTACAGTGCTGAGCGTCGAGGTGCCGGGGACGAGCGTCGCAGCAGCGGAGGATCACCCCGTCGGCGAGGTGGAGAAGGCGGATTCGATCCCAAGGGTCGCGAGGGACTCCGGCCGCAACGTCGGGAGGCACGTCCGGACGAACCCGATCTTCCCGAGGACGTCGAGGCCTCGGAGCTCGATCCGTCCATTCGCCGCGACCTGCTGAGCCTGGACAAGGCGAACGCGAACGCTGTCGCACGGCACCTGGTCATGGCCGGACGTCTGATCGACGATGACCCACGGAGTGCGTTGTCCCACGCGCGTGCGGCTCGGCAACGCGCAGGTCGTATCGCGGTGGTACGTGAGGCAGCAGGAATCACGGCGTACCACGCCGGGGAGTGGGCCGAAGCGCTCTCCGAGCTTCGGGCTGCCCGCCGAATGTCGGGTGAAACCGGCCTGCTCGCCGTCATGGCCGACTGTGAGCGTGGCCTCGGCCGTCCCGAGAAGGCCGTCGAACTCGGTCGAGGTGAGGACGCGCGCAAGCTGACAGGCGACGAGGCGGCGGAGTTGCGCATCGTGGTCGCGGGTGCGCGGATGGATCTCGGTCAGATCGATCAGGCTGTAGTGACCCTGCAGACCCCTGATCTCGATCCGGAGCGGACCGGCACTCCTGCAGCACGCCTGTTCTATGCCTATGCCGATGCGCTGGTGGCGGCCGGTCGGACGGATGAGGGTCTGCAATGGTTCCTGCACTCGGCGGCCGCTGATCTCGAGGGTGTGACCGATGCCGAGGATCGGGTGGACGAGCTCACCGGAGACAACCTGTGAGTGCGCAGACCTTGCGTTCCCGGTACGACGTATTACTGCTCGACCTCGATGGCACTGTCTACCGGGGGACCGAAGCGGTGCCCGGGGCGCGCGAGGCACTCGGCGTCGGTGATCGCATGTTCTATGTGACGAACAATGCCAGCCGGCGTCCGCATGAGGTCGCAGAACACCTGCAGGAACTCGGGTTCGTCGCCGATACCGATTCGGTGGTGACCAGCTCCCAGTCTGCTGCGCGGATCCTGTCCGAGCGTGTCCCTGCCGGATCGAGAGTTCTGGTGGTCGGTACGGAGGCGCTCGCGGAGGAGATCGCTGCGGTGTCGCTCGAACCGGTCCGGTCGGCGGACGCGAAGCCGGTCGCGGTGGTCCAGGGGCATTCTCCTGACACCGGATGGCGCGTACTCGCCGAGGCGACCCTCGCCATCAGGGCGGGTGTTTTGTGGGTGGCGACCAATGTCGACTCGACACTCCCGACCGAACGAGGACTTGTCCTCGGCAACGGGTCGATGGTGGCGGCACTGAAATCTGCCACCGGCCGCACACCGATTGTCGCCGGTAAACCCGCGGCGCCCCTGCTCGAGGACGCGATCAGCCGGTCCTCGGCGACTCGCCCCCTCGTCATCGGAGACCGTCTCGACACCGACATCGAAGGTGCGAACGCTGTCGGCGCCGACTCGCTTCTGGTACTGACCGGAGTGAGCACGATCGACGATCTGCTACGTGCACCTTCGCATCAACGGCCCACCTACGTTGCTTCGTCCCTGGCATGCCTGGACACCGAGGAATCGGACCTGCGGGTGAAGCCCGGGCGAGGGTGGACGGTCGCCGTCGACGGCGGTGATCTGCACCTCGCATCCGCTGCACCCGGAGACGGCGCAGCGGATGCGGCCGACGAAATCATGGTTGCGCTGCGGGCCGTGCTCGACATCGCGTGGGCACACCCGAATTTCGGCGCCGTCCTGGGTCGGGACGAGGTCTCTCGCCGGGTGGTTGCTCAGTGGGGTGCGGCGACCTGACATCGGTCGTGCGATGTGTCCGCCGTATCGATCATGGACTAGCGTGGTCGTCGATGAGCATGCCGATTCCACGTCCAGGAGAACACCTTCCCGGCGCCGGCCCCGACGTCGATCCTGATGCTGTGCACGTCGAGGTCGACCGGTTGCTGGCGTGTGTCCAGGAGGAGGATGCCGGTGGCGATCCGGCTGCAGCGATCGGGCGTCAGGCGCAGCTGCTCGAACAGGCGCACGACGTGCTCGTCCAAGCGCTCTCGACCGTGGACAAGATCTGACATGGCGCGTAGAGCACGGGTCGACGCCGAGTTGGTGCGCCGCGGGCTGGCGCGCTCACGGGAGCAGGCACGCGAGTTGATCGCGGCGGGCAGAGTTCTCATTGCCGGAACAGTGGCGACGAAACCGGCGACCGCAGTGGAACCGAACACCCCTCTGATCGTCAACGATGTGGTCGACGAGGTGTCGTGGGCGTCGAGAGGTGCGCACAAGCTGCTGGGTGCACTGGAAGCATTCACCCCGTCCGGTCTGCAGATCTCGGGTCGGCGTTGCCTCGACGCCGGTGCATCGACCGGTGGGTTCACCGATGTACTTCTCCAGGGGGGTGCGTCCGAGGTCGTCGCGGTCGACGTCGGATACGGACAGCTCGTGTGGCGACTGCAGTCGGACGGACGCGTCCACGTGATCGATCGAACGAATGTGCGTAACATCGACGCCGAGACGATCGGGGGAGAGGTCGATGTCGTCGTAGCGGATCTGTCGTTCATTTCGTTGCGCCTTGTGCTCCCGGCGTTCGTCCGGTGCGCCGCGCCCGGCGCCGACCTGCTCCCGATGGTCAAACCGCAGTTCGAAGTGGGAAAGGATCGGGTCGGCAGCGGTGGAGTGGTACGCGATCCGGGGCTGCGGACCGAGGCAGTGTCCGAGGTCGCACGCGACGCGCAGAAACTCGGATTACGCACCTTGGGTGCGGTTGCCAGCCCGCTACCCGGCCCGTCGGGAAACGTGGAGTACTTCCTGTGGCTTCGGGCAGGAGAACCGGACACGGGAGACCTCGACGCGAGCGTGGTCGAACTCATCGAGCAAGCGGTGCAGGAAGGACCTCAGTGACAACAGGGTCGGGCGAAACGACGCCCGGGATGCCGGGCCGCGAGGTGCTGCTCGTATCACATTCGGGCAGGGAGGAGATCGCAGCAACTGCACAGCGGGTCGCGAAACTCTTCGGTGAGGCCGGAATCGTCCTGCGGGTCTTGGACGACGAAGCGATCAGCACCGGACTCGGGGCACTCGACGTTCCCGGCACAAGAATCCGGGTCGTCGAATCCGGCCCCGATGCAGCTATGGGGAGCGAGATGGTCATCGTGCTCGGCGGCGACGGTAGTTTCCTGCGTGCCGCCGAGCTCGCGCAGCAGGCATCTGTGCCGGTGCTCGGTATCAATCTCGGCCGGATCGGATTCCTCGCCGAGGCCGAGGCGGATCATCTCGAAGCAGCACTGCACCAAGTGGTGCGAAAGCAGTACGAGATCGAGAATCGGATGACGCTCGACGTGACGATCCGTGTGGACGATGTGATCGTCGACCGGGGGTGGGCGCTCAACGAGGCGAGTCTCGAGAATCAATCGCGGCTCGGCGTCCTCGAGGTGGTCCTCGAAGTGGACGGACGCCCGGTCTCGTCCTTCGGCGGGGACGGTGTGCTGATCGCCACCCCGACCGGTTCGACGGCGTACGCCTTCTCCGCGGGAGGACCGATCGTGTGGCCTGAACTCGAGGCTCTACTCGTGATCCCGAGCAACGCCCACGCGTTGTTCGCGCGCCCGCTGGTGACCAGCCCGAAGTCGATCGTTGCGGTCGAGACGCTGGCGGGCAGCCATGCCGGGCTCGTGTTCTGCGATGGACGCCGCACGCTCGAGCTCCCGGCAGGAGGGCGCCTCGAGGTTGTCCGCGGGCAGCATCCCGTGCGATGGGTACGGCTGGATTCGGCACCGTTCGCAGATCGGATGGTGCGCAAGTTCGATCTCCCGGTGAAGGGCTGGCGAGGAAGGAAACTCTAGGTGCTCGCAGAGATCCGGATCGACAATCTCGGTGTGATCACCGCGGCAAGTGCCCGGTTCGACGGAGGCTTGACGGTGCTGACCGGCGAGACCGGTGCCGGCAAGACCATGGTGGTGACCAGCTTGCACCTGCTGTCCGGCGTGCGTGCCGACTCCGCACGTGTACGGGTGGGGGCGTCGCGTACAGTCGTCGAAGGGCGCTTCAGTGTCGACGGGGGCAACAGCCACATCGAAAAGGAGGTGGCTCGGCTGCTCGAATCGGCAGGGGCACAACGCGACGACGATGGCAGCATCATCGCGGTGCGCACCGTCAACCGTGACGGAGGGTCCCGAGCGCACCTCGGGGGTCGCAGTATCCCGGTCGGGTTGCTTGCCGAGTTCACCGATCCGCTCCTGACGGTGCACGGGCAGAACGATCAGCTTCGCCTGCTGCGTCCCGATCAGCAGCGCGCCGCGCTCGACCGATTCGGCGGCAAGACGATCACGTCGCTGCGGGAGCGTTACCGCACGCACCGGCGGCAGTGGCTCGACGCGCGCGCCGAACTTCTCGACCGCACGCACCGAGCGCGCGAGTTGGCTCAGGAAGCAGACCGGCTGCAGTTCGGGTTGAAGGAAATCGAGGCGGTAGCCCCCGAACGAGGCGAAGATGCGCGAATCGTCGCCGATGTCCTGCGCCTGTCGGATCTCGATTCGCTGCGTGAAGCGGCGGCGGCCGCACACGGCGTCCTCGCTGGTTACGACAGTGTCGATGCGGGAGAGGCCGCGTCTGCGCTGGACCTGCTCGGCGAAGCCCGATCCCGCGTCGAAGGCAGTGATGATCCGGTGCTGCGCGAACTCGGTCCACGGCTGGCCGAGTCCATTACGGTGATCACCGATGTCGCTGGGGACCTCTCGGGTTATCTGGCCGATCTCCCGTCCGACCCAGGCGCACTCGAATCACTGCTGAGCCGCCAGGCGGAACTCAAGACGCTCACCCGCAAGTACGCCGCCGACATCGACGGTGTCCTCGACTGGGCCGACGATGCGCGCGAACGGCTGTCACGACTCGACGTGTCGTCCGGGGCGCTCGACAAACTCGCAGCCGAAGTGGACAGCGAGGCCGCGGCGACCGCCGACGCGGCCGGTGCGTTGACCACGGCGCGACGCAAAGCGGCAACGAAACTCGCGAAGGCGGTCAGCAAGGAACTGGCCGGGCTCGCGATGGGGCGTGCCGTGCTCGATGTGGACGTCCGCGATCGTGAGGCCAGTGCGGGGGATTCCGCGCCGCTGTCGGCCGGTGACCGCACGGTGCATGCAGGTGAGTCGGGTGTCGACGAGGTCGAGTTCCGTCTGGCCGCTCACTCCGGTGTCCCGGCCCTGCCGCTCGCGCGTAGCGCGTCGGGCGGTGAAATGTCGCGGGTAATGCTGGCACTCGAAGTGGTTCTCGCTGCCTCCGAGCGCGGCGCCACGATGGTGTTCGACGAGGTCGATGCCGGTGTCGGCGGCCGTGCCGCGGTCGAGATCGGTCGTCGTCTGGCGCGACTCTCACGCACGCACCAGGTGATCGTGGTCACGCACTTGCCGCAGGTCGCCGCGTTCGCCGACACTCATCTGGTCGTCGACAAGGTGGACGATGCGGCGGGTGTCGTGAGCAGCGGGGTGCGCGTCTTGACCGACACGGAGCGGGTCGCCGAACTGGCGCGGATGCTCGCGGGGCTCGACGACACCGAGACCGGCCGGGCGCACGCTGAGGAATTGCTTGCCATGGCACACGCCGAGCGGGAGAGCTGAGCAGGGGCGGCGGTCATCGCAGTGTGAAGCGACGCGAAACCGGTGTCGTCCGGCGCGCCTCCACAATCGCATCGCACCTCAGGCGCATCATTCTCACCATGAAGATGCCGGCGCTGCTGTCCCGCAACAACGAAACGCTGCCCGGAGTGAGCGGTATCGCCCGGGTCGACAAGAACACCGCGAAACTGGTGCGCCGGGTGGGCCCCGGCGACATCGTCGTTCTCGACGCCGTCGACCTCGATCGGGTCACCGCCGACGCCCTTGTGGAAGCGGGTGTCTCCGCGGTCGTCAACGCATCTGCGTCCATTTCGGGTCGCTACCCGAATCTTGGCCCGGAAGTCCTCGTCGCCAACGACATCGTGCTGATCGACAGTGTCGGGACGGACCTGTTCAAGAAGATCAAGGACGGCTCCAAGGTCCGGCTACACGACGGCGATGTCTACGCCGGAGAACGGCTGCTCGTCGAGGGCGACGAACAGACCGAAGCGGAGATCTCCGACCGTATGATCGAGGCCAAGACCGGTCTGGTCGACCATCTCGAGGCGTTCTCGGGCAACACCATCGAATTCATCCGGTCGGAGAGTCCGCTGCTCATCGACGGGGTGGGCATCCCCGACATCGACCTCGATCTGCAGGACCGGCACGTCGTGGTGGTTACCGGCGGACCCGGCCATGCGCAGGATCTGAAGAACCTGCGGCCTTTCATCAAGGAATACTCACCGATCCTGGTGGGTGTGGATTCCGGTGCCGATGCCTTGACCAAGGCGGGCTACCGACCCGACCTGATCATCGGCGACCCGGACGGAATCGGCACCGCTACCCTCCAGTCCGGTGCTGAGGTGGTGCTGCCGGCAGACCCGGACGGGCACGCCCCGGGACTCGAACGCATTCAGGATCTCGGGATCGGTGCGATGACGTTCCCCGCCGCTGGCACGTCCACCGACCTCGCGCTTCTCCTCGTCGACCATCACGGTGCGGCACTCGTCGTCACCGTGGGCAGTACGGTCTCGCTCGACGAATTCTTCGATCAGGGGCGCCGCGACACCAACCCGTCGGCGGTCATGACCCGACTGAAGGTCGGTCCGAAACTGGTCGATTCGAAGGCCGTCGCCACCCTGTATCGCAGCCGGGTCTCCGGCGGTGTGATCGCGCTGCTCGTCTTCGCGGCGCTGATCGCTGTGATCGCCGCGTTGGTCGTGTCCAATTTGGGTGGCGATGTCGTCGACTGGGTCACGACCTGGTCGGCCGACTCCGTCGAGTGGGTACGGGGTCAGTTCGAGTGATTTCGATGCGCCAGCACGCGGTGTCCCTGATCGCGGTGTTCTTGGCACTCGGACTCGGCGTCGTTCTCGGCTCCGGGCTGTTGTCGAACAGCCTCGTGGCGGGGCTGCGCGACGACAAAGCGGACATGGGCCGGGAACTGCAGGCGGAACACGACCGAGCCAACCGGCTGGACTCCGAACTGCGTGCCGCCGACGAGTTCGACGCGACCGTCGCGCCACGCGTGGTCCGAGACGAACTCGTCGATCGCACCGTCCTCATGGTGACCACCCCCGACGCCGATCCCGCCGATCTCGACGCGGTCACACGCACCGTTGCCTCCGCAGGCGGCACCGTCACAGGACGACTGTCGCTGACAGAGTCGTTTCTCGACGCGGCCGGCGCCGACATGCTCCGCACCACGGTCACCAACATCATCCCCGCGGGAGTGCAACTGCAGACCGGCGCCGTCGACCCGGGCAGTCTCGCTGGTGATCTGCTCGGTGCGGCGCTGCTCGTCGACCCCGCGACCGGCGCGCCACGCAGCACCCCGGAAGAACGTGAACTCGCGTTGTCTGCGCTCCGCAGCGGAGGGTTCATCACCTACGACGGCGCAATCGATCCCGCTCAGTCCGTCCTGATGCTGACCGGTGGTGGTGCCGAGGACGTCGACGGAGGAAACCGGGGCGCACTGATCGCCCGTTTCGCGGCAGCCGTCGACGCTCGGGGTGCGGGCGCCGTGCTCGCCGGACGCTCCGAATCGGCTGTCGGCAACGGTCCACTCGCTGTGGTCCGAGCCGACGCGGCACTGTCCGGAGGGCTGTCGACCGTCGACAATCTCGGCCGCGAAGCGGGACGGAGCACCGCGGTACTGGCTCTGCGCGAACAGTTCGACGGCGGCGCCGGCCGCTACGGCACGGGGCCCGGTGCAGCCGCCGTCACCGTCGGATCCACCGCGCGGTGACCGGACACAGAGTGTTCTCGTGTTGTGATGTCCACGGCTTCTGGGCCCACACTCGTGAGCCGGGTACGCCGCAGACGCCGCAGGTGTTACCGTGAAGTTCCGTGGGTCGGCAGGCCCCAGCTGTATCGTCTGAAGTCCAAAAGTCCTGCACCTGACGTCACGGGAGCTTCGTTGCCACAGTCACGCCAATCGCGTACCCCTACCAAGCACATCTTCGTCAGTGGGGGCGTCGCCTCCTCGCTGGGCAAGGGACTCACTGCGTCGAGCCTCGGCGCACTGCTCACCGCGCGCGGAATGCGCGTGACCATGCAGAAACTCGATCCGTATCTCAACGTCGATCCCGGCACCATGAATCCGTTCCAGCACGGCGAGGTGTTCGTCACGGAGGACGGCGCCGAAACCGACCTCGACGTGGGTCACTACGAGCGCTTCCTCGATCGCAACCTCAACGCCGACGCGAACGTCACCACCGGCCAGGTGTACTCGACCGTCATTGCGAAGGAGCGTCGCGGCGAATATCTCGGCGATACCGTGCAAGTGATCCCGCACATCACCGATGAGATCAAGCGCCGAATCCTGGCGATGTCCGCACCCGACTCCGAGGGCCACACGCCCGACGTCGTGATCACCGAGATCGGTGGCACCGTCGGTGACATCGAGTCCCAGCCGTTCCTCGAGGCTGCCCGGCAGGTCCGCCACGAGGTGGGCCGCGACAACTGCTTCTTCCTGCACGTATCGCTGGTGCCGTATCTCGGTCCGTCCGGTGAGCTGAAGACCAAACCCACCCAGCATTCGGTGGCGGCGTTGCGCAACATCGGTATCCAGCCCGACGCGCTCGTGCTGCGGTGCGATCGCGACGTGCCCGCGTCGCTCAAGGCGAAGATTTCACTGATGTGCGACGTCGACGTCGCAGGCTGCATCTCGTGCCCCGACGCACCGAGCATCTACGACATCCCCAAGGTGCTCCACACCGAAGGTCTCGACGCGTACGTCGTGCGTCAGCTCGGGCTCCCGTTCCGTGACGTCGACTGGACGGTGTGGGGAGACCTGCTCGATCGTGTCCACAAGCCTCGGGAAACCGTCGAAGTGGCCCTCGTCGGCAAGTACATCGATCTGCCCGATGCCTATCTGTCGGTCACCGAAGCACTGCGGGCGGGTGGATTCGCGCACCGCGCGAAAGTCAAGATCCGCTGGGTCGCCTCCGACGAATGTGAAACCGAGTCGGGGGCACAGGCGCACCTCGGCGATGTCGATGCGGTCCTCGTCCCGGGCGGCTTCGGCATCCGAGGTATCGAGGGCAAACTCGGGGCGATCAGCTTCGCGCGGTCCCGGAAGATCCCCCTGCTCGGATTGTGCCTCGGTCTGCAATGTGTCGTCATCGAAGCGGCCCGCTCGGTGGGTATCGCCGACGCATCGTCAACCGAGTTCGATCCGGAGACCACCGCGCCGGTGATTTCCACGATGGCCGATCAGGCACAGGCCGTCGCCGGTGAAGCCGATCTCGGCGGCACCATGCGTCTCGGCGCCTACCCCGCTGTTCTGGCCAAGGGATCGATCGTCGCGAAGGCGTACGGCAGCGACGAGGTATCCGAGCGGCATCGCCACCGCTTCGAGGTCAACAACGCCTACCGCGACCGGATTGCGCAGTCCGGGCTCGTCTTCTCCGGCACCTCACCGGACGGAAGGCTCGTCGAATTCGTCGAGTATCCGGCGGACATCCATCCGTTCTTCGTCGCCACCCAGGCACATCCCGAACTCAAGAGCCGCCCGACTCGCCCACACCCGCTGTTCGCCGGGCTGGTCTCAGCAGCACTGAAGTACAAGGCAGCCGAACGCCTGCCGGTGGACGTGCACGGCGACGACGGCAAGCGCAACTGCAACAACAACGCCGACGACTCCGCCGACGCCGTGGCATCGTCGTCCGGCAGCAGCGACGCGGGTTAGTACATGGCGCAGCGACATGAATTCCGGACCCTGTCCACGCGGCGCGTCTACACAGGTGCCATCGTGTCGCTGCGCGTCGATACGGTGGCGATGCCCGACGGGCACACCGCTCATCGTGAGGTTGTCGAACACTTCGGCGCGGTAGCGGTCGTGGCCGTCGACGACGAGGACCGGCTGGTCATGATCCACCAGTACCGGCATCCGCTCGGCCGACGATTGTGGGAACTGCCCGCCGGCCTCCTCGACGAGGCCGGCGAGTCGCCGCTCGGGGCCGCGAAACGTGAACTCGCCGAGGAGACGGGGCTCGCGGCGCAGCAGTGGGCAACGCTCGTCGACGTCGCTCTCTCACCGGGATTCACCGACGAAACGGTCCGCATATTCGTAGCCCGAGGCTTGTCCGAGGTGGACAGGCCGGAACCCGAACACGAGGAAGCCGACCTCGAGATCGTCCGGATCCCGCTCGCCGACGCCGTGTCGATGGCGTTACGCGGCGACATCGTCAACGCTACTGCGGTGTCGGGAATTCTCGCATGGGCAGCCGCGCACGCTGCCGGGACCGAACTGCGCCCCTCCTCCGCGCCGTGGCCCGACCGGCCCGTCGCATTCGCCCGCACCCGTGCGGGGGAGTGACGTCGGTGCTGGCGGGACAGCTCGACACGTACCTCGATCACCTCACCGTCGAACGTGGTGCTGCCGCGAACACACTGTCCTCCTACCGGCGCGATCTTGCCCGCTACCGGGACTACCTCATCGACTGCGGGATCGGCGATCTCGCTCAGGTCCGTGAAGAGCATGTCGCGGAGTTCGTGGCGGTGTTGCGTCGCGGCGACCCGGACCGGGACCGCCCGGCGCTCGCCGCCAGTTCGGTCGCGCGTGCCTTGATCGCGGTACGTGGTCTGCACCGCTTCACCGCCGCCGAAGGGCGGACCTCGAGCGACGTGGCGCGTGCCGTCAAGCCCCCCACCGCGGGACGACGTCTGCCGAAATCGCTCACCGTCGATCAGGTAGCGGCGATTCTCGAGGTGGTCGGCGGTGAGGCGGACGGTCCGCGTGGTCTTCGCGACCGGGCGCTGTTGGAACTGCTGTACTCGACGGGTGCCCGCATCTCCGAGGCTGTCGGGCTCGACGTCGACGACGTGGACACTGACACCCGCGCGGTGCTTCTGCGTGGGAAGGGCGGCAAGCAACGGCTCGTGCCTGTCGGGCGTCCCGCTCTCGCGGCGCTCGATGCCTATCTGGTCCGAGGACGGCCCGTCCTCGCCGCCGGACTCACCGCGGCGTTGTTCCTCAACGCCCGCGGCGGACGGTTGTCGCGGCAGAGCGCGTGGCAGGTTCTGCAGACCGCCGCCGAGCGAGCCGGTATCACCACCACGGTGTCACCGCACACACTCCGGCATTCGTTCGCGACCCACCTGCTCGACGGAGGTGCCGACGTCAGGGTGGTACAGGAGTTACTCGGGCATGCTTCTGTGACGACAACGCAGATCTACACGCTGGTCACCGTGGGTGCCCTGCGCGAGGTCTGGGCCGGTGCACACCCACGCGCACGCTGATCGGTGCGCTCCGAGAACGCGTGTCCCTCCCCGCAACGCGGCACCCAAGCGGTAGCGTTCATAGAGCCAGGGACGCGGTAGCGGTTCCGGATACGGAACGGTATCTGTCGGACAACCCGACGGTAACGATTTTCGCTCGCTGGACGCATAGTAGGACCTGGACGCACAACAGTAGAACGCAGAACAGGGGGAGCACCGATCGTGGGCACACCTCGGCCATCTGCCACAGCCAGCGCACACCTGAACATTGCACATGCGGTTGCACAGGACCGACCCGCGTCGGTCCGTTCCGTGGCCGACCACGGTCTGTCGGGCGAACGACGATCGCCGGTCGACGACCAACCCACCGACGGCACGACAGCGGATGCTACCGAGGCAGAACCGATCGGCGGTCCCGAAGCGCAGCCGATCGGAGACGTCGGCGCGGAACCGCTGGGCAACGCGGACCTCGGTCCTACAGGCCGCCCACGCCGACACGTTCCCGAACCGCCGGCACTGCCGTCGCACGGGCCCGCCAAGATCATCGCGATGTGTAACCAGAAAGGGGGTGTCGGCAAGACCACCTCCACCATCAACCTGGGTGCTGCGCTCGCCGAATGCGGACGCCGCGTACTACTCGTCGACCTCGATCCTCAGGGGGCACTGTCGGCCGGACTCGGTGTCGCCCACCACGATCTCGATCTGACCGTGCACAATCTACTGGTCGAACCCCGGGCGGACACCGACGACGTGCTGATCCACACGCACCTCGAGAACCTCGATCTGCTGCCCAGCAACATCGACCTGTCCGCGGCCGAGATCCAACTCGTCTCCGAGGTCGGGCGCGAGCAGGCTCTCGGCCGCGCCCTGTATCCGGTACTCGAGCGCTACGACTACATCCTTGTCGACTGTCAGCCGTCGCTCGGCCTGCTGACCGTCAATGCCCTGGCCTGCGCCGACTCGGTGCTCATCCCGATGGAGTGCGAATTCTTCAGCCTCCGCGGTCTGGCTCTGCTCAACGATACGGTCGCCAAGGTCAGAGATCGGCTCAATCCCCGCCTCGCCGTTGCCGGGATCCTCGTGACCATGTTCGACTCGCGGACGCTGCACGGCCGCGAGGTGATGTCCCGGGTGGTCGAGGTCTTCGGAGATCTCGTCTACGACAGCGTCATCTCCCGCACCGTCAAATTTCCCGAGACCAGCGTGGCCGGCGAACCGATCATCACCTGGGCACCGAAATCCGGTGGCGCCGAGTCGTACCGAACGCTCGCCCGTGAAGTGATCCACCGGGCCGGCCGCTGATTCGTGTCTGCTCCCACTCAGGACTCCGCGAAGGCGGGCTCTACCGCCGTTGCTGCTGTCACCGAGATCGTCGAGACCACCGATGAGGCTAGCGGCCGGACTCCGGAACCCGAGAGCGCCGACACCGGCGGATTCCGGGTGCGGCTCCGCAACTTCGAGGGCCCGTTCGATCTGCTCCTCACTCTGATCTCGCAACGCCGCCTCGACGTCACCGAAGTCGCGTTGCACGAGGTCACCGACGAATTCATCGTCTACACCCGGCAGTTGGGTCCTGAACTCGGCCTCGATCAGACCACCGAATTCCTTGTCGTCGCCGCGACCTTACTCGACCTCAAAGCTGCCCGCTTGCTGCCCTCCGGGGACGTCGACGACCCTGAGGATCTCGCGCTGCTGGAGGCCCGCGACCTGCTGTTCGCGCGACTGTTGCAGTACCGGGCATACAAGCAGATCGCGGAGCACTTCGCCGATCTCGAAAGCGCCGCGCTCCGCCGCTACCCGCGCGCGGTGTCCCTCGAAGAGTGCTTCGAAAATCTTGTGCCCGAGGTTGTTCTCGGAGTGGACGCACAGCGCTTCGCCGAGGTCGCTGCCGCAGCGTTCCGACCCACCCCGACCCCCACCGTCGGGCTCGACCACCTGCACGTCCCGACCGTGTCGGTGCCTGAGCAGGCCGCACACATCCTGTCCTTGCTGAAAGGTAGCGGCGTCGGAGAGTGGGTCGGCTTCGACGTTCTCACGGCAGACTGCGAGCACGGACTACTCGTTGTCGCGCGGTTCCTCGCACTGCTCGAGCTCTACCGCGAACGTGCCGTCGCCTTCGAACAACCCGATCCGCTCGGGCCACTCCGGGTGGCCTGGACCGGCGAGAACGACAACAGTGCCATCGACTTCGAGGAGGACTACGGGTGAGCAGCGGCATCCCCGACCCCGCACTGCGCGCGAAGGAGCAACTTGTCCCTCCTGGCGACGAGCGGGCGTGGGACGGCGAACTGCTCGACATGGCCGACGACGAGCTCACTGCCGCGCTCGAAGCGTTGCTCCTGGTGGTCGACACACCCGCCCCCGCAGGTCAGCTCGCCGCCGCGATCGGTGTCACCGCCGACCGCACCGAGCGAGCCCTCCGTGCGCTCGCCGCAGATCTGGACGCGCGCGGTTCCGGCATCGATCTGCGGTTCGCAGGTGACGGTTGGAGGCTCTACACCCGCCGTGACTATGCCCCTTACGTCGAGAAGCTCCTTCAGGGCGGGGCCCGCACCAAACTCACCCGCGCCGCGCTGGAAACTCTCGCCGTCGTCGCCTACCGGCAACCGGTGACCCGCAGCCGCGTCGGTGCCGTCCGCGGCGTCAACGTCGACGGAGTGATGCGTACCCTGCTCGCCCGCGATCTCATCGCCGAATCCGGCACCGATCCCGAGACCGGCGGCACCTACTACAGCACCACCGAACTGTTCCTCGAACGTCTCGGCCTCGCGTCGTTGAGTGATCTCCCACCCGTCGGCCCCTTGTTGCCCGACGTAGATGTGATCGACGACATCAGTGACAGTCTCGAAGCAGACCCGAGGTTTGAGAGAATAGGAAAGAACGCGCGCGTCGAGACACCCTCACACGCGGAGTTCGATCCAGAGAACTGACAGGAAAAAAGTGAAAAAGCCCGCTCGCCGTGATGGCACACCGGACCATAAACGAACCGTCCGCCCCGTGAAGGGCCGGGGCACAGGCAGATCCTCGTCCGACCGTCGGTCGGATCCGCGCGTACCGGATGCCGGGGATTCCGCTGCAGGGAAAACTACCGCCGGTAAGAAACCCCATCGGGGGCAAGGCGGCACCTCGCTGAACAAGCGTGGTAGGCCTGCCGCACCGAAGCCCCAGGCTCGCCGGACCTCGGCGACGCCGACCATCAGCAACGCCAAACCAGCCCGCCACCAGCGCGGCGCCTCTGAACCGGCGAAGTTGCCTGCCGGCGAGGGCGTGCGACTACAGAAGGTCCTCGCCCAGGCAGGCGTGGCCTCGCGACGAGCCGCCGAAGACATGATCGACGGAGGTCGTATCGAGGTCGACGGAGTCATCGTTCGGGAGCAGGGACTGCGCGTCGACCCCGAGAATGCGGTGATCCGCGTCGACGGTGTCCGCGTGGTCGTCAAGAAGGACCTCGTCCATCTCGTGCTCAACAAGCCCCGCGGATGGCAGTCCACCATGTCCGACGACCTGGGTCGCCCGTGCGTCGGCGACATCGTCTCCGAACGTGTCGCCGCGGGACAGCGACTGTTCCACGTCGGTCGACTCGATGCCGCCACCGAAGGTCTGTTGCTCCTGACCAACGACGGTGAACTCGCGCATCGGCTCATGCACCCGTCCTTCGAGGTCAACAAGACCTACCTCGCGACGGTCAAGGGTGTCCTCCCGCGCGGTATCGGAAAGCAGCTCAAGGAAGGTGTCGAACTCGACGACGGGCCTGCCAAGGTCGACAAGTTCGCGCTGCTCGAGGTGAACGAAGGCCAATCCCTCGTACGCCTGGATCTGCACGAGGGCCGCAAGCATATCGTGCGCCGACTTCTCGATTCGGTCGGTCATCCCGTGATCAGACTGGTGCGTACCAACATCGGTCCCGTCGCGCTCGGGGACCAGCGTCCGGGCACCCTCCGTGTCCTCGGGCGCAATGAGGTCGGCGGTCTCTACCAGGCGGTGGGACTGTGATCGGCACTACGGCGGGCGGAGTGATCGTCGCCATGGACGGACCGTCAGGCACCGGCAAATCCAGCGTGGCCAAACGGCTCGCGCGGCACCTCGGTGCGGCGTACCTCGACACCGGAGCCATGTACCGGATCGCGACGCTGCACGTACTGCGCCGCGGCACCGATCTTTCCGACCCCGCCGCGATCGCCGCGTCCGTCGCCGACCTGCCCTGGTCGATCGGCACCGATCCCGACGTCGAGGACATCCGGCTGGACGGGCAGGACGTGCACGGCGAGATCCGCGGAGCCGAGGTCACCGCGGCAGTGTCCGCGGTCTCCGCGGTTCCCGCCGTGCGGGTGTTGCTGGTCGCAGCGCAGCGGCGCCTGGGCGTCGCAGCGCACCGGGTCGTGGTCGAGGGACGTGACATCGGCACCGCAGTGTTTCCCGATGCGGACGTGAAGATCTTCCTCACCGCATCGGCGGAAGCACGCGCCCAGCGACGTAACTCACAGAACATCGCGGAAGGCCGCGGCGACGACTACGACGCGGTGCTCGCGTCGGTGCAGCGCCGCGACCATCTCGATTCCACGCGCGCAGTGTCGCCTCTGCGCGCCGCGGACGACGCCGTCGTCGTGGACACCAGCGGCATGAACATCGATGAGGTGACCGCGGCGCTGACCGCACTGGTCACCGAGCAGACGGGAGCGGCGCTGTGAGCGACGACGTCACAACGGAGTACACCAACGAGGGTTCCGACGGCACGTGGTCGGAAGAATCGGACTGGGATCTCGACTTCGAGACGGGAGACGACCTCGAAGAATTCGTTCCTATCCCGACCGTCGCTGTCGTCGGCCGCCCCAACGTCGGTAAGTCCACCCTGGTGAACCGCATCATCGGTCGCCGTGAAGCGGTTGTCGAGGATATTCCCGGCGTCACCCGTGACCGCGTGTCGTACGAGGCGAACTGGAGCGGCCGCCGGTTCATGGTCCAGGACACCGGCGGCTGGGAGCCCGATGCCAAGGGCATGCAGCAGTCGGTGGCGCGTCAGGCGGAGGTTGCCATGCGCACCGCCGACGCGATCCTCGTCGTGGTGGACGCCACGGTCGGTGCGACCTCCGTCGACGAGGCCGTCGCCAAGGTCCTGCGCCGGTCGAAGACCCCGGTGCTGCTCGTCGCGAACAAGGTCGACGACGATCGGGTCGAAGCCGAGGCTGCCGCGTTGTGGTCGCTCGGGCTCGGCCAGCCCTATTCGGTGTCCGCGACACACGGTCGCGGTACCGGTGATCTGCTCGACGACCTGCTCGAGAAGATGCCACCGACGCCGCGAGAGGGTACGAGTGGGGGAGGACCCCGTCGGGTTGCGTTGGTCGGCAAACCGAACGTCGGGAAGTCCAGCTTGATCAACAAGCTCTCCGGCGACGAGCGTTCGGTGGTGCACGACGTCGCGGGCACCACGGTCGACCCGGTGGACTCGATCGTCGAACTCGGCGGCAAGCCGTGGCGCTTCGTCGACACCGCCGGCCTGCGCAAGCGGGTCACTCACGCGTCGGGCGCCGAATTCTACGCATCGCTGCGCACCCGCGCGGCGATCGACGCCGCGGAGGTGGCGGTGCTGCTCATCGATGCGTCGGTGCCGATCACCGAGCAGGATCAGAGAGTGATCTCGATGATCGTTGAATCCGGTCGCGCACTCGTGATCGCATTCAACAAGTGGGACCTCGTCGACGAAGACCGGCGCTACGAACTGGGTCGAGAGATCGAACGGGATCTGCTGCGGGTCCCGTGGGCGGCGCGTGTCAACATCTCCGCCAAGACCGGTCGCGCCGTGCAGAAACTCGTCCCGGCGATGGAGACCGCGCTCGACTCGTGGGACAAGCGCATCTCCACGGGCCGGCTCAACACCTGGCTCAAGGAAGTGGTGGCGGCGACCCCACCGCCGATGAGGGGGGGTCGCCTGCCCCGTGTGATGTTCGCGACTCAGGCGGCGACGCGTCCGCCGACGTTCGTATTGTTCACTACCGGCTTCCTCGAAGCAGGCTACCGCCGCTTCCTCGAACGGAAGCTGCGTGAGGAGTTCAACTTCGACGGCAGCCCCGTCCGCATCTCCGTGCGAGTTCGGGAGAAGCGCGACCGTCGCAAGTAGACCCGAATTCCCGGAAATGGCGTTGACCAGCCGATTCGCCTTTCGGTCCGTTCCTGTTGTAATCTCAACGAGCGCTCGACGAGAGCGCGGACGGGCTGTGGCGCAGCTTGGTAGCGCACTTGACTGGGGGTCAAGTGGTCGCAGGTTCAAATCCTGTCAGCCCGACCGAAGTCGCCTACTCGAACCCTCGACATGCGAAGACATGTCGGGGGTGAGTGAGGCGAAAGGGGCGGCGAGTTTGACGTTGGGTTGTTCGTGATCGCCGGGATGCAACTGCGGTCGGGCAAGACCGGATCCGGCAATGAGGTCACGACGTATTTTGGTCGTGATTGATGTGCGCAGCCACGGCGTCGTGCGGATCGGTGACGTGCGGTCAGCGGGAAGCAACGTGTCGTAGGTATTTCTGCCCAGCAGCAGTGCTCCGCAGCGTTCATACCAGTGCACGACGGCTTGCGCGCAGGCGTCGTCCCAGGATTTCCAGAGCCACCGTGTTCGAACCCGTTCCTCCGGTCTTCATCCGGACTTCCGGGACTCTGGCTTACGCCGTCAAGCGTCGTAAAGAGATTCACGCTGAGTTTCATGCCATTCTGCCGTCTCACACACTGGCCCCTTGCCAGCCCAGCTCGGCCAAGGCGCAACATCGCAGACACCTCGACCCACTCGAGCATCGATGACCTCACTACCCTCATCGCACTATGGCAGGTGTTTGTCTGCCCAGCTCAACGCCGTGTGAAGCGCGTCGAGTCCGTATTGCAGTGTTGCGAGTTGATAGCGCGCAACGTCTTCGAAGCCTTCTGGAACCTCGAGGATGGCGGTGCGCTTCTGAAGCTGCTCGAAGCGTTCACGGTCGGCTCGGATGCGCTGACGGATGCGGGAGGCGATCGCCGGTCGTTCCTCGGCATCGAGGAGTCCGAGGAAGAATGCGCGTGGGAGTATCGCACCCTCCAGATCCGAGCCGGCGATATCGTCATGCATCCATCGGTGAAACTCTTCACGCCCAGTATCCGTGACGGCGTAGACCTTCTTGCCGCGCGATCCGTCATAGGACTCTACCGTGATTCGGTCGGCGGCAAGCAACTGGTCGAGGGCACGTTTGATGCTGCCGGTGCTGGCGCTGTAGAACAGCGAGACTCCGGATTCGAAGCTCTTCTTCAGCTCGTACAGGCTCTGCGGCCAGAGCATCAGCAGT
This sequence comes from Rhodococcus ruitaii, assembly GCF_055230935.1. NCBI lineage: Bacteria > Bacillati > Actinomycetota > Actinomycetes > Mycobacteriales > Nocardiaceae > Rhodococcus > Rhodococcus ruitaii. Next base: position 80,341 of record NZ_JBUYWC010000021.1, on the reverse strand, counting down.
CCGAGGATCACGTGCGACATGTTCACAAGTCTAATCTCTTGACGACAATTATTCTGTCTAGTAGACATATCTATTAGATACATAAGGGGGTTGTTCGTGACTCGTGACACCGCTATCCGGAAGAACACCAGGCGGCTCATGCGTGCCACCAGCCGCCGGTTCCCGGTGCCGCCGACGGCGCTGGTGTCCGGGCCTGACGTGAACCTCTCGGTCGGGGATCCGGATCAGCCGTTCTGGACAGCCAGCATCGACAAAGTCTTCATTGCCACGCTCATCGCCCAGCTCTTCGACGCGCGTGTCTGCACGCCCGATACGCCGCTGGGCGAACTCCTGCCCCGCGCGGACTACGGGTTTCTCCCGGCAGCACCCGGTGTGGTCAACGCTCGTGATGTGACCGTTGAGCATCTGCTCTCGCATACCTCGGGGCTTCCCGATATCCTGTTGCCTCCCAGGGGCCACCGCACCGAGTGCTCGATCGAGGCGATCGAAGCGCGCCCCGAGCGCATCTGGACACTGTCTGAGCTGCTGGAGCAGGCTTCCAGTCTTCCTCCGGTCGGGCCCCCGGGCGCGAGGTTCCTCTACAGTGATACCGCGTACCTGCTGCTGATCCGCATCATCGAGGAGGCCACCGGCAGCGGCTTCGGTGAACAGCTCTCATCGAACATCTTCGAGGTATGCGGCATGGAGACCGCATCGGCATGGGTCAATGCGGGCCCCGAGCAGCTGAAGTCCCTGCTGCCCTCTCTTGCCCCGTTCTGGTTGCGCACACCCGGTCTCGATATCCGGGAAGCGTTCGCGCCGAACCTCGCGTGGTGTAACGGCATGGGCGGACCGGCCAGTGCAATGGACCTGGTGCGGTTCCAACGCGCATTCCACGGTGGCGTCTTGTGTGACCGGGGCTGGATCGAGTTCTTCAGCAGACCGCGCCACCGGTTCACCGGAGGGGTGCACTACGGCGCAGGCATGGTCTGTCTGCGTTTCCCGGGATTCTTCCCGCTCCTGCGCGGATACCCGCAACCGGTCGGAGGACTCGGCTACACCGCAACCCACATGTTCTACTACCCGCGCCAGCGCACGCATCTGATACTGAACTTCCACTCCTACCGAAGGATGCCCGCCAGCTTCAACGCGCACATCCGACTGGCCCGCATGATCAGAGATTGCGGTTGAGGAAGGAGGAAATCATGACTGCATTCAGATCAGACGGCGATTCGTCGGAGGCCAGATACAGGGCGTATGTCGGCCCCGGCCTGTTCGCGGTGTGTGTGCTGCATATCGTCGTCGGGGTAGTTGATGCGGGTCCGATGCTGGTCGATGCCGTTGCTGAGGGCTGGTTTGGCGCGTTCATCGGTGAGCGCGCCCAGGTGCTGTGGTTCTCGATGACCGGTGCTGTCGGTGTTGTCGCTGGGCTGGCGATCACGTTCATCGAGCTTTCTGGTCGGCTGCCATGGGTGATCAGCATTGCGCTGCTGCTCGTGGCGGGAATCGGGGTGAGCATGGCCCCGACGTCGGGGTTCGTGCTCGTTTTGGCCGTGGCGGTTCTCGCTGTGGCGCGCTCCTGGCGCACCACACGCCACTCAACCACGGAGGGATCCAAGACGTTCCCATCGAAAAGCTGATAATGACCACCCCGGAACGCCCGTAGGGAGAGGTCATGAGCATGTTCACTTTCCGTCGCGGACTGCGCGCGGTGACGGCGATCCTGTTCACCGGCGTACTCGCTTTCTCGTACCCGGCCGCTGCGGCGGCAGCTGCACCCAGCGAGGATGAGCACGACCTGCGGGAACGCATCGAAACACTGGTCGATGGCCACCTCGGCACCACGACCCCCGGTGTCATGGTTGCCGTGGTCGATGCCGATGGGCCGGTGCTCTCAGAAACATGGGGCGTCAGCGACCCGGCGACCGGGTCACCGCTGACTCCGCAGACCCGCACCCCGGTCGCGTCGGTGTCCAAGGTCGTCACCGCACTGACCGCTCTTCAGTTGCATCATGCGGGGATGTTGGATCTGGATGCCGATATCCGTGATGCGCTGCCGGTGGAGGATCGGCGAGATGCCGCATTGGATGAACCGGTCACCGGGCGTCACCTGCTGACCCATCACAGTGGCCTGGTAGAAGCGCTGCTGCTGCACCCTGATCCCAGCACCGAAAATGGGGAGATCCTGCTGCATGCGTTGTCCGAGCATCCACCGCAGTTGGCACGTCCCTCCGGGGTCGGGCTGCACTACTCACCCATGCAGGGCTACGCCCTGCTCGGGGCGGCCATCGAGGAAGCCACAGGCGGAAGCTTCGAGGACGCCGCATCCGAGTGGGTGCTGGAACCTGTGGGTGCGACCAGCGCGAACTTCGACGGACCCAGACCGCAGGGGGGTGACGTGCAGATGAGCACCCGCGACAGCGAGGGTTGGGCACACACCGACTGGTTGGAGATCACCGAGCGGCCGTCCGCGTCGCTGACCTGGTCGACGCAGGACGCCACGGAGTTGCTGCATTCCCTGCTCTCGGGTGGCGGGCTGCCGGAGGAGGTGCTCGCCGAGGCGCTCGAGCCGACGGTGCGTCCCGCGCACGGGGGTGGCGGTCATACCCAGGTGTTCTTCGAGTCCTGGCGCTCTGATCTGCCGGTGCTCGAACACGCCGGTGCCAGCGGGCTGGCGTGGCTGGCGATCATCCCCGACGCCGATATCGGCATCTTCACGGCGGTCACCACAGAAGATATCGAAGCTGCGGAGCTCACCGACGCCATCGTGGACGAGGCCGCCCAATGGGCGATCGACACCGGCCAGGCCACCCCGGAGCCGCTGCCGGAGGAAGGCATGCCCACCATCGCCCCGGGGTGGGCTGCCGAGGTCGAGCCGGCCACCCCGGCAGGCACCTTTCACGAGCAACTTTTCGCGAGCCGTGGCCCTGAAGCACTCCTGCGCAGCATGACCGGTCAGATCACCGTGCGAGCAGCGGGCGATGATCTCGTGGTCGGGGACCGGCGGCTGTCTCCGACGTCCACGCCGGGGAGATGGTGCGACGAACACGGCTGTTTGGCCGGTGTGCGAACCAGTGACGGGTCGGTGCTGCTGCTGCGCGGCGACGGTGGGATGCTGCAGCAGACCCTGACCGAGGCCTCGTGGTGGACAGATCTGCGATTTGTCATCGGGGCGATCATCGGCACGGTCCTGCTGGCCGCGGTCGCCATCGCCGGAGCGCTGCGAGCGTGGTGGGTCCGTAGGCGAGACCGGAAACCGCCGGGAGCAGTCTCTCGCGGAACCGCACTGGCATGGTCGGCGGTTTCCCTGGCGCTGATCCTGGGCACGATAGGGCTGCTGGCATCGCCAATGACCGCCGACGCCGCCGCTTATGTCCATGCAGGCGGTGCTGCTGTCTGGACGCTTCGCGGCGGGACCGCGATCCAGCTGGCCATCGGTACGGTATGGCTGATTCTCGCGATCAGACGGTGGCCGAAATTGACCACATGGCGTCGTGTGCTGGCCGTTCCAGCCGCGCTGATCGGCATCGCGATGTCGATCCTTCTGGTGACCTGGGCGCTACCATCCCCATGACCACCGGGCGCACTTAATCGTCCCTGGTTTCATTGAGGGTGAGCCAGACATCCCGGGAGGACCACCCCGATCCATCATGGCGAACTCCAAATACCCCCCAAGAACTCCGTGAACGAGCGACCCGACTCGCCGTCGAGGCGCGGATCCGCCGCCTGGAGAAGGAGAACCGTGAACTACGCCAGTCGATGGAGATATTGCGTTCCGCCACAGCGTTTTTCGCGAAGCCGGAGTTCGTCCACAGGTAGCGGGCCCAGTACTTGTGCGCGCCGCGACTCCGTGCTCAAAGAACACATCATGCGCATCCACACCCACCCCCGGATGCGGGTCTACGGGATCCGTGAGACCCACGCCCAACTGGGCCGGGAAGGCCACGAGGTGGCCCGCTGCACCATCGAGCGGCTCTGCCGCGAACTCGGTGTCCGCGGCACCGTCCGCGGGAAATGGCCCCGGACGACGAAGCCGGCGCCGGAGACCGACAGGCCCCGTGACTACGCACAACCGCCGGCCGCGTCTGCGGCCTGAGTGCTGAACACACACTCAGCCTCAACAAGACTCGGGACTTGACACACACCGTGTCGCGGGAGACGTCGAAATGATGGGTGCCACCGCCGGCCACATCGTCGAGGCCGGTGTCGAATCCCGGGTTGGGCGCGGATTGCCGGACGCGATCAAGAACCTGGACGACGCCGCGACCGCCGCAGGGTGTTGACCGTCGCGGTGGGGAAAACTGGACAACTCTGTTCGAGGTGATCAAGGCCGACCACCGAAAGCAGGTCGGCGTGCCCACCGGGCAGTAGAGCGCACCGCAGCGTTCGAACAGGGCCGCTCGTGAGGTTGCGGGCGCCGGCAACCGGGCAGCACCACGGATGCCGTCGCGCTACCGACGAGCGGCGAATGTGCCGCCCGTGCTGCGGCGGACCGACCCTGGAGACACGCCTGTGATCCTCTTGAATGCCTTCGAGAACGCTGCTTCGGACTCGTAACCCGACCTCGACGCGAGTTCGGCGACCGTCGCGCCGTCCTGCAACGCGACGGTCGCCGATTCCATCCGCCATCGACCGACGTACCGCATCGCGGGTTCGCCGACCAGCTCGGTGAACCGCGCCGCGAACGCCGACCGCGACATCGCCGCTTCGCGCGCGAGAGACCCGACCGTCCACGGCCGATCGGGGGCGCGGTGGACCGCGGCGAGTGCACGTCCCACCTGTGGGTCCTGCAGAGCACCGATCCATCCACGCCGGGCCGCCGGCGCGGAATCGATCCAACTCCGGATTGCCATGATCACAAGAATGTCCGCCAATCGTGTGAGTACCGCCTCGCCACCGGCCTGCACGTGCTGCGCTTCCTCGGCCATCAACGACAACACCTGCGTCGGCGCGCTGTGCCTCGCCGACCCGGTCGTGTCCATCCGCACGACGGGAGGCAGCAACGCCACCAGACGTCGCGCAGTCGGATGATCGAACTCGACGACCCCGCACACCAGAGTGGACTGTTCACCACCTCCGCCGCAGCGCAGAACCGAGTAGTGGTCGCCGATCATGGTCTGGGGGAGTAGATCCACGCGCCCCGTACACCCCGTGCGGGGGATGCTCGGATCGCTGCGCATCAGGTGTCCCGCCCCGTGCGGCACGATGACGAAATCTCCGGGCAGGAGCTGTTCCGACGCCGAATCGGGGACCTCGAGCCACATTTCGCCCGAGACGACAAGATGGAAGCTCACGCTGTCGGCCACCGGTGGCATCTCCAGCGCCCACGGCGCGCTCAACTCCGACCGACAGTAGAAGCCGCCGCGCATGCGCAGCAGGTGAAGGGCCTCCGCGAGGCGATCGACCGGTGTCCACGGATAGGGCACGCTGTCGGTCTGCCGAACCCTCTCGATCGTCACGTGTCCACCCTCGCTGCTGAGTGCTCATCCGTCCAGTCCCGTAGGACGAATGAACATGGGCGTCGGACGGAAAGTCATAGAACGTCCTGAAAAACGTTCATACGGTGGACACATCATCCGGACAATCTCAGGAGAACTTCATGAAAGTACTCGTCGTCGGCGCAACAGGCGGTTCCGGCCGCGCTGCCGTGACCGCGCTCCTCGCCCGCGGGCACGACGTCACCGTCATGGTCCGCACATCCGACGCTCAGCACACATTCGGCGATCGAGTCCTGGGCGTGATCGGGGACGCCACCCGTCTCCAAGACGTCGACCGCGCTGTCCGCGGCCAGGACGCTGTCATCGTCACCCTCGGCATCACCGAGAACCCCGTTCGTGTACGGCTGCGCGGCCCGGCGCGTACTGCGCTCGACGTGCGGTCCACCGGGACCCGCAACATCATCGAGGCGATGCAGCGACACGGCGTGCGGCGCCTGATCGTCCAGACCACCTACGGAGTGGGTGACACCGACGGCCGGCTGCCGTTGCGTTACAAGCTCATGTTCTCGCTGCTTCTCGGGCCACAGGTCGCCGACACCGTGATCCAGGACCGCTTCGTGCACGAGAGCGGCCTCGACTGGACTCTCGTGCAACCGGTCAACCTGACCGACTCCACCGACGGCGGAGACGTGTTCACCTCGACCAGCGGCGAGCTCGCGGGCTGGCAGGTCGCGCGCAGCAAGGTCGGTCGGGTCCTTGCTTCCGCAGTCGACGACGAGGAGAACGTGAGGCGAACTGTGTCGGTGTCCTGAGCCGGGATTCGTCGAAAGGCTCCGCGAGTGAGCGTGACAGGACACGATGAGAAACGGCAATGCGATGAGAAACGGCAATGCGATGAGAAACGGCAATGCACAGAGTCCATCTGTGTAGTGCCGACTCAGCTTTCCTCCGACAGATCAGGAGCTCGCGGTGACCACTCGACTCAATCCGTACATCAGCTTTCGTGACAACGCGCGTGACGCGATCGAGTTCTACAAGACCGTCTTCGGCGGTGAACTCGAGATCAGCACCTTCGGGGAGGGGCAACCTACCGGCGACGCCGCGGTGGACAGCAAGGTCATGCATGCGATGCTCACTACCGACAGCGGTTTCGTGCTCATGGCCTCGGACACACCGCCCGGAATGGACAACACCCCCGGAACCAATTTCACCATCTCGCTGAGCGGCGACGATGAGGCCGAACTCCGCGGCTACTGGGAGAAACTCGTCGACGGGGGAACCATCACCATGCCGCTCGAGAAGGCGCCCTGGGGTGACAGTTTCGGGGCGTGCACCGACAAGTTCGGTGTTCCATGGATGGTCAACATCAGCGCCGGCTGATCTGTCGGGCACCCATCGGCCCGTGCTGGGCGCGGGTTCAACCGAGGCGTTCGTCCAGTTCGCGCACCAGCTTCACGGGTGCCGTCTCACGGAACGACATGTCGACCAGTTCTGCGACCTCCGCCCAGTCCACAGCGTCGCGGTCGAGATCGTAGCCGACCCAGCCCGACGGCCCCAGGTACATGGGCAGATACGTGTGACCTTCACCGAGCAGGGCGAGTCGTTCGTCGGCGTCGGGTTTGACGATCAACGACCGGGGAAACGCCGCGCGGGTGTCCTTCTCGGATCCGCCGTAGACCGCGAACGACGTCTTGGTGAAGAAGAACGGACGGCCGTGCGAGATCTTCTCCTGGGCACCGGGATACGCCAGGACGAGGGCGCGCACCCGGGCCAGCAACGGATCCGTCTCGTCGAACATGATCGGATGTGGCATGGACGCAGTTTACCTCCGAAGGGCCGAAATCCCCTCGCGGAGGAGGGGTTCCACAGCGTCTCCGAAGACGCTGAATCCCTCGCCCACGGTCTGGCCCTGCAGGAAGCGGAAATGGATCCCCTCGAGGATCACTGCGAGCTTGAAATAGGCCAGCCCCAGATGGAAGGCCATACCCGACAGGTTCCTGCCGCTCGCGTCCGCGTAGCGGGAAAGCACTTGGTCGTCGTCGAGGAAGCCGGGGGCACGCGACACTGTCGGCACCGGAACCGGCCCGTCCCTGCGCGCAAGCTGCTGGTAGACCATGAGTAGCGCGACGTCGGTGAGCGGATCACCGAGAGTGGCCATCTCCCAGTCCAGCACCGCTGCAACTCGATCGTGCTCGTCTATCAGCACGTTGTCGAGACGGTAGTCACCGTGCACGATCGTAGAGCAGCTCGTCTCGGGTAGCTGCTCTGCCAGCAAACGGTGGAGTTCATCGGCGCCTTCGAGCGCGCGGCTCCGGGATGCGTCGAGTTGGGTCTGCCACCGCCGTACCTGGCGTTCGAGGAATCCTTCGGCTCGGCCGAAGTCCTCGAGCCCCACCGCTGCCGGCTCCACCGAGTGGAGCGTTGCCAGGGTGTCGACCATCCGTTCGGAGATCGCACGCACTCGCTCCTGCCCGAGGGGTGCGAGTTCCTCGGCAGTACGAAATGCTGTGCCCTCGACCAGTTCCATGATGTAGAAGGGCGCCCCGATGATCTCGGTATCGGCACACAACAGGTAGGTACGAGGCACAGGTACCTCGGTTCCGGCGAGCGCAGTGATCACGCGGTGCTCGCGGGCCATGTCGTGCGCGGTTTTCAACACGTGTCCGAGCGGTGGTCGCCGCAGGACGAGTTCCCGCTTGCCGTCACTCACTCTGTACGTGAGGTTCGATCGTCCACCGCTGATCAGACGCGCGGTCAGAGGCCGGTCGAAGAGGTGGGGTGCAGCGGTCTGCAGGTAACTGCGGAGAAGCGCGGTATCCAGCCCCGTGGGGTTGGCGCTCACGGTGTCCTTTCCTGATTCGGTGTGGAACGACGGAATCGTGTACGAGGGAGCGTAGTCGGACTGGATACAGTTGTCCCCCATTCTGTTGCGCAGATTTCGGGCTGAACGGAATCCCAGTATAAACAGAAGTTCAGTGGGATAATGTTCGAAACATGCCCAAATCGAACGCCCTGACGTACACCACACTTCAGGACTCCCTCGCAGGCTTCGACTCACGGCGGACTCCACTCGAGGGGCGCCGTCACGCAGCCGTCGTCATCGCCGTCGTCGACGACGGGGCCGGCAACCCGGTCATGCCCCTGACACGCCGACCGACGAAGTTGCGTGCACACCCCGGCCAATTCGCTCTCCCCGGCGGACGCCTCGACCCGGGCGAGACACCCGAAGAGGCGGCCTTGCGGGAACTGCACGAAGAACTCGGACTCGACGCCACGCCGGACGCCATCGTGGGGCGGCTCGATGACTACGTCACCCGATCCGGATACGTGATGTCACCGTTCGTCGTATGGTCCGGCGCCGCAATCGCCGATCTGAAGCCGAGCCCCGACGAGGTCGACGTCTTGTTCTCGGTCACGGAGGCCGAGTTGGACAGCGAGCCTCGATTCGTCGACATCCCCGAATCCGACAAGCCGGTCATCCAGTGGCCGTTCCGCGGCCACCTCATTCACGCACCCACCGCCGCCGTGGTGTACCAGTTCCGTGAGGTCGCCCTCCACCGTCGGCACACTCGTATCGACGGACTCGAACAACCGGTGTTCGCATGGCGCTGACCACCTCGCGAGGATGCCCGCAGCCGGTATGAAAAGCTTGGCTCTCGGACCGCGTGGATCAGATTGGGGGAACGATGGGTGACGTGACGACATCGGACGACATCCATCCACGGGTCGACCGCATCTTCACCATCCCGAATCTGCTCAGTGTCGTGCGGCTGCTCGGGATTCCCCTGTTCCTCTACCTGATCCTCGTCGTCCACGCGGATGTGTGGGCACTTGTGATCCTTCTCCTCAGCGGGTTCACCGACTGGGCCGACGGCAAGCTCGCCCGTGTGCTGGACCAGGAATCTCGGCTCGGCGCGCTGCTCGACCCGATGGTCGACCGTCTCTACATCGTCACCACCCTCGTTGCGTTGGTGGCACGCGACCTCATTCCGTGGTGGATCGCTGCGATCCTGATCGGCCGCGAACTCGTTCTGGCGCCCACTCTCGCCGTGTACCGACGTCGCGGCATGCCCCCACCGGAAGTTCTGTATCTCGGTAAGGGCGCAACCTTTCTTCTCATGTGTGCGTTGCCGCTGCTGCTGCTCGACCTGGCGGTACCCGCAACATCCGCTGTCGCACACCCACTCGGTTGGGCCGCACTGATCTGGGGCTCGGCGCTCTACGTCTGGACCGGACTGCTCTACCTCAGCCAGGCCGTGTGGATTTCCCGTACCGTCCCCCGAACGAAGGACAGCCCGCCGAGTGAGTAGTCGCTGGGCGCAGATCCCCCGAAATCCGGTTCCGTCGCTGCTCAAGTCGCTGCTCGAGGACCACCTCGACCCCGGCTATGCCGCGGCTGCCGCGGACCGCGCGGCGGGCCGTGCTGGGTCATCGCCGACACGCACCAGGGTCTGGCTCGTCGTCGGCAGCATCCTCGCGGGACTCGTTCTCGGCGTCGCCTACGCCGAGAACGCCGATCGTGAACCGGGTGCCGACCAGACGCGCACCGAGATCCTCGACTCACTACGTACCAGCGACGAACGCATCGACACCCTGGTCGCCCACCGCGATGAACTGGCGGATACCGTCGAGCAGCGCAGCGCCGAACTTGTGGCCCACGATGCGCAGGGTGCGGCAATGCTCGACGAGTTGCGGGCGGCGCAGGTCGCTGCCGCGGCCGTACCTGTGGCCGGCCCCGGAGTCACGGTCACCCTTTCGGAGCCGTCGGGCCGGCCGAACCTTTCGGACTCGTCGGTACCCGACGACACCGGCAACACTGCGACGATTCTCGACCGAGACCTGCAGTCCGTCGTCAACGCACTGTGGGCAGGTGGTGCGGAAGCCGTATCGGTCGGCGATGTGAGGATCGGCCCCGGTGTGACCATCCGGCAGGCAGGGGGAGCGATGCTCGTCGACAACCAACCGGTGTTTTCGCCGTACGTCGTCACTGCAGTCGGGCCCCAGGCGCAGATGCAGACGGATTTCGTGGTGAGTGACGCATACCTGAGGCTCTCGGGCATCCAACAGCTCTACGGGGTAGGTTTCACGATCGCCGAGGGCGGCGAACTCGAACTACCGGCGGCCACGGTACGTACAGTCGAATCGGCTCGGGAAGCGGGGAATCGGTGAAGCACATTCGGCATGGTCATGCACTGTATGCAGTGCTGGCGCTCGCGATCGGCATCGCTGCCGGGATCGTGTTCAGTCCGCAGGTGCCCGACATGGTGCAGCCGTACCTGCCGATCGCGGTGGTTGCCGCCCTCGACACCGTGTTCGGCGGACTGCGTGCCTACCTCGACGACATCTTCGACGCGAAAGTATTCGTCGTCTCCTTCGTGTTCAATGTCCTGGTCGCCGCACTCATCGTGTGGCTCGGGGATCAACTCGGCGTGGGCACCCAACTCTCCACCGCCGTGATCGTCGTCCTGGGGATTCGCATCTTCGGCAATGCGTCCGCCCTGCGTCGTAGACTCTTCGGGGCGTGAGCGATGACCGAGGATCATCCCGAACTCATTCGGCGCGACACACCCGACCCGCAGCGCAAGCGTCGGGTGTATGCGGCCTTGGCGGCGTTGCTCGTGGTCCTGCTCGGTACGGCCATCGCCACTCAGGTGAAGAACACCGATCGGGGTGACACCCTCGACTCGGCGCGTCCTGCAGACCTACTCGTGCTCCTCGACAACCTCAATCGACGCGAGGCCGCGCTGCGTCAGGAGATCACAGGCCTCGAGCGCACTCTCGAAGGATTCGAGCAGAACGGTTCGGACGCCGCCCTCACGGAGGCCCACGCGCGTCTACAGAACTTGTCGGTTCAGCTGGGAACCGTTCCCGCGACAGGGCCGGGTGTGGTGCTGACGATCGACGACCCGCTCGGCGGTGTCGGATCCGAGGTCGTCCTCGACACGATCCAGGAACTACGCGCGGCGGGTGCGGACACGATGCAGATCACCGATGCCGACGGGGCATCCGTACGAATCGGTGTCGACTCGTGGGTCACCGGGCAGGGCGGCGATCTGACTGCCGACGGTCGAAAGCTCTCGGCGCCCTATACGGTTACCGCCATCGGAGACGGTCCGACGCTCGCGGCGGCGCTGAACATTCCCGGCGGTGTGGTGGACACGGTTGCTCGCCGCGGCGGGACATTGGCTGTCGAGCAATTTCCGCAGGTCGAAGTGCTCGCCTTGCGGGAGATCGAGCCACGCCAATACGCTCAGCCAGGAAACTGAAACAGACGTTCGTGCCGAATCGTCGCCCCCGAAAGGAACTGCCGTGAGTGAGTTCGAGACACCCGCTGATCTGCGATACACGGCGGAGCACGAGTGGGTACAGCGGACTGGGGCGACCACCGCCCGGATCGGTATCACCGACTACGCTCAATCTCAGCTCGGTGACGTGGTGTTCGTGCAGTTGCCGGACCCCGGATGCACCCTCACGGTGGGTGATTCGTTCGGCGAGGTCGAATCCACGAAGAGTGTGTCGGACGTCTACGTGCCCTTCGCTTCGACAGTTGCGGCTGTGAACGGTGACCTCGAGGCGAGCCCGGAGTTGGTCAACAGTGCGCCGTACGCGGAAGGGTGGCTCATCGATGTCGAGTCGAGCAGTGAGGCCGACCTCGACGCTGCCTTCGCGCAGACGCTCGACGCAGCGGGGTACAGAGCGATCACAGAACGGTGAGATCCCCTGGGTGATGTAGCCGTGACTACCTGCACCAGGGGCGTGCGCAGGGTACGGTCGGGTATGGCGTGTGCCGTGTCCGATCGTGGTGGTGTCGAAGGAATGACGACCATCCGGGAATACTCGGATGATCGAACGGATAAGGAGAAACGGTGAGCGAGAACGGCAACGCGGGCTACGAAGAGACCCCAGCGGAAACCACTTCGGTGTTTCGTGCCGACTTCCTGAACGAATTGGAGAACGCCGGTGCCGCTGCGACGACCGAGGCGCCGGTCTCGGGTGTCGAAGGCCTCCCGGCCGGGGCTGCCCTGCTCGTCGTCAAGCGCGGGCCCAATGCGGGGTCGCGCTTTCTGCTCGACCAGCCCACCACTTCTGCCGGGCGGCACCCCGACAGCGACATTTTCCTCGACGACGTGACGGTCAGTCGTCGCCACGCAGAGTTCCGTCAGGACGACGGCGAGTTCCAGGTCGTCGATGTGGGAAGTCTCAACGGCACCTACGTCAACCGTGAGCCCGTCGACTCGGCAGTGCTCGCCAACGGCGACGAGGTTCAGATCGGCAAGTTCCGCCTGGTGTTTCTGACCGGCCCGCGGGGCACTCAGGGCGCAGGTAGCTGATGACCGCTGCCCACCAGCCGGTGCCGGCCGGTATGTCGATCGGGTCTGTGCTCGATCGGCTCCGCCCGGAATTCCCGGACGTGACGATCTCGAAGATCCGATTTCTCGAGGCTGAAGGCCTGATCAGTCCGGAGCGCACACCGTCGGGTTACCGACGGTTCTCCATAGCCGACTGTGAGCGACTCCGGTACGTTCTCACGGCGCAGCGTGATCAGTACCTCCCGCTGAAAGTGATCAAGGAACAGCTCGAGGCGATCGACCGCGGCGCGGCGACGGTGGGAGCCGTCGAGGCTCGTCCCAAGCGGCCGCGTCAGCTCGCGGTCGCGCGGGGCGAGGTTTCTCCCGAGGATCTTCGTAGCGACCGTCAGATTCGAGTCGGGCGAGATGATCTGTGCGAGCGGGCAGGTATCGACACCGTGTTCCTCACAGAGTTGGTGGGCGCGGGGCTCCTCACACCGGGTGCAGCAGGGTTCTTCGACGACGACGCGGTGTTGCTGGCGCGGACGGCGAAGGCGATGTCCCAGTTCGGACTCGAAGTCCGGCACCTCCGTGCGTTCAAATTGGCGGCAGACCGCGAGGCAGGCCTTGTTGCTCAGATCGCTGGACCTGTCGCCAAGGGACGCGATGCAGGAGCACGCGAACGAGCGGAAGAGATGGTGCGTGAGTTGGCTGCGTTGTCCTTGACGCTGCACACGTGTCTCGTCAAGGCAGCAGTGCAGGGCTCCCTCGATCGTTGACTGTGGTGGCATGGTCGATGGATGGTCACATCTTCCGGATTCGGGTACCTGACGTACACGGAGGAGCGCACTAGAATTCAGGCAGTACGTGCCGGCGAGTACGACGACCGGTGGGCAGCGGAACGGAGGCGCCGCAATGAGCGAGATGAGGGTAGTCGGTATCCGAGTCGAGCAACCGCAGAACCAGCCGGTCCTTCTGCTGCGAGAAGCAGAGGGCGAGCGGTACCTTCCGATCTGGATCGGTCAGATGGAAGCAACTGCAATCGCGCTGGAACAGCAGGGAGTGGAGCCGGTGCGGCCCCTCACCCACGACCTGATCAAGAATCTCCTCGACGCGTTCGGCCATGCTCTGCTCGAGGTCCGGATCGTGGATCTTCAAGAGGGTACTTTCTACGCGGATCTCATCTTCGAGGGTGAGATCCGGGTCTCGTGTCGCCCGTCCGACGCGGTTGCCGTAGCTCTGCGCACCGGCGCGCCGGTGTTCGCCGAGGAATCGGTGCTGGCCGAAGCAGGCCTCGCGATGCCTGAGGAAAAGGAGGACGAGGTCGAGAAGTTCAAGGAGTTCCTCGAATCCGTCTCGCCCGACGACTTCAAGGCAACCGACGGCTGACATGGCCTTCCACCGGGTGGATCTGCCGGTGTGACCGAGCGGAAGTTGTTCGACGATGTCCGGTGACGAACCAGTGTAATGTCGAATGCTGCTTTCGTTGTCGGCGTGTTGCTACCCGATGTGAATCATACAAGGCGTACGCTTGGTTGATCCGTTACGGGATCAAGTCGGGTGACCCGGAGGATGTACGGGTTCGGATGCGGTGGGGGATCCGCCTGGTCGGTGGTGGCGAGGGACAACGGGGCGCGCGAGAGGAAGTCACACAGTGCGAGATCGGCCGCAAGGACAGCAACTCGGTGCCCATTCCGGCGACCGCGTGGCTCCGGTACCTGCAGCGGACACCTCCGACGATCTGCAACCGGGGCTGTTTCCCGACAACTCGGTGCCCGATGAGCTGGTCGGCTATCGAGTACCGATCGCATGTCAGATCGCAGGCATCAGTTATCGCCAACTCGACTACTGGGCGCGAACGAATCTGGTTGTCCCTTCGATCAGGAGCGCGGCGGGTTCCGGAAGCCAGCGACTGTACTCGTTCAAAGACATCCTGGTTCTCAAGATCGTCAAGCGACTCCTCGATACCGGCGTCTCGCTGCAGAACATCCGCGTGGCCGTCGACCACCTCCGGAGCCGTGGCGTGCGGGACTTGGCCAAGATCACACTCTTCTCGGACGGCACCACGGTGTACGAGTGCACGTCCCCGGAAGAGGTCGTCGACCTGCTCCAAGGCGGACAAGGCGTGTTCGGTATCGCGGTCAGCGGCGCGGTCCGGGAACTGACCGGCAGTATCGCGGACTTTCCGGCCGAGCGTGCCGAAGGATACGACGTCGAGGAGAAGCCCGAGGACGAACTTGCTTCCCGTCGCCGCAACCGCATCAATCGCCGCATCGGATAGATCTGGACCACGCCTCCGAGGAGGCAGGCCTCGACCGGCGCTCGTGCTCTAGAATCTATGTGCGTCGCCGTCTCGCGGGAGAGCCCCGGACCAACACGTCTGGGCGCCGAAGGAGCAACACCTCTCCGTCAATCTCTCAGGCATCCAGGACCGCGAGAGCTACGACGTCTCTGGAAAGCGGTGGGAGCACCCACCCGCCCACGGGGAAAGGTCCACCGACCGGGACCGAATCTCTCAGGCGCTCGCCCAGCGAGCTCAGGACAGAGGGGGAGGAAACGCCCGTGCCGACCGCGCACGTGCGACCTCGCCGATCAGCCTGGGAGCTGCGATGACAGATGCCATCACCTGGAGTTTCGCCGATCGTCATATCGGACCCGATACGCAAGGACTGCGCCGGATCCTCGACGTCGTCGGAGTCGATACGCTCGAGGAACTCGCCTCGAAGGCGCTACCCGCCGGTGTCCTCGACGCCCGTGAGGGTGGTGTTGCCGATGGACTCGGCATCCTGGACGCGCCGCTGAGTGAACATGAGGTCCTCTCCGGCCTGAAAACTCTGGCGTCCCAGAACGTTGTTGCTACGTCCATGATCGGGCACGGCTACTACGACACGCTCACCCCTCCGGTTCTGCTCCGCAACATCATCGAGAATCCCGCCTGGTACACCGCCTATACGCCGTACCAGCCGGAGATCAGTCAGGGTCGACTCGAAGCCCTGCTCAACTTCCAGACGATGGTTTCCGACCTGACCGGTATGGAAGTCGCGAATTCGTCGATGCTCGACGAAGCTACAGCGGCGGCGGAGGCGATGACGTTGCTGCGTCGCGCCAACCGCACATCGAAGAGCCCCCGATGCGTGGTCGACGCCGACCTCTTCACCCAGACCGCCGCGGTGCTCGCAACTCGCGCCGAGCCCCTCGGGATCGAGCTCGTCACCGCGAATCTTGTGGACGACGGGCTGCCCGAGGGTGACTTCTTCGGCGTGATTCTGCAGATCCCGGGTGCGTCCGGTCGGGTATTCGATGTTGCTCCCGTGGTAGACGCTGCACACGAACGCGGCGCGTTGGTTGCGGTGGGCGCGGACCTCCTGGCTCTGACACTGATGACCCCGCCCGGTGAGAAGCACGCCGATGCCTGCTTCGGTACGACCCAGCGCTTCGGTGTGCCGATGGGCTTCGGTGGCCCGCACGCGGGATACCTGGCTGTCAACGGTGTGCACACGCGGAATCTTCCGGGACGGCTTGTGGGTGTCTCGGTCGATGCCGACGGCGCTCCGGCCTACAGGCTGGCGCTGCAAACCCGCGAGCAGCACATTCGTCGTGAAAAGGCGACCAGCAACATCTGCACCGCACAGGTGCTTCTGGCGGTCCTCGCCGCGATGTACACGTCGTACCACGGCGCCGAGGGGCTGACCGGGATCGCGCGGCGAGTGGGTGCGCACGCATCTGTTGTCGCCGCCGCACTGCGCAGCGGGGGCATCGAGGTTGTTCACGACGACTTCTTCGACACCGTCCTCGCCCGGGTTCCGGGTCGAGCGGCGGAGGTGGTGGCGGCAGCGGCCGAACGCTCCGTCAACCTGTATCTCGTCGATGCCGATCACGTGTCGATCTCCTGTGACGAGGCGACGACGTACTCACACGTGGCGAGCGTGGCGGCTGCATTCGGTGTCGTCACCGACGCGGCGTTTGTCGACGAGCCCGTGTCCATCCCGGAGGGCCTCGCCCGAACCAGCGAATTCCTCCAGCATGAAGCGTTCACGAAGTACCGGACGGAAACCGCGATGATGCGGTACCTGCGACGGTTGTCCGACAAAGACCTCGCACTCGACCGCACGATGATCCCGCTCGGATCCTGCACGATGAAGCTCAATGCTGCAGTAGAGATGGAGGCCATCACATGGCCGGAATTCGCGCGTCTGCATCCGTTCGCTCCCGCGGATCAGACAGCAGGAATCCGGCAGCTCATCTCGAGTCTCGAATGCTGGCTCGCGGCGGTCACCGGGTACGACGCCGTCACACTGCAACCGAATGCCGGCAGCCAGGGTGAATATGCAGGTCTGCTCGCGATTCGGCACTACCATCTGAGCCGCGGTGACGACCACCGCGACACGTGCTTGATCCCATCGAGTGCGCACGGGACCAATGCCGCGTCGGCCGTCATGGCCGGCATGCGCGTCGAGGTTGTGGCATGCCGTCCCAACGGAGATGTCGACCTCGACGATCTGCGGGCGAAGATCGCGGACCATGCAGAGCGCCTCGCGGCGATCATGATCACCTACCCGTCGACCCACGGGGTGTACGAACATGAGATCGAAGACATCTGCGGTGCGGTGCACGCCGCCGGCGGGCAGGTGTACATCGACGGCGCGAATCTCAACGCACTCGTGGGTCTGGCGCGCCCGGGCAAGTTCGGTGGTGACGTCAGCCACTTGAATCTGCACAAGACCTTTTGCATTCCGCACGGTGGCGGCGGGCCTGGCGTAGGCCCGATCGGGGTGCGTTCGCACCTCACGCCGTTCCTTCCGGGCCATCCGTCGGCACCCGAGCTCGGTGGGGTGGGCCCGG
Organism: Rhodococcus ruitaii; assembly: GCF_055230935.1. Lineage (NCBI taxonomy): Bacteria > Bacillati > Actinomycetota > Actinomycetes > Mycobacteriales > Nocardiaceae > Rhodococcus > Rhodococcus ruitaii. The sequence continues at coordinate 62,793 of NZ_JBUYWC010000021.1, read as the reverse complement.
TATCGGCTGCACCCTATGGGTCGGCGTCGATCCTGCCGATCACCTGGGCATATATCAAGCTCATGGGCGCATCAGGGCTGCGGCAAGCGTCACTTACCGCGATCGCCTCGGCGAACTACATTGCACGACGTCTCGACGAGTACTTTCCGGTGCTGTACACGGGAGCAAACGGGATGGTCGCGCACGAGTGCATCCTGGACCTGCGTCAAATGACCAAGGACACCGGTGTCACCGTCGACGACGTGGCCAAACGGCTCGCCGACTACGGATTCCATGCGCCGACCATGAGCTTCCCTGTGGCCGGAACGCTCATGGTCGAACCCACCGAGAGTGAGGATCTGAGTGAGATCGATGAGTTCATCGATGCGATGATCTCGATCCGCGGGGAGATCGACAGGGTCGGGGCGGGGGAGTGGGCGGTCGACGACAACCCGCTGCGCGGGGCGCCGCACACGGCGGAATGCCTGGTCGGGGAGTGGACTCATCCGTACTCCCGTGAGATGGCTGTGTATCCAGTGGGGAAGATGCGCGCGAAGGTGTGGCCTGCGGTGCGCCGGATCGACGGCGCACACGGCGACCGCAATTTGGTGTGCTCGTGCCCTCCACTGGAGGCGTACAGCAGCTGAATGCACCGAGGGTTGCGGGCGAGCGCCCGCAACCCTCGCGACCTTGAATCAATATTCAGAACCATACGGAAACACAATATAAACCGAATCTATTGGTGCAGACCCCACCTGACTCCCGTCTCAACACTCTGTGATCCCCGTGGGATTCAGGCGCGGCGGCGATGCTACTACTTCTGGGTGACGAGCTCGAGGATGGAGATCTCGGGCGGAGTCGCGACCCGGACCGGTGGACCCCAGGAGCCGGCCCCTTGTGATGTGTAGATGGCGGTGTCGCCGAAGTGGTCCAGCCCAGCGACAGTGGGATTTGCGGCGGCGACGATATATCCGAGGGGCCACATCTGGCCGCCGTGGGTATGCCCGGACAGCTGCAGATCCACACCGAGATCCTGTGCTTCGAGGACGTGCGCCGGCTGGTGAGCGGCGAGAAGGACGAAGGTTTCCGGTGACAGTCCGCCGACAGCGCGGGGGAGATCCGCCGCATCCGGTGCCGGCGCGGTGTAGTCGTGCACACCCGCCACCGCGATCTCGTCGCCGTTGTGTGTCACGGTGACGCTTTCGTTCCGCAGTGTCCGTACACCGAGGCCTTCCCAGTGGTCGAGCCAGGACAAGGCGTCGTCCGAGTAGTACTCGTGGTTGCCGCTGACCCCGTAGACGCCGAGTGGGGCACGGAGTTCGGCGAGGGGCGTGAGGTCGTCGCCCACGTACTCGATGGTGCCGTCGGCGAGGTCTCCGCCGAGAACGATGAGATCGGGCTGCTGTTCGTTGACCTGATCGACGACTCCTTGCACGAATCCGGCGCCCCTTGCCGGACCGACATGCAGGTCGGTGATCAGGGCGACGCGAAGTCCGTCGAATCCGTTCGGCAGGCCGGGCAGTGCAATGGTGGAGTGGACGAGTCGGGGATTGGCCGCTTCGATCAGCGCTCCGTAACCGATCGTGATGACGGTGACGGTGACGAGAGTGCCCGTTGCGATTCGCAGTACACGACGTGGCGCTGATGGCGAAGAGTCGGTTCGGGGGTATCTATCGGTGCGGAACCGCCGCACGAGCCTCGCCCCGAGACAGAACACTCCGATGATGAGGGTGCCGATGATCAGGTAGAGGCCTGCAGCGAACCAGCTGTACCCGAGGAAACCCAGTGGACGTGCCCATGCGGGGTCGAGGACGGTGCCGGTGACTGACGCGGCCAAGGCGACGCCGAGTAACGCGACGAGGGCGGTGTCGGCGGCGAGCGCGGCCCTTCCGGTAAGGCCTGGTGCCCGGACGAGGCGGCGATGGAACCAGAAAGTGATGAGCGCTAGGAACGTCCCCGCGACGAGTAGTTGGATCACGGTCAGGAGATGAGCTTTCGGAGTAGGGCGGTCAGGTCGTCGTTCACGGTGGTGGTGAGCGTGGAATACGACCCGCCGGTGCGGTCGGTGAGATCCTGCAGTGTGTCGGAATCGGTGACGTCGTCGCCGAGGACGACGACGTCGATCCGGACTCGTGAGGCAGTGTCGGTGAGGTCGTCGATTCTGTCGAGGAATCTTTCGGATGTGCCCGTGCTGGTGTCGTCGTCGCTGTCGAGGATCACGAGTATCGAGTTCGGCCTGGACGAATCGTAGTTGGCGACAGCATCGGCATATGCGGCGAGAATCGATTCGTAGACTGGCGCGGTCTCGGTGTTGTCTACTCTGCCGAGGGCGGTGGTCAGTGCTGCACGCTGCTCTTGGGTGAGTGCATCGCGTGCAACGGCGGTTCGGTAGGCCGACGTGTCGTCGAAGACGTACATCCCGACGATCGAGGTGTTCGGGGAACGGCGGAGGACGCTGTCGATGGCGGTTGCGGTGTCATCGAGTCGGGTGCTGCCTCCGATTGCTGTGGACATGGAGGTGGTGGTGTCGACGAGCACGGTGGTCTTGGTAGGTGGTTGGGGGTGGAGTCGGATGTCGAGGAGTGTGTCGCCGACGGCAGGTTCCGCGGCGATCAGGACGTCCGCGACGGGGGGATGAGTGACGTCGGAGGCGGAAGCATCGGGGGGAGTGCCGTCTTCGTCGCGGAATCCGTCGTCGAGGAAGCGCTGTCTCTGGTCAGGGTGACGTACGTAGTCGATGAACTGCCCGGCCGCCCGGGACAGTGTTTCGTCGACCCAGGGGGCGCTCGGCACCACCGCGGGGAAATCGGCGACGGGTGTGGCACCGGCGGGGAGGAAGCCGGTGAGGTCGTGGGCGTGTCCCTCGGTGACCGCGTCGTGCAGTTGTTTTTCCACTACGGGCACTGCGTGGATGGGGGAGTCGGGGGTGGTGTTCGCGGCGAGCGCCGTGAGTGCGTCCGCGGTGGTCGGTCCGGCGGCGATATCGAGTGCGTTGGCGCCGAGTGCGAGTTGGGTCATGGCGGTCACGGTTTCCGGGGATTCCGCTTCGCTCTGGGGCAGCGGCCCGGTGCCGGTGGTGGCGACGGCTTCGAGTGCGGGCACGGTGGCGTCACTGTCGGTGCCGGTGGGCAGCGCCATGCGTAGCGATTCCCACGGACCGAGACCGAGCGCGCTGAGGGATCCGGGGGTGGCCTGCAGTGACGGTAGGTCGTGCCATCCGACCCCGGCGGTGGTGAGTCCGTTGTGGAGGTCGGTGGGGGTGGCGAGGACGATCGGCGAGGTGGCGAGGGGGCGACGGTGTCCGGTCGCGCTCGTGCCTGCGCGGTCGGCGGCGCGGTTGTCGACCGGTACCCAGAGGGCGGGTGCGGGCCCGAGGTCGGGGCTCCACGTGTCGCCGGCAGCGAGCGCCGTGGCTGTCGTGGTCGACTCGGTGGCGGTGACGTGGGCAGTGATGCAGTAGTCGCGGATCACGGGTGCGACGTCGGTGTTCCACGTGTCGGCGAGGTCGGTGAGGGTGGGGGCGATGAGGGGGTCGGCGACGATGTGGAGTTCGGCGTCGCCTTCGACGCAAGTCCCGGCTGCTTCGGTGGCCTGTTCGTTGATTCGGTTGCGAAGTTGGAGCCAGCCGAGCACAGCGAGAACGAGAAGCGCAACGGCAACCAGAGCAACGACGACACCTGAGCTGAGGCCACGCGTGCCACCGGATCCACGATGTCGAGCCACTTGGATTCTCACCTCGTTTCGTTGTGGTCGTAGCTGATGTGGCCGGGCTCCAGCAGTCTAGTGACGCGCGGTGATGTCGGTGTGGTGCAAGTCGGAGTGGTGCGACGATGGGCCCCGATCCACGTGGATCGGGGCCCATCGTTTCGGTGTGCCGACGTTCAGGCGTTGGCGGACTTGTACTCGCGACGGCGGCGGTGCAGGATCGGCTCGGTGTAGCCGCTGGGTTGGGTGGTGCCTTCGAGGATCAGTTCCTTGGCGGCCTGGAACGCGATGTTGGTGTCGAAGTTCGGCGCCATGTTCCGGTAGGACGCGTCGCCTTCGTTCTGGCGGTCGACAACCGGTGCCATGCGTTCGAGGGAAGCGACGACCTCGTCCTCGGTGACGATACCGTGACGGATCCAGTTCGCGAGGAGCTGGCTCGAGATGCGCAGGGTGGCGCGGTCTTCCATCAGTGCGACATCGTGGATGTCCGGCACCTTCGAGCAGCCGACACCGGCGTCGATCCAACGGACGACGTAGCCGAGGATGGACTGGCAGTTGTTGTCGAGTTCTTCACGCTTCTCGTCGGCGGACCAGTCGGTGTTGTCGGCGAGCGGGATGGTGAGGATGTCGTCGACGGTGGCGCGGGTCTTGCCCTTCAAGGTGTCTTGCACCGCGAAGACGTCGACCTCGTGGTAGTGGGTGGCGTGCAGGGTGGCGCCGGTGGGTGACGGGACCCACGCCGTGTTGGCACCTGCCTTGGGCTGGCCGATCTTCTGCACGAGCATGTCTGCCATCAGTTCGGTCATGGCCCACATGCCCTTGCCGATCTGCGCCTTACCTTGCAGGCCCGCGGCGAGGCCGGTGTCGACATTCCAGTCTTCGTACGCGGCGATCCATTTCTGTTGCTTCATGGCGGCCTTGCGCACGACGGCGCCTGCTTCCATGGATGTGTGGATTTCGTCGCCGGTGCGGTCGAGGAAGCCGGTGTTGATGAACACGACGCGTTCGGATGCGGCTTCGATGCAGGCGGCGAGGTTGACCGTGGTTCGCCGTTCCTCGTCCATGATGCCGACCTTGACGGTGTTGGTGGGCAGGCCGAGGACGTCTTCGACGCGGCCGAACAGTTCGGTGGTGAAGGCCGATTCTTCGGGGCCGTGCTGCTTGGGCTTGACGATGTAGATGGAGCCGGTGCGGCTGTTGGCCAGCGGGCCGTGCGCATCGTCGGTGTCGAGACCATGGATGGCGCACAGACTGGTGATGAGGGCGTCGAGGATCCCTTCGGGGATTTCGTTGCCGTCGGCATCGAGGATGGCGGGGGTGGTCATGAGGTGACCGACGTTGCGGACGAACAGCAGGGACCGGCCGTGCAGTTCGAGATCCTTCCCGTCGAGTGCGGTGTAGACGCGGTTGCCGTTGAGCGTGCGGGTGTGGGTCTTGCCGCCCTTGTCGAATGATTCGGCCAGGTCGCCGCGGTTGAGTCCGAGCCAGTTACGGTAGCCGAGGGTTTTGTCGTCGGCGTCGACGGCAGCGACGGAGTCCTCGAAGTCCATGATCGTGGTCACGGCGGATTCGAGGACGACGTCCTTGACTCCGGCAGCGTCGGTGCTGCCGATGGGGGAGGCGGCGTCGATCTGGATCTCGATGTGCAGGCCGTTGTTGCGCAGCAGCACGGAGGTGGGGGCGCTCTTGTCGCCGAGGTAGCCGACGAGCTTGTCGGCGTCGGCGAGGCCGGTGACGGTACCGTCGGCGAGGGTGACGTTCAGTTCGGTGCCGTCGATGGAGTACTTGGTCGAGTCGGTGTGGCTGCCGGACTGCAGAGGCGCCGCCTTGTCGAGGAAGTCGCGGGCCCAGGCGATGACCTTGTCGCCGCGGACCTTATTGTAGCCGCTGCTCTTCTCGGCGCCGCCCTCTTCGGAGATGGCGTCGGTACCGTACAGCGCGTCGTAAAGCGAGCCCCAGCGGGCGTTGGAGGCGTTGAGAGCAAATCGGGCGTTGAGGACCGGAACGACGAGCTGCGGTCCGGCGGTGGAGGTGACTTCACTGTCGACACCGGCGGTGGTGATCTGAAAGGGCGCCGGGACAGGAACGAGGTAGCCGATCTCCTCGAGGAATGCCTTGTAGGCGGCTGCGTCATGGGCCTGTCCGCTCCGGTCGCGGTGCCAGGTGTCGATTTGTGCCTGCAGGTCGTCGCGCTTGGCGAGCAGGGCACGATTGCGGGGGGCGAGCTCTTCGACGATCTTGTCGGCGCCGGCCCAGAACGCGCCTGCGTTCACTCCGGTGCCGGGGAGCGCCTCGTTGTTGACGAAGTCGTAGAGCACCTTGGCGATCTGCAGTCCGCCGACGGTCACGCGTTCAGTCATTACCCTCACTCTTTCCGGTTGCTGTGCGCCCGGTGTTGTTGCGTTCCGGGAGCCGCACGAAAATTCACCATATATGTTACCCGCCGGTAGCTAAGGGCGTACGTCGGTTCGTGCGCGCAGGGCGGTGCATCGTTCGAGCAGGTCCTGTCTCAGGTCCGCGGCGCGAGAGGTGAGCGCCGACTGCTCGCGGACGTACTGTGCGCGTCCGGCGGCAGTCTCGATCGTGATGGGCGAGTAGCCGTAGTCGCTCAGATCATACGGGCTCGCGCGCATGTCGAGTTCGCGTGTCGCCGACGCGTGCCGAAAACAGCGCAGCAGCAGGTCCGAATCGACCAGAGGGGAGAGTTTGTAGCACCACTTGTATAGGTCCATACCGGCGTGCAGGCACCCGGGTTGCTCGCGGTCGAGTTGGTCGTCGCGGATCAGCGGTTCGATGTTGCGAGGTGCCGCGTCCGGGGTGAAGAATCGGTAGGCATCATAATGACTGCAGCGCAACTGCATTGATTCCACCACCGCATCGGTGCCGGCGTGACCGAGCCGCAGCGGCACCGCGGCATGCCGCACATCATCGTTGCTCGTGCGGAACACCATCGCCCATTCGTGCAGTCCGAAGCAGCCGAACTGGGCGGGCCTCGACCGGGTTCGCGCAAGCAACTCGGCGACGAACTCGACCATGGCGAACCGATGCTCGAGGGTGTTGGATCTCACGCGCACACCGGGCGTGCCGTCCACGACGACCCGCTCGTAGGCGGGATGGTTGCGGTACTCACGACCCGCGCCGAGCAGAACGGTGCCAAATCCGGGATGCCACCGCCGCAGCTGCGCGGGCCGGTGGTTGTAGTACGTGAACAGAAAATCGTGGACGGGGTGTTTCTCGTGCGACGCGCGCCGGCGCAGGTGCTCGGCGAGCAGCTCGTCGGCCTCGTGCCGATGTCGGTCGCGGCGCTCGGTCCATTGGTTCTCGGTGAGGATCACCTCGTGGTGGGCGGTCGGGGCCTCGGTCACTTCGGCGCGCCTCCTGTCTGGTTCCCTGTGCCCTCTCGTCGAGTCGTGACGGTTTGGTGAGGGTGTCCATTCTAATTCGGGGATTCATGGGTTGTCGTGCGGTGGGAATCGGGTGCATAGGGTGAGGTTGCACGTGGCTCGCATTCGTGGGCCCAATCGAGGAGGTGGGACGTTGGCCGAGCGCATCCGAAGCCAGTGGGAGGACATCACCGCGGCGGATCCGTCGCATTCGAACTGGTATGTCGAACGGTTCCGGACGATGGCGGCGCAGGGGCAGGACATCGTCGGTGAGGCCCGGTTGATCGACGCGATGCTGGGGCGGGGTGCGCGGGTGCTCGATGCGGGGTGTGGGCCGGGCCGGTTGGGTGGCTATCTGCACGGAGTGGGGCACGTCGTCGTCGGGGTCGATGTCGACCCGGTGTTGATTGCGGCGGCGGAGGAGGATCATCCAGGTCCGACGTGGCTGGTCGGGGATCTCGCGGAACTGGATCTGCCGAGTCGCGGTGTGGCCGCGGAGTTCGACGCGATCGTGTGTGCGGGCAATGTGATGACGTTCTTGGCACCGGCGACACGGCGGACGACGTTGGCGGGATTCTCACGTCATCTGACGTCGTCGGGGCGTGCGGTGGTCGGGTTCGGTGCCGGCCGCGACTACGACTTCACCGAGTTCCTTGCCGATGCGGCGGCCGGGGGTCTCACGCCGGAGTTGTTGTTGTCGACGTGGGATCTGCGTCCGTTCACGGAGGATTCGGATTTCCTGGTCGCGGTGTTGTCGCGGTCGGGGAGCTGATCAGGGCTGGGTGGGACTTCCGTCCGGTGCTTCTTCCGTACCCGGTGTGGTGACGGAGGGGGTCGGTGTGACGGTGCGGGCGAGCGCGAGGGCGGTCACGGCCATCACTGCGACGGCGGCGACGGTGATAGTGAAGCCGAGGCCGTCGGTGTCGAGGTGTTCGCCGAGCACCGTCATACCGAGGAAGACGGCGGCGAGGGGTTCGGCGATCGTCAGCGTCGGTAGCGAGGCGGTCAGCGGTCCGGCTTGGAAGGCGCGTTGCTGCAGGTACATGCCGGTGAGTCCGGCGGCGATCACCGCCCAGGTCTGCCACGACCCGAGGACGGTGAACACGCCGTGTTCGAACAGGTCGGTGACAGCGATCAGCACCGCGGCGGCGAGCGCGCACGCCACGGATGCTGCCGCGGTACCGGTCATGGCCGGGGTCGGTCAGGCCGGGACTTCGCTGTGGTCGCCGCTCCACAGGGTGTGGAACTTTCCGGGCTTGTCGGTGCGCTCGTAGGTGTGTGCGCCGAAGTAGTCGCGTTGGCCCTGGGTGAGTGCGGCGGGGAGGCGTTCGGCACGCAGCCCGTCGTAGTAGGACAGGGACGAGCCGAAGGCGGGGATGGGGATGCCGAGAGTGGTGGCGGTGACCACGACGCGCCGCCAGCTGTCGATGCCGGCTTCGATGGCGTCGCGGAAGTAGGGGGCGAGGATCAGACTGGGTAGGTGGGGGTCTGCGTCGTAGGCCTCTTTGATGCGGTTGAGGAACTGGGCGCGGATGATGCAGCCGCCACGCCAGATGGTGGCCATGGCAGCGCGGTCGACGTTCCAGCCGTATTCGACGCTGCCGGCGGCGATCTGATCGAAGCCTTGGGCGTAGGCGACGATTTTGGAGGCGTAGAGGGCGGCGCGGATGTCCTCGGTGAACTGGGCGGTGTCGGTGGGGGCGGCGCCGAGGGTGCCGGAGGTCAGGTCGCTGGCCGCGGCGCGCTGGGTCCGGGAACCGGACAGGGCGCGGGCGAAGACGGCTTCGGCGATCCCGGTGACGGGGATGCCGAGGTCGAGAGCGGCCTTGACGGTCCAGCGTCCGGTGCCTTTTTGTTCGGCGGCGTCGACGATCACATCGACGAGAGGTTTGCCGGTGGTGGCGTCGATCTGGCGCAGTACTTCGGCGGTGATTTCGATGAGGTACGACTCGAGGGTTCCGGTGTTCCAGTCGGCGAATACGTCGGCGATCGTTGCGGCGTCGTAGCCCAAAGCGTCGCGCAGCAGGTGGTATGCCTCGCCGATGAGCTGCATGTCGGCGTATTCGATGCCGTTGTGCACCATCTTGACGAAGTGTCCGGCTCCGTCGGGGCCGACGTGGGTGCAGCACGGGGTGTCGTCGACTTTGGCGGAGATGGCTTCGAGGAGGGGGCCGAGTGCGGCGTAGGATTCGGCGGGTCCGCCGGGCATGATGGACGGTCCGTTGAGGGCGCCTTCTTCGCCACCGGAGATACCGGCGCCGACGAAGTGCAGTCCGCGAGCGCGCAGGGCGGCTTCGCGGCGGATGGTGTCGGTGTAGAGGGCGTTTCCGCCGTCGATGATGATGTCGCCGGATTCCATGGCGTCGGCGAGTTCGTCGATGACGGCGTCGGTGGCGTCGCCGGCCTTGACCATGATCAGGACGCGGCGGGGCTTTTCCAGTGCGGCGACGAATTCGTCGATTGTTTCGGTGCGCACGAAGGTGCCGTCGCTGCTGTGTTCGGCGAGGAGAGCGTCGGTCTTGGCGATGCTTCGGTTGTGGAGGGCGACGGTGTAGCCGTGGCGGGCGAAGTTACGGGCGATGTTGGACCCCATGACGGCCAGGCCGGTGACGCCGATCTGGGCGAGGGGGGTATCGGTGCGTTCGACGGTCATGGGTACAGCTTCCCCCGAATCGAGGTGTGATCGAAATCGAATGGTGTCCGGGGGGTCGGTCAGTGGTGGAACAGGCGGGTCAGTTCGGTCAGCCACGGGACGGCGACGGCGACGGTGGGGACGATGAGGATCGCGGCGGCGGCCATGTAGGCGCATGCGGAGAGGGTGAGGTCGGGGCCGGGATCGGCGAGGCGGCGTACCCGCAGCAGGGTGGAGGGTCCGCCGACGGCGAGGGCGCCGGTCGGGGCGTGGGCGTCGGCGCAGGTGACGAGGGCTCGGGCGAGGGGGGTGGGTCCGGTGAGACGCACGGCGGAGTCGTCGGCGAGCATTTCGACGAGGAGCTGCACGGAGCCGAGTGCCGATCCGGAACGGACCCAGCGGGGGAATGCTTCGTAGACGGCGGTGAATGCTTCGAGGACGAGGTCGTGTCGGGCACGTAGGTGGGAGTGTTCGTGGCGTAGGACGGCGCTGAGTTCGTCGTCGGTGAGGTTGTCGAGAGTGCCTTCGGACAGGACGACACGGTGCCGGATGCCGGGCAGGCAGTAGGCGATGGGGTCGGTGCTGTCGAGGATCCGCACGTGGGGGAGGGTGCGGACGGCGGAGAGGTTGTCGCGGCGGTCGAGGAGGTCGACGAGCATGCGGTGGCGGGCTCGGCGGCGGCGGGTGCGGACACCGACGCGCACGATCGAGTAGATCAGGCGTCCGCCGATGAGCAGGGTGAGTGTGAAGACGACGATGTAGGTCAGCCACAGTGGGAGTCCGAGTGCGTCGATTTCTTCGAGGGGACCGGTGGTGGGGCGGCCGTCGTGGCCGGGGACGAGGAGGCGGCTGGCGATGGCCAGGCCGGAGCTGAACGCCGAGAGGACGGCGGCCAGGGCGATGGCCTGCCACAGCACCAGTGCGGCGCGTGGGTTGCGGTGTGGCCAGGTGGCGCGGGAGAGGAGCCCCGGCACCGGGCCCGCGAGGAGTAGCGCAAGTATGCCGAATACGAGCGCGGTGGTCGCATCCATGGAGTCGAGTGTGTCAGCTCGCCTTTCCCGCGGGTCGGTCGGTGCTGTGCTGGGTTTCGAGTTCGGCCAGTGCGGCGCGCAGTGCAGCTGCTTCGTCGGCGCCGACCCGGCCGACGAAGTGGACGAGTGCGGCGGTGCGGCCGGCGGTTTCGTCGGCCTGGTCGAGTGCGTCGACCATGAGGCCGGCGACAAGTTCGTCGCGGCCGTGGACCGGGAGGTAGCGGTGGGCGCGGTCGTCGCGTTGCTGGATGACGAGGTTCTTCTTCGCGAGGCGTTGAAGGACAGTCATGACGGTGGTGTATGCGAGGGAGCGCCGCGCGGAGAGTCCTTCGTGGACCTGTCGCACGGTCTGGGGTTCGGTGGAGGACCACAGGTGGTCCATCACTGCTCGCTCGAGTTCGCCTAGTGCTGCCATACCGTGATTCTACGGAGTCTCCGACATTCGTGCGTACTACCTAGGGTCGTAGCTTCTCGGGCGGGGTGTCGCCGCCCGTGGTGCCGTAGACGTGGCGGGTGCCGATGGGCACGATCAGGGGTCGGCCGGAGACCGGGTCGTCGATGACGGAGGCGTCGAGCCCGAATACGTCGTGGAGGAGTTCGACGGAGATGATCTCGGCCGGGGGGCCGGAGGCGATGACTTTGCCGTCGCGCATGACGACGAGGTGGTCGCTGTAGCGGACGGCGAGGTTGAGGTCGTGCAGGACCATCACCACGGTGCGGCCGAGTTCGCTGTGCAACTGGTCGACGAGGTCGAGGACTTCGATGGAGTGTGCGAGGTCGAGGTAGGTGGTGGGTTCGTCGAGCAGCAGGATGTCGGTGCCCTGGGCGAGGGCCATCGAGATCCAGGCGCGTTGGCGTTGGCCACCGGAGAGTTCGTCGACGGGCCGGTCGGCGAGGTCGGCGATGCCGGTGCGGGCGAGGGCGGTGGCGACGACGTCTTCGTCGTCGCCGGACCATTGCTGCATCCACGATTGGTGCGGGTGACGGCCGCGGGCGACGAGGTCGGCGACGGTGAGCCCTTCGGGCGCGGTCGGTGCTTGGGGAAGCATGCCGAGGACTCGGGCGACGTCGCGGGTGCGCATCGTGGTGATCTTGTGGCCGTCGAGTACGACGTGTCCGTCGCGGGGTTTGAGCAGGCGGCTCAGGGCGCGCAGCAGGGTGGATTTGCCGCAGCCGTTGGGGCCGATGATGGTGGTGACCACGCCGGTGGGGATCTCGAGGTCGAGGTCGTCGACGATGAGGCGGTCTCCGTAACCGAGTCCGAGATGTTCGGCGACGAGCCGCGGGTCGGCGGGTGCCGGGGCGTCTGCGGGGTGCGTGTCGAGGGGCTGGGCGTGGGTCACACTGACACCTTCCGGTTGGAGCGCACGAGCAGATACAGCAGGAATGGGCCGCCGAGCGCGGAGGTTACGAGGCCGACCGGCAGGGAGACCGGCAGGATGGTGCGGGCGATGATGTCGGCGCCGACGACGAGCGTGGCGCCGGTCAGCGCGGAGGCGATGATCGGGGGGCCGGCGGAGCGGACGAGCCGGAGCGCGAGCTGGGGTGCGGCGAGTGCGACGAAGCCGATGGGTCCGGCGGCGGCGGTCGCGACGGCGGCGAGCGCACAGGCGGCGATGAGGAGCATGCCCTGTTGGGATTGCAGGCGGATCCCGAGTGAGCGAGCGGTGTCGTCGCCGAGGCGCAGGGCGCCGATGGTGAACGAGGCGATGATCGTCCAGGTACCGATGACAGCGAGGGCGATGCCGGCGGGGATGACCTGACTCCAGCTGATGCCGTTGAGGGAGCCTGTCAGCCAGACCTGGGCGCGGGAGACGTCGTTGATGTCGGCGGAGACGAGCATCCAGTTGGTCAGGGCGATCAGCATGGCGTTGGCGCCGATGCCGATGAGCACGAGTCGGAATCCGTCGATGCCGTTCTTCCAGGCGAGCAGGTAGATCGCGGCGGCGGTGAGCAGGCCGCCGGCGAGGGCGGCCAGGGGCAGGCCGAGTGCGGCGAGGAGGCCGACGATGCTGCCGCCGCTGGTGACGACGATCAGGGCGACGGCGGCTGCGCTCGCGCCGGCGGTGATGCCGAGGATGTCGGGGCTGGCCAGGGCGTTGCGTGACAGGGACTGGGTGATGGCACCGGAGACGGCGAGGCAGGCGCCGACGACGAGCGCGCCGATGCCGCGGGGGAGTCGCAGGTCGAGGACGATGAACCGGTCGAGTCGTTCACCGCCGCCGAGGAGCACCTCGATGACCTGGGGGACGGACATCGGGTAGTCGCCGCGACCGAGCCCGACGCACAGGAGCAGGAACGCGGCGACGACGAGCAGGGTGCACACGAGCACGTGGCGGCCGCGCCACACCACGGAGAACCGGCCGACGCGGAAGGCGGGGCGGGCGGGTACGGCGGTGGAGAGCTGGATGGGGGTGCGGCGGCGGGGATCCTTGCCTGTGGCGGGTGTGGTTGCGGTGGGGATCTTCGTCAGGTCGGTCACAGCGACACCAGCTTCCGGCGGCGGACGAGGGCAATGAAGAACGGGGCGCCGACCAGGGCGAGCACGATGCCGACCTGCAGTTCGCCGGGACGCACGACGATGCGGCCGATGACGTCGGCGAGGACGAGCAGCACACCGCCGAGCAGGCCCGCGTAGGGGACGAGCCAGCGGTAGTCCGGGCCGGTGATGGCGCGGGCGATGTGCGGGACGATGAGGCCGACGAACGCGATGGGGCCGCATGCGGCGGTGGCGGCGCCGGTGAGGATGGTGATCACGGCGATGCCGATGACGCGGGTCAGGATGATGTTGGTGCCCAGGGAGCGGGCGACGTCTTCGCCGAGGCTGAGTACGTTGAGTCCGGGGGTGCTCGCGAGGGCGATGACGAGGCCGACGACGATGAACGGCAGGACCTGCCAGAGCACGTCCATGCCGCGTCCGGCGACGGATCCGACCACCCAGAAGCGGTAGCCGTCGAGGCTGGTCTGGTCGAGCAGGACGACGGTTTGGATCATCGCCTGGAGGAAGAAGGCGACGGCGGCGCCGGCGAGGGCCAGGCTCAGGGGGCTCGAGCCGCCGTTGCCGATGGAGGCGAACCCAAACACGATGACGCTGGCGAACAGGGAGCCGGCGAAGGCGAACCACAGGTACTCGGCGGGGGTGCTGGTGCCCAGCAGGTAGATCGAGAGCACCACGAACAACGCTGCCCCGGCGTTGATGCCGAGGAGGCCGGCGTCGGCGAGGGGGTTGCGGGTGTGACCTTGGATGAGGGCGCCGGCCACCCCGAGGGCGATGCCGACGAGCAGCCCGAGCACGGTGCGGGGGATGCGCAGGGAGTGGATGATCACGTCGGTTTCGGCGCCGTCGTTGACGAACAGTGCGTGGAACACCTCGGTGAAGGTCATCGGTCGGGCCCCGATCGCGACGCTGGCGAGCAGGACGAGCACGAGCATCACGGCGAGGGTGAGCAGTCCGAGGAGCCGCCTGCGGCGGATCCCGGCGACGCTGGTGTCCGCGGGCAGCGGCGTGAATCCGTCGTCGTCGGCGGTACGGGACGTGACGACCTCGGTGTGGCGGCGCAGCAGGGCGCGGCGGGCGCCGACGGGAGTGCCGGTGTCCGGGTCGCGGGTGATCAGGTCGGTCCAGGTCTTGCCGAGACTCGCGCCGGTGCGCCCTTCCCGGTGGCCGCGGTTCCACAGCAGCACTCCGGCGGTGGCGGCGAGTGCGGCGCCACCGAAGACGACGCGGTCGGTCTGTCCGCCGCCGTTGGCGTCGGCGAGGGTGTCGACGAGCAGTGCGCCGATGATCAGGGGGACGACGAGGAGGGCGAGGTCCAGCAGTTCCGCGACGACGCGCCGGGCCGTGGTGGGCGGTCCGGTCAACTCGATGGTCGTGGGTTCGGTGGCCGTGAGTTCTGGGGCGGGGGGTCGAATGGTGGCCACGTGCGTGGGGCGCTCCTCGTGACGGCGTGCTCGGGTAGGACTACTGGAGGTTAGGTTACGGAATCCTATTTTGGTCTGTCACCGGGTGGGGCTGACGGTAGTTGCGGTTTCGGTGTGGCGGGTTGCGCGACCCCCGCCCCGAATGTAATGGTTAGCCTTACCTAAGCGATCTGCTGGATTCCTGTCGACAAGAGAGGTGTCGGATGACGACTCTGCTGCTGCCGCCGACCACCACGGCTCCGGTCCCCACGTTCGACGACCGGAGCGTCCGCGCATTCGAGGACGGGAGCGTCCGTGCATTCGAGGACACCCGCACCCGCCTGCGGGCGCTCGCCGCGGGATCGCCCCGCGTCTACGCCGTGGCCTGTATCGACGAAGAACCCAAGCGCCGCTGGTGGAGCCTCGGCAGCGCCGAGCGCACCGAACGCATCGAACTGCTCTACCGGCGCTCCCTCGAGGATGTCGACGAACCGCGCATCGCCGCGGAGCAGGTTGCCGCTGCGCTCATCCACGCCGTCGTCGGCCGGGTGCTCGCCCCGCTTGCTCTCGAGGGGCGCGTGTGGGATCCCGGGCTCGACAATCTCTGGCTGCACCAGGACAGCGACGGATGCATCGACTGGGCCGGCGTCGCCGACGACACCCTGAGGGTCCTTCCGGGGGACCGGGCTGCCGCCGATCGTGCAGTCGTGGTGCTGCCGTGCGAGGAAGCCATGGCGGTGTGGACGGCACATCGCGCCGTGACCGCCCTGGCCGCGGTGTACGAGGCCGTGCAGCGATGCGCCCCACTCGACCGCACCCGATTCTGGGCGATGGTCGGACGCACGGTCGTCACCGGCGCATCGCAGCTGCCTGTCCTCGGCGGAGCCTCCCGGCGCGACGCGACGCGACGCGGCCAGCAGTTGCTCGATGCCTTCGTGGCCGCGGGCCATCCCGTGCGAGGCCTTGTGGGATTAGGTCAGCCTTCCCTATAGTGAAAGACACGCACCACCGGACCGCGCCGGAGTCCTGAGGGCTGCAGTGACTCCCGGTCCATCCCGACGGCGGGCCTCGCACTCACCACGCGAGGCCCGCCGCTCTGTTCGGTCACCTCCCGGGTGGCCGTCGGCCCACCCGCTGCGCAACAGTCGGAGAATGCGTTCGTGTCCTACCATCGTTCGACGGCCACCGGCGCCCGGCGGCCTCGATCGACCAGGAGAGTTCGCAGACATGACCGATCAGTCCACCCCGGACCGCGCCAGCACCTCACTCGACGCCGCCGATGTGACCGACCTCAACCGTGCGGGATTCGGAACAGCGCTCGGCCTCGAATTCCTCGACGTGACCGCCGACGGCGTCCGGGCCCGGTGGACGGTGACCCCCGACCAGCATCAGCCGTACGGCATTGTGCACGGCGGCGTGTACTGCGCGGTCATCGAGACGATCGCGAGCATGGGCGGCGCCGTCTGGTTCGGTGACCGGGGCAACGTCGTCGGTGTCAACAACAACACCGACTTCCTGCGCGCAACCAGAGAGGGTGTTCTCACTGCCGTCGGCACCCCCATCCACCGCGGACGCACCCAGCAGCTGTGGCGGGTGGTGATCACCGACGAGCAGGACCGCACCATCTCGCAGGGACAGGTGCGGCTGGCGAACATCGAGGACAGCACCCGCATCGGGCACTGAGGTGCGTCGGGCTCACCGTCAGCCGGCGGCCTTGCGGTCGGCCGACGGCGAGTCCGGGTTCGTCTCGCCGACGCCCTCCGTGCCCGTTCCCGCACCGTTCTCGTGGTCGCGGAGCCGCTCGATGGCGATCCGCGCGAAGACCTGTTGTTCGGTCGCCGCCATCTCGTTGCGTCCCGCAGAGAAGAATGCCTGCGCCCACGACAGCAACGTCGACATCTTCGATGAGAATCCCACCAGATACAGCAGGTGGATGAACAACCAGGCGATCCAGCCGAGGAAGCCACTGATCTCGAGTTTGCCGACCTTCGCGACGGCGCTGAATCGTGAGATGGTGGCCATCGACCCCTTGTCGAAATACTTGAACGGTGCCCGCTGTGACGGGTCCTGCCCCTCGAGCGTGCCCGCGATCTGCTTCGCCGCGTACCTGCCGCCCTGCATCGCGACCTGCGCGAGTCCAGGAAGCTTGTCGAGCGACATCATGTCGCCGATCACGAAGACATTCGGGTACCCCGGCAGCGACAGATCGGGTAATACTTCGACCCGGCCCGCCCGATCGATGCCGGCGCCGGACTGATCCGCAAGCTGCCTGCCGAGCGGACTCGCCGACACCCCCGCCGACCACACCTTGCACTGCGATTCGAGACGCCGTTCGGTGCCGTCCTTCTCCTTGACCGTCAGACCGTCGGCGTCGACCCCGGTGACCATCGCACCCAACTGGATCTCCACACCGAGCCCCTCGAGGGTTCGTCGAGCCTTCTTCGACAGCTTCCCGCCGTACACCGGCAGCACGTCCGACGCGCCGTCGAGCAGCACCACCCGCGCCCGCGTCGTATCGATACTGCGGAAGGTGCCCTTGAGAGTGCGATGCGCCAACTCCGCGATCTGGCCAGCCAGCTCCACCCCGGTCGGGCCCGCGCCCACCACCACGAAGGTGAGCAGCCGGGTCTGCTCTTCGGGGTCGTCCGACAACTCGGCCTGCTCGAACGCACCCAGGATCCGGCCGCGCAACTCGAGCGCATCGTCGATCGTCTTCATACCGGGCGCGAACTCGGCGAAGTGATCGTTGCCGAAATAGGACTGACCGGCGCCGGCCGCGACGATCAGCGAGTCGAAGCCGGTGACGGTACGTCGCTCCAGGAACTGCGACGTGACCGTCCCGTTGTCGAGGTCGATGTCGTCGACTTCCCCGAGTAGTACCTGGGTGTTCTCCTGCTTGCGCAGCACCATGCGCGTGGCGGGGGCGATGTCGCCGACCGAGAGGATGCCCGTCGCCACCTGATAGAGCAGCGGCTGGAACAGGTGATGGGTGGTGCGCGCCACCAAGGTGACGTCCGCATCGGCGCGGTCGAGGGCCTGCGCGGCGAACAACCCACCGAACCCTGATCCGATCACCACGACGCGATGACGAGCAGCTCCCACCGATTCGACGCTCATGCAAGCTCCTTCGTTGTTCTCGGTGCGTGCTCACGCGCGGTGCGCACCTCGACACTGCGGTTCGGATCCCAGTCTGTCAGCTCTCGGCGTCGCTCACAGTGCGATCGGGTCCGCCGAGCAATCCGTAGACGGGGTTGTGGCGGGCCGCGTGCCGCACCGCGTCGTTCGTCGCCGAGGTGTAGATCTGCACGGTTTGCAGCGACCGATGCCCGAGCAGCTGCTGCAACTCGACCATCGTCGCGCCGTTGTCGGCCAGCGACGTCGCGAAGGTGTGCCGGAGTGCATGCGCGAGTGCGCCACGTTTGCGTTCGGATTCGATACCCGCCCGCCGATACATGCGCCGCACCCGGTATTGCAGGGTGCCGCGGGTGATGCGCTGCCCGTCGGCGCCGACGAACAGCGGATCGGTGGGGGTGTGCCGCTCCCACACCGGCAGATCCGCGCGGTCGGCGAGCACCGAACGCCGCGGCGGCGGGAACCGGGCATAGCGCTCCTGCAGGTAGGCGGACACGATCGCCGTCCAGCTGTCTTCGAGAGGGATCTCTCGTTCGACCGCACCCTTGCCGTGCACCCGCAGCACCGGGGTGTCGAGCCCGCCGAGGATGTGCCCGAGATCCAGCGAGATCAACTCCTCCGACCGGATACCGGTGAGCAGCAGGGTCGCGACCAGCGCCAGATCTCGTTGCGGCCAATCCCGCGGCGACCCACTCGGGTGCTGTGTGTCGTGAGTCAAGGAGTCGACGAGTTGCCCGACGGCGGCCGGTTTGAAGGCCTTCGGGGTGTGCTCGGGGCGTTTCGGCTGGGTGATCGAGGCCATCGGATTGCCCTCGGAGAGCCCCTCGGTGACGAGAAAGTTGCAGAAGTTGTTCCATACCGACCATGCGCGCCGCACCGACGCCGGTTGGCGTTCGCGCGCGAACGTGGCGAACGCCGAACGCAGCGCGCGGATCGTGAGGTCTGCGATGGCCAACGTGTCCGGGCTGCCGCCGCGCGCCGCGGCGAGCGCAGCACACACCCCGTGTAGGTCGAGGCGGTAGGCCTTGACGGTGTGCGCCGAGCGTTTCGCGGTCTGCAGGGTCTCCAGGTATGACGCGATCCAGTCGAGGAGGCCCGGTTCGTCCCGGCTCGTCATCGGAATGTCCACCTTCCCGCGGTCGTACGCATGTGCGAATCCAGTGTGCCAGGCGGTGCCGACGTGTTCGGTGGGGCGGGTGGTTCGTGAGGTTCAGGATTGCCGGCCCACTGTGGAACCGGCACCCAATGAGGCAGCAGCGTGTCACGGTCACCGCGCGCCGCCGCGACCTGCGGGCCGGTCAGGAACAGCGCCGACGACAGATCGGCAGCGTCGAGGCGGGTATCGCGAAGATCCGCTCCGAGCAGATCCACCGCGGTCAGGTCGCAGCCACGGAGATCCGCACCGATCAGGCAGGCTCCGCGCAGATCTGCGCCACACAGCCGCAGGCCACGCAGCGACCGGCCCGCGAGGTCCGCGCCGGGATGCAACCGGGGATCGGGTTCGATGGCCGCGAGGTACGACGCGCGCAGTTCGGTGCTGATGTCGACGAGCAGGGCGCGCACCAGTTCGTGCAGCGTGTCCAGATCGAGAGTGAGCAATTCGGAGGCCTCGGACCGGGTGTATCCGGTGATCGTCGCGGCCAACTCAGCGGCGGCGGTGGCGTCGTCGGGGTCGAGGACGCGATCGGTTGCCTCGTGGAGGTACCAGAGCATCTCGTGCAACTGCTTCATCCTCGGGAACACCGCGCCGGTGAGGTGGGCGGGGGTCCGGTCGGTGACGGCTTGCCCGGCGCCGAAGCAGTCGAACACGGTGCAGCCACGGTACCCGCGTGGGAGCAGCGCCTCGTGGATCGTGCAGCCATGATCCGCGGCGAGGTGCGCGCAGGGCGTTCCGGCCGGCTTGTCGGTCGCGAACTCCGTGGATCGGGAGAATCCGAAGACGGTGCAGCACAACGCATAACACTGTCGACAGTCGCCGCGTAGCTCGGCGCGAGGCAGGGGGGTGCAGGAAGGGGTGGGCATGAGAACTCCGGGTGAGGGTGATTCCAGTGGAAGACGGACGCGGGGAACCCGGCATCGGGTTCCCACGCGGGGCACACGGAATCACCGCCGCTCGTCGGCGGCGCTCACGAGCGATACGAGAGTCTCGGCTCACGCACAACAGTTGATGTTCACTACCCGACACGCTATCAGTGCGGACACGGTCTCAACGGCGGCGGGTTTCGAGGAGTCGCAGCCACACTTCGCTGATCGTGGGGTAGGCCGGGACGGCATGCCACAGCAGACCGAGGGGCACCTTCCCGACGATCGCGACGGTGGCGGCGTGGACGAGTTCGGCGACCTCGGAGCCGACGAAGGTGGCGCCGACGAGGACATCGGTGCCGCGATCGACGACAAGCGCTGCGTGACCGGTGAAGTCGTCGCGGTGCAGGGCGGCCCCGGCGACGTCGATGTCGGCCTCGAGCACCTCGACGTCGAGACCTGCATCGCGAGCGGATGCGGCGGTGTGCCCGACGGAGGAGATCTCCGGGACGGTGAAGATCACCTGGGGGACCTGCCCGTGGTCGGCGCTCGCCCGGTAGCGGGAATCGTCCAGTGGGCGATTCTCGGCGCGGGCGGCGATGACGTCGCCGCACACCCGGGCCTGATATTTCCCCATGTGCGTCAGGGCGGCGCGACCGTTGACGTCACCGACCGCGTACAACCAGGTGCCGTCGACCCCGGTGACGGTGAGGTGGTCGTCGACGGTCATGTTGCCGGTGTCGAGGCCGATAGTGTCGAGGCCGAGGTGGTCGACGGCGGCGCGGCGACCGGTCGCGACGACGAGTTCGTCGACCTCGAGGGTGGTGCCGTCGGTCAACTCCGCGGTGACGGGACCACCGTGGATCATGCCGACGCCGGTGTCGCGGACGTCGCGGCGCGTCACCGAGGTCACTTCGGTTCCGAACCGCAGCCGGACGTCGCGGGTGTGCATCCGGTCGGCGACGGCATCGGAGGCAAACGGTTCGACCCGCGCGAGCAGGCGTGGTCCGCGGACCACGACGGTGACCTCGTCCGCGCCGAGTTGTCGTAGCCACGTGGCGGTTTCGCAGGCGACGACACCGCCACCGATCACGAGGACCCGGCGTGGGATCTGCTGCAGGTTCGTCGCATCGCGGGACGTCCAGGGCAGCGCGGCGCGTAGTCCGGGCAGGTCGGGGACGGTGGCGACGGTGCCGGTGGCGAGGACGACGGCGTGGCGGGCGTGCAGGGTGCGAGGGTGGTCGCCGTCGACGGTGACGGTGCGGGGTCCGGTGAGGTGCGCGTGGCCGCGGATCACGTCGATGCCGGCGGCGTCGGCCCACAGCACTTGGGAGGAGTCGTCGTGGCCGGAGGTGAACCGGTCGCGGCGGGTCAGGACGGCAGAGGTGTCGACGTGGTCGGCGGTGACGTGTTGTTGCACGCCGGGCATGTGCGTGGCGGTGGCGAGGACCTGGGTGGGGCGCAGCAGGGCTTTACTGGGCATGCATGCCCAGTAGGAGCATTCGCCGCCGACCAGTTCGTGTTCGACGAGGGCGGCGGTGCGGTCGGATCCGGCGATGGCGTACTGCGCGGCGTTCTCGCCGGCGGGGCCTGCGCCGAGCACGATCACGTCGAAGGTATCGGGGTCGGTGGAGGCGGAGTCGGACGGGTCGGAACTCACCTTTTCACAGTAGGTCGCTGCTGCGTGTTGCGGAGCCGTTCGGCCCGTTACCGCAGGTGCGGTGACTGTTCGTCGAAGATCAATCCCATCGGGGCGAGGACGCGCACGACCTGTTCGGCGACCTGTTCGGGGAGGTCACTCAACACCACCGAGTGCCAGGGGGTGACGACGAGGGGGAGTTCGACGGCGGCGAGGAATTCGGCGAGGCGGGCGGGGAGTACACCGCCGGGTAGGCCTCCGGCGAGGGTGACGGTGCCGTCCGGTTGGTCGAGCCATCCGATCGGTGGGTTCGGGGGCGTGGGTACGGCGACCGGGGTGTCGGTGGGTGCGGTGTCGGCGGGGGCGGTGTCGTCGAACAGGAGGTCGACGGCAGCGGCAGGGTCGGATCGGCGGGTCCCGGTGTCCTCGCCGGCGAGGGTCAGGGCCCATTCGTCGCCCGGTAGGGCGAGCAGTGCGCGATCGGGGGTCAGCGCGACGACGTCGCCGGTGCCGTCGTCGAGTCCGAGTGTCACGCCGGCGCTCGCGGTGGGCAGGCGGGTCAGTGCGGTGTCGGTGAGGGGCCGGATGTCGCGGAGTCCGCCGATGCGTCCACTGAGGGGGGACGCGAGCAGGTGCGGCAGCGCGGGGTGGTCCACGGTGAATCCGGCGTCGGTGACGGCGGTGGTCAGGAGCGCGGGGACACCGTGCAGGCGCAGGTGGGCGCGCGGAGTCAGGTGCAGGACGCCGCCGGCGTGGGTGTGCGCGAGGTCGGCGAGGGTCTGCAGTTGTGCGGCGGTCAGCGTTCCGGCGGGCAGATGCACGTCCACTGCAGTGCTGTCGTCGGTCGGGTTCGTCGCGGTCACACCGTCCAGTATCCGGATGGGGGAGCAGTCCACGGAACCGCACCGAAAAGACTTTCCTTTACAGGATGGGATAACTATATTCTCATCAATGAGAGTGCGGTACTCCACCTGTGGGGTGCCACCGAGACGAGAGGCGCTGCATGCTGCTCGAACCCACGCCCGACCAGGACTTCTTCCGCGACACCACCGCCCGGTTCCTCCAGGAACGCGCCCCGGTCGCGGTCCTGCGAGGCCTGCGCGACGACGCCGCCGGATTCGATGCGGGCTTCTGGCGTGCCGGGGCCGAGCTGGGCTGGACCAGCCTGCTCGTCGACGAAGCCCACGGCGGTGGCTCCATCAGCGACTCGGGGCTGATCGACCTGACCTTGATCGCGTACGAGTTCGGCCGGCACGCCGCGCCCGGACCGCTCGTCCCGGCGAATGTGGTCGCAGCGTTGCTGGGCCGGCACGGCAACCATCCGGACACCCTCGCCGGGTTGCTCGACGGCTCCGTCACCGCCGCGTGGTGCTCGGCCGAACCACCTCTGCAGGCCCGCGCCGCCACTGCCCCGCTGACGATCACCGTCGACGGCGACGACGTGCTCGTGCACGGCACCAAACGCCCCGTCGAAGCCGCCGGCACCGCCGAGGTGCTGCTGGTGACCGGCCGCACCGGCGACGGACTCAGCCACGTGCTCGTCCCCCGCGACACGCCCGGTGTGACCGTCACCGCGATGCGCTCGGTGGATCTGACCCGCCGATACGCGACGGTCGAGTTCGACGATGTGCGGCTACCCGCGAGCGCGCTGCTCGGCGCCGCGGGCGACGGCGGCGCCGACGACGAGCACGCCCGACATCTGGCGATCGTGCTGGGCTGCGCCGAAACCGTCGGGGCGCTGCAGACCGCATTCGACACCACCGTGGGGTGGGTATTCGACCGGTACTCGTTCGGCCGTGCCCTGGCCTCGTACCAGGCCATCAAACACCGATTCGCAGACATGAAGATGTGGCTCGAGGCGTGTCACGCGATCAGCGACACCGCCGCTGCCGCCGTCGCCGCGGACACCCCCGACGCGGCCCGCCTGTCGAGCGCGGCCAAGGCCTACATCGGCGACCACGCTTCCGATCTGATGCAGGAATGTGTGCAGTTCCACGGCGGCATCGGTCTGACCTTCGAACATGACCTGCACCTGTACACCCGGCGCGTCGCCGCGAACCGGTCCACCTACGGCACCCCGGCCGAACACCGCCGGATACTCGCCGATACCGCCATCTCGGCCGCCGCCACGTCGAAGGAGAACGCACAGTGACCCAGACCGAGGTCGAGATCGAAACCCTCGACGAGTTCCGCGCCCGTGCCCGCACCTGGATCCGCGCCACTCTCGCGCCCGCCGATCCCGCCGCACACGTCGGGGTGCTGCGCAAGGAAACCTCCGACGAGGACGAACTCGCCGCCGTCGTCCACGACCGCGCACTGCAACGGTCGATGTTCGACGCCGGGCTCGCCGGGATCAGTATTCCCCGTCAGTACGGCGGGCAGGGACTGACCCCCGCACACCAGCGGGTCCTCAACGACGAACTCGCCGGCTTCGAGTATCCGGCGCGCTTGCAGGCACCGACGTTCGTGCCGTGTGCGGCAGTACTGCTCGAGTTCGGCACCGAGGAACAGAAGGCGCGGCACATCCCGGCGATCCTGCGCGGCGAGGAACTCTGGATGCAGATGCTTTCCGAACCCAGCAGCGGGTCCGACGTCGCCGGCGCGGTGACCACCGCGGTGCGTGACGGCGACGACTGGATCCTCAACGGCTCGAAGATCTGGACCACCGGCGCCTGGTGGTCCGACTGGGCGTTGTGCCTGGCCCGCACCAATTGGGATGTCCCCAAGCATCGCGGGTTGACGGTGTTCATGGTGCCGTTGAAGGCCGAGGGCATCGAGGTGCACCGCATCGAGATGCTCAGCGGATCGAAGGAGTTCTGCCAAGAATTCATGACCGACGTGCGGATCCCGGACAGCGACCGGATCGGGGAGATCGACGCCGGCTGGACCGTCGGCACCCGCTGGATGTTCCACGAACGGCTGCTGCTGCGGTCTCCGTACGCAACGTTGCCGGCCGGCAGCAGCCGCGGCGGCTCCCGCACCGCGGAACTCCTCGAGGTCGCCCGCGACGCGGGCCGCCTCGACGATCCCCTCGCCCGTGATCTGATCGGCGAGGCCGACACTCTCGAACTGGTCAAGAACGCGCTGCAGCAGCGAGTCGGGCAGGCCATGACGACCGGCGCAATGACCGACCAGGCCGCGAGCATCCTGCGATTGATGTCCGGGGAAGTCGCCACTCGCCTCACCACGATCATCTACGAGATGACCGGCGCCGACGGCGCGGCGTGGGACACCGCGGACGGCGCAGTGGCCGAATGCGGCACCGATTTCCTCATGCAGCAGTCGTACACGATTGCCGGCGGCACCACCGAGATGGCCCGCAACACGATCAGTGAGCGGGTGTTGGGGATGCCCCGTGAACGCAGCCACGACCCGAACCTCGCGTTCCGCGACGTGCCCCGCAGCGCCCCGACCACCGGATGAGCTGTCGTCACACGCACACCGGTGATTGTTCCGTAAGGTGGGCGCATGCCTGATGGGGGAGTCACCACACCGACGTTCGCCGACCTCGTCGCCGCCCAGTACGTGCTGCTGAGCACGTTCCGGAAGAACGGCACCGCCGTCGCCACCGCCGTGTGGGCGGTCGCCGACGGGGATCGACTGCTGGTGTGGACGGCGACCGGTTCGCACAAGGTCGGTCGGCTGCGCCGCGATCCGCGCGTCACCCTCGCGGTGTGTGATGCCCTGGGTCGTCCGCGCAGCGCCGCGGTGCCGGGCACGGCAGTGGTGCTCGACGAGGCGGGCACCGAGCACACCCGATCCGCGATCATCGGCAAGTACCGGCTGTTCGGGTGGCTGACCGTCAAGGGCAGCCTGCTGCGGCGCGGCCGGTCCGGGACCATCGGATTGGCGTGCACCCTCGACTGACCCGCACAGTCGATATCGGAAAGCCGTACCCCCGAACACCCTAGGAGTATTGTGAGTGTCCACGATTTCACCGTCACCACCGCCGACGGCGGCACCGAATCCCTCGGTGTGCACCGCGGTAAGCACCTGCTGATCGTCAACGTCGCGAGCAAATGCGGCCTGACCCCACAGTACGAAGGCCTCGAGGCGCTGCACCGCGAGAAGGTGGCCGCCGGGCTGCAGATCCTCGGGTTCCCGTGCAACCAGTTCGGCGGGCAGGAACCGGGCACCGACAGCGAAATCCAGGAGTTCTGCTCGGTGAACTACGACGTGACCTTCCCCGTCTACGGCAAGATCGACGTCAACGGTGACGACGCGGCACCGCTGTACACGTACCTGCGTGAGCAGGCCCCCGGCGACTTCGGCCCCCACAACGGATTCCTGTTCGAGCACGTGAGCACGTCCAGTCCCGAAGCGATCGGCACCGACGAAGTGAAGTGGAACTTCACCAAGTTCCTCGTCGACCCCGAGGGTGCGGTGGTGCGCCGATTCGAGCCCACTGTCACCCCCGAGGAGATCGCGAAGGAACTCGCCGACCTGCTCTAGGATCGTAGGCTGCCGAGGGAAGCTGTGGGAGGCGGTGCCGCGGTGCGTCACACCTATCTGTCCCAATCCGTGTTCGTCGCTGCCGCAGGGCTTCCGGTGATTCCGGGCGTCCTGCGGCACCGGGTGCTGCGCGGCGCCGGAGTGCAGGTGTCGGCGCCCAGCCTGATCCACCGCGGTGTGGTGGTGCAGGGGCTGGGCCGGCTGCGGCTCGGCTCCGGGGTGTTCGTCAACTACGGGTGTTTCTTCGACACGGTCGCCGACATCACGGTCGGCGACCGGGTGTTTCTCGCCGATCATGTGCGGGTGCTCACCAGCAGCCACCGCACGGGAGGACGCGACCAGCGTGCAGGGTCGCTCACCGGTACACCGGTGCACATCGGAGACGGTGTCTGGATCGGATCCGGGGCGGTGATCCTGCCGGGCGTGACGATCGGGTCCGGCGCGGTGATCGGCGCGAACTCTCTGGTCACCGCCGACTGTGCCGCGAACGCGGTGTACGTCGGCAGTCCCGCTCGGTACCAGCGCGACCTACCCTGACCGCCCCGCCGGGCACTGTCACCTACCGGTCGGCACTGCACGACCGGCCGGCACTGACCGAAGACATGTGGAAATCGGGATCGACGATGTCCACCTGCAGCAAGGCATCGGCCCGCTCACCCGAACTGTTGAATCCCGAGGCGGATCACCATCGCCGTGACCACCACCAGCAGCACCACCCGCACGAACCCGGCGCCGCGCCGCAACGCGGTGCGCGATCCGAGCACCGACCCGGCGACATTGCACACCGCCATCGCCAACCCGAGCGTCCACCACACATGCCCGCCGAGCGTGAACAACACCAGCGCGCCCAGGTTCGACCCGAAGTTGAGGACCTTCGCCATCGCCGCCGAGGTGACGAACTCGCTGCCGAGCATCGCCGCGAACACGATGATGAAGAAGGTTCCGGTGCCGGGCCCGAGAATGCCGTCGTAGAACCCGATGACCGCGGCTGCCCCCACGACCACCACCACCGTGCGCAGCACGCTCGGTTTGTGTGCTGGCGCGGTCCCGAGGGTGGGGCGTGCCGTGACGAACACCGCGACCGACACCAGCACCACCATCACCAGCGGAATGAACACGTCCGGATCGATCAGCGACACCGAAGCCGCGCCTGCCGCCGCGCACGCCGCCGCGACGAGCGCGGCCGGGGCCAGGATCTTCCACTGCAACGGGATGCGCCGCGCGAAGGTGATCACCGCCGCGCCGGTGCCGAAGATCGCGGTGAGTTTGTTCGTCGCCAACGCCGCCTGCGGAGTGAGCTGCGGTGCGACGAGGAACAATGCCGGCAGCAGGATCAGCCCGCCGCCGCCGACCACGGCGTCGACCCATCCGGCGGCCGTGGCCGCCACCAGCAGTACGGCCCAGTCCGCGGCGCTCATCACGCCATTCGACCATGGCGAGCGGCCGGGTCGGCGACGAACCGCACGAGCTGTGGCGGGCCGGGAGCAAAAACGCGGGCCCATTCGTTGACCCGATAACAGCCGCTCACCCCTGTAGCAGACGGCCCTGTAGCAGACGGCGCGGCCGGCACCCGGAAGGACCGCCATGTACTTGTTGTTGTTCCTCGCCTACGTGGTCGCGGAGATCGCCGTGCTCGCCTGGCTCGGCTCCCTGCTCGGCGCGCTCACCACCGTGCTGCTGTTCCTGGGTGTGAGCGTGCTGGGCTACGCGGTACTCGCCTCCCGCGGACACCGCGCGCTGCGCAACCTGACCTCACTGCGCGGCGACCCGGCACCGAACCTCGATGTGACGCCGGAGCGGATGCTCACCGACGGAGCGCTCATCGGTGTCGGCGCCGCTCTGGTACTGGTACCCGGCCTGATCACCAGCATCCTCGGGATCGTGTTGCTGCTGCCCACCCGGGCCGTGCTGCGTCCGCTGGTGCACCTGATCGCGGCGCGGCAGGTCGCGCGGCACGGCGCCACGGTGCGGGGCACCCGCACGGTGGTGGTGGACGGGCAGGTCGTCGAACACACCGTGGTCGGGGCCGATCCACGCCTGACAGCGCCCGGCCCGAGCGAACCGGTGATCCCCAGCGACGGGGTCCTCGAGGGCGAGATCGTCGACACCCCGCCCCGCCGACACCCGTGACGAGGGGGCAGACTGGACTCTCGTGAGTTCAGCACCGCACACCCGACTGCTCGTCGGCGGCCGCATCTACAGTTCTTCCACCCCGGACGCGACCGCGATGGCGGTCACGGACGGACACATCGTGTGGGTCGGTCAGGACCGCCCGGGGAAGGCCTTGCATCCGGACGCGGAGATCGTCGACCTCGACGGACTGTTCGTCGCCCCCGGGTTCGTCGACACCCACATGCACGTCACCGCGCAGGGGTTGACGGTCGCCGACCGGAACCCGCTCGCGGTGGACCTGTCCGGCAGCGGGAGCCTTGCCGAGTTGGTGCGCCGAGTCGCCGAGTTCGCCGCTGCCCACGACGACGCCGTCATCTGGGGGCAGGGCTGGGATGAGACCACCTGGCCCGATGCTGCCCCGACCACCGCGGACCTCGATGCCGCGGCCCCCGGCCGTTCGGTGTATCTGGCGCGGGTCGACGCCCATTCGGCGGCCGCGTCGACCGCGCTGCGGGTGGGGGCGGAGGCCGCCGGACTCGACGGGTACGATCCGCAGCGGCCGTTGACCGGCGCCGCGCATCACGCGGTGCGCGGCGCCGCGCACGCGGCGCTCACACCGCAGCAACGCACCGCCGCCCGCGTCGCGGCCCTCGACGACGCGGCCGCACACGGCATCGTGGCGGTGCACGAGTGCGGTGGCCCCGACATCTTCGGCGTCGACGACTTCACCGAACTACTCGCCCTCGATCATCCGGTGCAGGTGCGGGGCTACTGGGGGCAGGCCGTCACCACCGCGGAGCAGGCGCACGCGGTGCTCGAGGACACGGGAGCGCACGCGCTCGGCGGCGACCTGTTCGTCGACGGCGCGTTCGGGTCGCGGACGGCGTGGCTGTCGGAGCCGTATCTCGATGCGCCGGACTGCTGTGGCCGCACCTATCTCGATGTCGACGCGATCGCTGCGCATCTGCGGGCCTGCACCGTCGCCGGCATCCAGGCCGGATTCCATGTGATCGGTGATGCCGCGACCGCCGCGGCGGTCGCGGCGATCGAGCAGGTCGCCGCGGAGTTGGGTGGGCCCGCCGTCGCGTCGTGCGGGCATCGTCTCGAACACGTCGAGTCGGTCACTGCCGCGCAGGCGCAGGTGCTCTCGCGGTACGGGATCCTCGCGAGCATGCAGCCGGGGTTCGATGCGGTGTGGGGTGGCCCGTCCGGGATGTACGCGCAGCGGCTCGGCACGGAACGCGCCGCTGCCCTCAACGATTTCGCGGCGATCGCCGCGACGGGCACCTCGTTGGCGTTCGGGTCCGATGCGCCGGTGACCGCGCCGCGCCCGTGGGCGATGCTGCGGGCGGCGGTGCATCATCGCACCGGCGGCAGCGGCATCTCGCCGCGTGCTGCGTTCGCCGCGGCGACGCGTGGCGCGTGGCGCGCCGGTGGGGTGCGGGACGGTCTGGCCGGCACATTGGATCCGGGGGCTCCGGCGTCGTATGGGCTGTGGGAGGCGGGGGAGTTGGTGATCAGCGCCCCCACGGACGGGGTGCAGCGCTGGTCGACGGATCCGCGCTCGCGGGTCGCGCCGCTGCCTGATCTGAGCCCGGGCACCGAGGATCCGGTGCTGGTGCGCAGCGTGCATCGCGGCCGCGTGGTGTACGAGCGGTGAGCGCCGCCCCGCAGGATGCCGTGCAGTCCGGGTGGTTCCGGCCGGGAGCGTCGCTGACGCGGCGGCTCGCCCCGGTGTCGGCGCGGTCGCTGGCCGCCGTGGGGGCGGGGCTGTTGCTGTTCGCGAGTTTCCCACCGCGGCCGTTGTGGTTTCTGGCGCCGGTCGGCATCGCGGTCCTGGTTGTCGTGTTGACGGCCCGGCCGATGCGGCGGAGGGCGGGGTTCGGGTACGGCTATCTCGCGGGACTGGGGTTCCTGGTGCCGTTGCTGCCGTGGATCGGGGTGTATGTCGGGCCGCTGCCGTGGTTGGCGTTGGCTGCGGCCGAAGCGGTGTTCGTCGGACTGTTCGGGGCGCTGGTGGTGCATCTGCGGTCGATGCCGGCGGCGCCGTTGTGGATCGCGGCGGCGTGGTCGCTGACCGAGTATCTGCGTTCGTCGGTGCCGTTCGGCGGGTTTCCGTGGGGCCGGTTGGCGTTCGGGCAGCCCGACGGATTCTTGGTGTGGCTCGCCGCCGTCGGAGGTGCCCCGCTGGTGTCGTTCGCGGTGGCGTTGATCGGCAGCGGCGCGGCCGCGCTCGTCCTCACGGTGCGGCGCCACCGGAACCGCCGTACGTCGGATCGCGGGGGCCTGTGGACGGCGGTGGCGTGGACGGCGGTGGCGCCGCTCGCGGCGGTGGCGGCGTGGCCCCTGCTCGTCACCGCCGATACCCCGGATTCGGGCGGGCACGAGGTGACGGTCGCGGCCATCCAGGGCAGTGTGCCGCGCCTGGGGTTGGACTTCAACGCGCAACGCAAGGCGGTGCTCGACAATCACGTCGCGCAGACCCTCGATCTGGCCGCGCAGGTCCGGGCCGGTCGGGTCGATGCCCCGGACGTGGTGGTCTGGCCGGAGAATGCCTCCGACATCGACCCGCTGCGCAACGCCGACGCCGCCGCCGACATCTCTGCCGCGTCCGCCGCGATCGATGCACCGATCCTCGTGGGCGCGGTCCTGGCCAACGGCGACGGCACCACCACCAACTCGGTGATCGTGTGGGACGCGCAGTCCGGGCCCGGTGAGCGGCACGACAAGCGGATCATCCAACCGTTCGGCGAGTATCTGCCGTATCGGTCGTTCTTCCGGTTGTTCTCCGAATACGCCGATCGCGCCGGGTTCTTCGTGCCGGGTGACGGGGACGGCACGGTGACTGCCGCGGGCATCACGATCGGGGTGGCCACCTGCTACGAGGTGGCATTCGACCGGGCGTTCCGCGACTCGATCGACGCCGGCGCGCAGCTGCTGGCGGTGCCGACGAACAACGCCACCTTCGGGGACACCGAGATGACCTATCAGCAATTGGCGATGTCGCGGGTGCGGGCCGTCGAGCACGGCCGCACCGTGGTCGTCGCCGCGACCAGCGGGGTCAGCGCGGTCGTCGACCCGGACGGTCGGGTGCAGCAACGCACCGCGTTGTTCGAGCCGGCAGCGTTGGTCGCGCGCGTGCACTTGCGGCAAGACGCTACGCTGGCTAGTCGGCTCGGACCTGTCCCGGAGCTCGCGCTCTGCGTCGGGGCCGTGGCCGCCGCCGGTGTCGCCCTCGTGCGCGACCGCCGGCGACGCGATGCGTCGGCGTCACAGCCCGACTCCGACGCAGCACCAACCCCGGCCGACGGCCGGTTCGACAGGGAGGACCATTGATGGCAGCGGCGACGCCGGCCGGGGACACGAGCGCACCGAGCGCCCGCACTCTGGTGATCATTCCGACGTACAACGAACGCGAGAACATCGGACGGATCGTCGAGCGGCTGCACGCTGCGCTTCCGCACACCCACGTGTTGATCGTCGACGACGGCAGCCCCGACGGCACCGGCGCGGTCGCCGACGAGCTCGCCGCCGCCGACCGTGGTGCCTCCGGCGCGGGGGGGCGTATCGAGGTGATGCACCGCACCGAGAAGAACGGTCTCGGTGCCGCCTACATCGCCGGGTTCCGGTGGGGTCTGGACCGCGGTTACACGGTGCTCGTGGAAATGGATGCCGACGGCAGCCACGCCCCCGAGCAGTTGCATCTGATGCTCGAGAAGGTCGATGCCGGCGCCGATCTGGTGCTCGGATCCCGGTATGTGCCGGGCGGCACCGTGGTGAACTGGCCGTGGCATCGGGAGGTGCTCTCCCGCGGAGGCAACATCTATTCGCGTCTCGCGCTCGGGGTGCAAGTCCAGGACATCACCGGCGGCTACCGCGCATACCGGCGGCAGGTGCTCGAGACGCTCGATCTCGACGCGATCGCTTCGCACGGCTACTGCTTCCAGGTGGATCTGGCGTGGCGAACACTGCAGGCCGGGTTCACCGTCGGTGAAGTGCCGATCACCTTCACCGAACGGGAGATCGGTGAATCGAAGATGAGCGGCAATATCGTGCAGGAGGCGTTGCTCAAGGTGACGTTGTGGGGGTTGCAGGCACGGATATCGAAGGGGCGGGCGCTGCTCGCCCGGTGGACGGGCCGCTGATGTTCGGTGTCGGCCGGGTGTCTCACCCCGGGTGAGCGAACGGGCCGCGCGCCACGAGGTCGGCTTCGACGCCCAGGTGTCCGCACAGTCGGCGGATCGCGGTGCAGTCCTGCACTACCGGTTGTGCGGCGGCCGCCGCGGCGGTGTCGGCGAGCATCGCCTGCCCGCCGAGGATCTGCTCGTGCGCCACGATCGCGGCCCAGGTGTCCATGTCGTTGCCGGTGAATGCTTCGATCCCGGCGGCGAGCGCGTCGAGCAACAGTTCACGTTCGGTGGCGTCGAGCTCCTCGAAGACCATCGTGAGCAGTTCCCCGGCCAGGGAGCTGTGGCACAGTTCGTCGCGGCGATGCACCGCCACGGTGCTGCGGTTGACCGGCTGCACCGTCTCGTCGCCGGTGAACAAGCCCAGGTACGCACTGATCGATGTTTCGGCGACCGTGGTGAACGCCAACCGGATCAACGCAGCGTGCCGCGGGTCGAGGGCATGGCCGAGCGCCTCATCGTGGGCGCGCACAGTCCGGCACGGTGGCAGCACCGCATCGGGCATCACCCAGCCGCGGCGGCGTCGGGTCACGGCGTTGGCGTTCTGATGCATCAGCGTGTGATATTGCTCGTCGACCATTGCCTGTAGCACCCCGAGGGTGATGGTGTCGTGCGGGCCGAGGCCGAACACGTCCGAGGTGATCAACCCGAATCCGGGATTGACGACGTGCTGCTCGATGTCGATGACGTTCTTGTTGTATGCGATCCAGGCCCACGCCCCGATCCGGGCGCGGTGGTGCTCGTCGAGCGCGTGATAGCGCGGGTGGCGGTGGAACGGGATCATCGTCTCGGGGAAGTCGCGCAGGGCCGGCTCGAACATCGCGTCGAGATCCGGCTCGTCCTTCTTGACCGCGGCACGGCGACCCCACGAGCGGGACAAGCCGCGGATCACGGCACTTTCGACGGGGTCGGCCGGATCGTGGCCGGGGAGTTCGGGGGGACGTAGCCGGGCCCGTACGGGTTCGACGGTGGCGGCGTCGGCGTGTGCGAGCGGATTTCGGACATCAGGATCGATCATCGCGACCCACCGTTCTCCTGGTCGGGTCCGGGTGCCGCGGAGGGCAGCATCGCCAGCAGTTGCCGACAGAGCGCACGATCCCGGTCGAGGCCGGGCCCGAGTGCGGTACCCGCGCGGGTCATGACCGTCTCGAACGCGTCGCTCCGATCGTCGTCGGCGGCCTGGTCGAGTTCGTCGAGGGCGTCGCGCAGTGCGCGGCGGGCCTGCGCTGCGTACGGGTTGGCCGCCTGGATGTCGTGGTACACCTCGGGCACCCCCGAGGCGACCCGTGCGAGGAGTGCGCGCAGCAGCATGTGCGGTGGCGGGGCGGTGGTGTCCGCGACGGCCGGTGGATCGAGGGTGTCGAGTGCCAATCCGAACGCGAGGACCGTTGCGTGGGTCAACGCCTGGGTGGTGGCGGTGACCCGGTCGTGTTCGTCGGCGCTGACCGATACGACGCGCGCGTCGTATCGGCGGAGTGTCGCGAGGAACCGTTCCACCGGCGGTCCGTTGCGGTAGACGACGGCGGCGACGGGCCGGCCCGCCATCCCCAGGGACGGCGCGAACATCGGATTGATGCCCAGAGCCGCACGGTGGGGTAGTGCGGCCTGGACGGCGTCCGCCATCCGTGTCTTGACGGACAGGGTGTCGACGAGCAGCGCGTCGGGCGGCAGCAGTGCCGCGAGGGTGGGCAGTGAGGCCAGCGCGACCGGTTCGGGGACAGCGAGTATCACGGTCGCGGCTGTCCGCAGCGCGGATTCCGCGGCGAGCGTCGGGGCTGTGATATCCGCGCGGATCGTCCAGTCATCCGAATCATCGTGTAAGAAAGCAGAATCAGTTGATTTCGGGTCGAGAGTGTGGACGCGGTAACCGTCTCGGCGCAGGGCTGCGACGAGCAACGCGCCGACGTCTCCGCGTCCTCCGGCGACGATGATCGGCCCGGTGACTGTGGTGGTCACCGTCGGGTTCCGTCTGCCAGCGACGCGGGGTCGGGTGTGCCGGCTCCACCGGCGTCGGGGTCGGCGAGGCAGCGGCGCATGGCGACGGCTTTGACGAGGGTTTCTTCGAGTTCGTCGTCCGGGTCGGAGAGGGCGACGATCGCGCCGCCGATACCGAAACTGACCTGGTGGTCGGTGGCGACCATGGTGCGGATGACGATGGACAGATCCACCGTGCCGGTCAGGGACAGGTACCCGAGCGCACCCGAATAGACGCCGCGGGGCCCGTCCTCGAGTTTGTCGATGATCTCCATCGTGCGCAGTTTCGGGGCGCCGGTCATCGAGCCGCCCGGGAACGCGGCCCGGACACAGTCCACCGCGGTCCTGTCCGGACGTAGGGTTCCGCGGACAGTGGAGACCAATTGGTGTACCGCGGAATAGGTTTCGACGTCGAAGAGGGTGGGTACGTGCACTGATCCGGGGGTGCACACCCGGGAGAGGTCGTTACGCACCAGATCGACGATCATCAAGTTCTCGGAACGGTCCTTCTCGCAGGTGCGCAGATGCTCGCGCAGGTCGGCGTCGTGTGCGGCGGTGGTGCCCCGCGGGCGGGTGCCCTTGATCGGTTTGGATTCGACGACGCGGTCCGTCCCGATCCGCAGAAACCGTTCCGGGGAGGCGCTGAGTACCGACAGCCCGGGGAAACGCAGCAGCGCGCTGTACGGTGTGGGGCTGATGCTGCGCAGGACCCGGTAGGTGCGCAGCGGATCGATGTGCCGGTCGACGGTCGCGGTGTTGGTCAGGCACACTTCGTAGGTTTCACCGCTGCGAATCTCGGCGAGACACTGGCCGATCAGCTGAAGATAACGGGGCGGCTCGTGCCGCACCCGGATCTTCTCGTCGCGATCGGCTCGCACGAGCGGGGGTGGCGCGGCGGCCGGCGCCGGGTCGGACAAGGTGGCGAGTACCGCGGAGGTGTCGTCGAACCATGCTTCGGTGGCCGCGTCGCCGGTGTGCTCACTGAGCGCGAGCAGGTGACAGCGTCCGGCTTCGTGGTCGAGGACGACCGCGCGGTCGGCGAACACCATGGCGGCGTCGGCGACGGGGGAGGTGTGCACCAGTTGCCCGCCGGTGTCGGCTTTGAGTTCGTAGCCGAGATACCCGACGTAGCCGAGCCCGAACGTGCACGGCAGGTCGTCGCGGGGAGCGACGCGGCGTTCGCTGAGCCGCAGGTCGAGATGGTCGAAGAACGTGCGGTGATAGGAGGCGCTGGTGCCATCCGAACGGTGTTCGCGCACCAGGGTTTCCGCGACGCTGTAGGTGACGAACTCTGCGCGGGGGCCGGAGGCGTCGCCCATGATGGTGAATCGGGAGTCCGGTTCGAGTGCGTCGCTGCCGTCGAGGAGGAAACTGTGCGGTCCCCTCGCGAACAGCGCCTCGTAGACCCCGTGTGGGTCGGGGTGGTAGTCGAGGGTGCGACTCTCGAGCACGAACCGCGTCGCGGTCGGTGCCGGGGTCGGTGCGGCGGTGTCGTCACCGGTGGTGCGTACCCGCGGTTCGGTGGCGGAACGGAAATTGTCGAGCAGTTCGAATCCGTAGTCGGTGCCGATGGATTCGGGATGGAATTGCACTCCGAACAGGGGGCGGTGGCGATGTGCGACGGCCATCGGTAACCCGTCGTCGGTGCGGGCGAGGACCTCGAACTCGTCGGGGACCTGCTCGACGATCAGTGAGTGGTAGCGCACGGCGGTGAACGGGGACGGGATCCCGGCGAACAGACCGGCTCCGGTGTGCAGAATGTCGCTGGTGCGGCCGTGCACCGGTTCGGGGGCGCGGACCACGTTGCTGCCGAACAGGTGACACAGCCCCTGATGGCCGAGGCACACTCCGAGTATCGGGACGGAGAGTTCGGTGAGGGCGCGGGCACTGATCCCGAAATCACGTTCGCGGTCGGGGCGGCCGGGGCCGGGGGAGATCACGACGTTGTCGAAGTCGAGGGCACGGACCTCGTCCCAGGAGGTGTCGTTGGTGACCACGAGTGGGACCGTGCCGTTGACGCGGGTCAGGAGGCTGTAGAGGTTGTAGGTGAACGAGTCGTAGTTGTCCACGAGCAGGGTGCGGACCCGAGGGGTGGACGAACCGAGATGTGACGAGGACCCCGCGTGCGAGGACCTGGGTTGGGAGGGGAACGCGGCCGCTGCCATGATGCGGTCAGCTCCGATGCTCGGTGACCGCGGTGGCGTCCGGCCCGGTGCGCGCGCCCCCGTCGACGATGAGATCCTCGACCCGGCACGCCTCACCGATCAGCAGGTCGTAGAGGGCACGCACGAACTCGGCGGACAGTCCGTGGCGGTCGGCGTAGTCGCGGGCACGGCGCTGCACGAGATGCATACGGCCCGGTTGCAGCACCGCGATGTCGTGTCGTTGTTTGAGTTCGGCGACGCGGGTGCACAGTGCGATCCGGTCGCGGACATCGTCGAGCAGTGCACGGTCGACGCGATCGAGTTCGACGCGCAGCGCCTCGAGCGCGGCCTCAGGGTCGGTGGCGGTGTTGGTGTCCCCGTCGGTGACGGTGTTGTTGTCGTTCACGTGCATTCACCTCCCGGGTGCTGCCCGACCGGACGATCGGTGCGTGATGTGAAGGTGGTGCCGCCGAGTTCTCGTCGGCGGGTTCGCCCATAATTGCACGCCGATCCGCACGGGGGCCCGCCATTTGATCTTTTTGTGGCGTGTCCGCGACCCGACCGGTCCCCGATCTCGGGGGAAGGAAATGCCGTTGCGAGAATCACTTCCCGCAACGGCATCGCCGGTGCGCACACCCGGGGCATGCATGCCGGTGGGTTGTTCAGCCGCGGCGCTTGCTCTTGATCAGGTCGAGGCGTTCCTTGAGCAGGTCCTCGAGGTCCTCCACCGAGCGACGCTCGAGCAGCATGTCCCAGTGGGTGCGTGGCGGCTTGGTCTTCTTCGGCTCGGGTGCGGCTCCCTCGACGAGGGTGCCTTCGAGTCCGTTCTTGCACATCCAGGTACCGGGAATCTCGGCTTCGTCGGCGAACGGCACATCGAACTCTTCGCCGTTGTCGCAGCGGTAGCGTGCCATCCGACGCGGCGCGAGATCGTGGTCGCGGTCGGTTTCGTAGCTTACCGCCCCGAGTCGGCTGCCTCGCAGTACACGATCTGCCATGGTGGTGTCCTCTCTCGTAATGCTCCGCCCGGTGGGTTCCGGCACCGACGCGGCGTGTGCCGGGCAGTACCCACGTCCACACCCTGTCAACGTCGGCGGGGCCGAATCCGTTCCCGAACCGGGACACGGCCGATCTGCCAGTTTACCGGCACGGTTTCTGCGCTCGGTAACGTGTCACCTCATGACCGGACGGGAACGCAGACCGGCGAGTTGTCTGTGGTGTGGGCGACCGGTGTCGGAGATCGGGACGGGGCGTCGACGCCGCTACTGCCGCCGGTCGTGCCGTCAACGCGCCTACGAACAGCGCGCCACCGCGGCGAGCGCGGGGTTGGCGGCCGATGCGGTGGTGTTGTCGTCGGTGGAGGCCGAGGCCCTGACCGATCGGGCGTTCGAGGTCCGGTGCGCCGCCGAAGACGTGGCGACGGCCGTCGACGAAGGTGCCGATCAGGTGGAGCTGCGCCGGTTGTGCGCCGACTTGGTGGAGTTGGCGCGGGCGGCCGAACGACTGCGCTGAGCGTGGTGTGCGGCCACCCGCCCGGTCCGGTCAGACGAAGAACCCGCCCATGGTGTACACGACCTGGCAGAATGCGCCGTTGACGTACTGCACCGATCCGAACAGCGCCGCCATGACGGGACCGGGTCCCGGTGCGATGGTCGTGGACAGTTGCGGTACTCCGCCGATTCGGTCGTCGAGGGTGGCGACACCGGCCCGGAAGTTCTCCATGTTCATCCACACGAACTTCAGGTCGGCGGCGGCGGGTTGGACGGGGATGGTCGGCTGCACGTGCACCTTCATCTCCCCGAACCCGATATCCGGATCGACATGCGGGCCGGGGTGCGCCCATCCGGAGGTCATGGCGAACGGGGTGAGGTCGCCGCCGCAACCTGGGCCGACCGACGGTGCAGGCGCCATGAACGGCTGCGGGATGTTGCGTGGTGGCGGTTCGAGAATCGTGGGGGTGCGGGAGGCGTCCACGAGCCGATCGAGGGCGGCGACCAGGTCGGGTGCGCCGGCGAGGTCCGTGCGCAACTGGTCCACGGGCACACCGCCGGCCGCCGGCTCGGCGGTGGCGTGGGCGGGGAGGGTGAGGGCGATCGCCGCAGCGAACAGGACGCCGAGCGAACGGGAAAACCGGCGACGCGACATCTTCGGGCTCCTTCAGGGTGCGAGTCGATGCGTCAGGCGAACGAGCGCAGGTGGGTGATGCAGGTGTGAGTCGAGTTTCGACAATAGGCACCCGGAACGATTTCCGTGTGATTTCGGCATGTGTCGTCACGAATGCGACATTTCCGGTCGGTGGGCCGAAGGGTGCTCGAATTGCGAATGACTCGAATTGTGGATGATGAGGTTCTTGTGCCCGGCGTGTATCCGCGGAACGCCTCATTCCGTCAGGCACGCATTACCGAGCGGTACCGCATTCGCTGCCGCCGGTGCAGTGTCGGCGCGAAACCGCAACGCCCCGGAACGAATGTGGTCTAGCTTGAACAGTACGTCCGGTCACACGGAACACGCACGACCGAAATAGGGGCTCCGATCGGGTACCGATCGGGATCAGGACGCGAAGTCGGGGCGCGCCGGTCACGGCCACATCGCTTCTCGGAGGGGTAATGTCGTTGCGATCTCATCAGTCGGCGCTGCCCGAAGGCGCCTTCCCGCTGTCGTCCGCGCAGCGGTCGATCTGGTTCGCGCAGCAACTCGCACCGCACGTGCCGATCTGCATCGCGCAATACATCGATCTACGCGGCGACCTCGACATCGATCTGCTGTGCCAGGTGTCGTTGACCGCCAGCCGCGAATTCGGATCGGCCTATCTGCGGATCGTCGAGATCGACGGCGAGCCGTATCAGTTCGTCGACGAATCCATCGGATCCGAACCCATCACCCGACTCGATTTCCGGGACGCCGCCGAGCCGCTGCGCACCGCTCAGAAGTGGATGGACGCCGACTACGCTCGACCGGTCGACGTGACCACCGACGTGCTGGTGAAGATGGCGATCGTGCAGGTGGCGGACGACCGGTACTTCTGGTACAGCCGCATCCACCACGTCGCACTCGACGGTTACGCCGCGATGACCATGATCAACCGCATCGCCGCGCTGTACACCGCGGCGCGCGAGGAGCGCGACCCGGAACCCGCGCGCGCCGCAGACCTGCGCACCCTCTACGACTGGGATCGGGACTATCACGCCTCCGCTCGCTACCTCTCCGACCGCGACTACTGGCTCGGACGGGTCGCCGGACTCGAAGACGGATCGACCCTCGCGCAGCGCGCCGCGCCGACGGCCGCGCAGAGCCTGCTCACCGGCACCGCACTACCGGACGACCTCGTGCACGCCCTGACCATGAGCGACGAGACCGCCGGCTCGTCGTCCACCGCCACGGTCATCGCGGCGTTCTCGACCTATCTGGCGCGGATGACCGGCCGCGACGACGTGGTGATCAACCTGCCCGTCTCGGCGCGCACCACGGCCGTCGTACGGCGCAGCGGAGGGATGCTGGTCAACACCGCCCCCTTGCACATCGGGTTCGCCGCCGACGACACCCGCCAGGATCTGGTGCAACGCGTCCAGCTGGAGCTCACCGGTGCGCTCCGGCACCAGCGATTCAGCCTCGAGGACATCCGCCGCGCCAACGGTGCCGCGGGGGATCCGGCCCGCTACGCCGGGCCGATGGTCAACGTCATGCTCTTCCACCAGGAGATCACCCTCGGGGACATCCGCGGAGAATTCCATATCATGACCTCCGGTCCCGTCGAGGACCTGCTGGTCAACATCTATCAGAGCGGAACCCCCGCGAAGACCTTCATCGACTTCCGCGGTAACCCGAATCGCTACGACCGCGACGAACTCGTCGACCATCACACCGCGTTCGTGGCGTTGCTCGACGAATTCCTGCGCGCCGACGCAGACACCCCGCTCGACCGGATCGACCCGGCCGGCGCCGACAGTGGCCGGCGGCGCCGGCACGCCGTGGCGACCGCGGAGTTCTGGCACCGCACCCTCACCGGCGCCCCGGAACAACTCCAGCTGCCGCGCACCACCCCTGCCGTTTCGTTCCCGGCCGCCCCCGGCACCGGCGACGACACGTTCGGCACCGTCGACACGACCCTCCCCGTCACGGCCGCAGCACTGGCCGCGTTGTCCGCCGACCACCACACCGACCCCTGGTATCCGGTGCTGCACGCCGCCGTCGCACTCGTCGAGTCCCGCCTGACCGCCCAGGAGGACACCGTCGTCGGACGACCCGGGCCCGCGGTGGTGTTGCCGCTGTGCGCGCCCGTCGACAGCGCGGAATCGTTCACCGCGCTGTGCACCCGCCTCGCAGCGCTCGACACCGCGGCCGCGGCCCACGCCGAGATCGACGCCGACGACCTCGCCGCCACCGGCACCGTCCCGATCCCCCCGGTGGTCCTGTCGGTCACCGCGCCGGCCGCGCAAACCCCCGCCGCACGGATCCCCGCCGCGCCGGACACGTCCGCCGCCTTGACTCTGCACATCACGATCACCGCCGACAGCACAGCGGTGCGCGCCGTCTTCCGCCGCGCCGCCATCGACGCCGACACCGCCGACGACTTCGTCACCCGGGTCGGCCGTGTCCTGATCGGTGCCGGCACCGACCCGGACTGCCCCGTCGGAGACCTGCCCTTGGTCGCCGAGGGCGAACCGGACGGGCTGCTCCCGGCGCGCGGACGCCCGGCGATGTCCCCGCAGCTGT
The DNA here is from genome assembly GCF_055230935.1 of Rhodococcus ruitaii. Classification (NCBI taxonomy): domain Bacteria; kingdom Bacillati; phylum Actinomycetota; class Actinomycetes; order Mycobacteriales; family Nocardiaceae; genus Rhodococcus; species Rhodococcus ruitaii. Next base: position 21,788 of record NZ_JBUYWC010000021.1, on the reverse strand, counting down.
GGCCCGAACTGCTGTCCGCGGTCGCCGCGATCGTCCCCGACACCCCCGCCCTCGTGTGCGGCGACCGATCGGTCACCTACGGCGAACTCGATCTGTGGTCCAATCGCCTCGCTCGCATCCTCCTCGACGCGGGTGCCGGACCGGAACGCATCATCGCGCTGGGAATCGCACGGTCGATCGAATCGGTCGCCGCATTGTGGGCGGTCGCCAAGGCCGGCGCGGCCTTCGTGCCGATCGACCCAGCATACCCACTCGACCGCATCGACTACATGCTCACCGATTCCGGTGCCGTGCTCGGTCTGACCACCGGAACACACCGGAGTCGATTACCTGCTCTGGTGCCCTGGCTCGAACTCGACGACCCCGCGCTGCGCGCCCGCATCGAGAACACCTCCGACGCTCCCATCACCGACGCCGACCGGCCCTGTGACCTGCGCTTCGACCACGCCGCCTACATGATCTACACCTCCGGCTCCACCGGCCGACCCAAAGGCGTCCTCGTGCCGCACCGCGGTCTGGCGAACCTGTCGGCGACCATGCACACTCGGCTCGCGCCGCCCCCCACCGCGCGGGTCTCGCACTTCTCGTCGCCGAGCTTCGACGCGTCGATCTTCGAGTACATGACCGCGTTCGGGGTCGGTGCGACCCTCGTGGTCGTCCCCGCCACCGTGTACGGCGGCGACGAACTGACCGACCTGCTCAACCGCGAACGCGTCACCCACATGTTCTCGACCCCCGCAGCGTTGGCGTCCCTCGACCCGGCCCGCCTGCACGCCGGATCGATCACCGTCGCGGGGGAGGCCTGCCCACCGGAACTCGCCGCGCGGTGGGCACCCGGACGGCGGATGTTCAACGCCTACGGACCCACCGAAACCACCATTGTCGTCAACATCACCGAACCGCTCGTCCCGGGGGAGACCGTCACCCTCGGAGCGCCGGTGTGCGGGGTCACCGAGGTGGTCCTCGACACCCGGCTGCATCCGGTACCGCGCGGGGTGGCGGGCGAGTTGTACGTCGGCGGTCCCGGCGTCACCCGCGGCTACTTCGACCGTCCCGGCCTGACCGCGACCCGTTTCGTCGCCGACCCCTACGGGCCCCCCGGCGCGCGCACCTACCGCACCGGCGATGTGGTGCGCTGGCACCACGGCGACACCATCGAATATCTCGGCCGCTCCGATTTCCAGGTCAAGATCCGCGGATTCCGCATCGAGCTCGGCGAGATCGATGCCGCACTGACCGACCACGACACCGTCGCGTTCGCCGTGACCCTCGGTCGCACCACCGCCTCCGGGGAGCCCCTCCTGGTCGCGTATGCCCTACCCGAGACCGGTCAGGTCATCGACACCGACGCCGTGCTCGAGCATGTGCGGCGGCGGCTGCCCGCACACATGGTGCCCGCGGCGCTCGTGGTGCTCGACCGCATTCCGCTGACCCCGGTCGGCAAACTCGACCGGCGTGCCCTGCCCGAACCGGTGTTCGGCAGCGCTTCGGACGGCACCGAACCGGTCTCACCCACCGAAACCACGGTGGCGCAGATCCTCACCGAGCAACTCGGTGTCGACCGGGTCGGGTTGGACGACAGCTTCTTCGACCTCGGCGGCAACTCCTTGGTCGCGACCCGGGTGGTGGCCCGGGTCAACGACGCTTTCGGCGCCGACGTGGGGGTGCGGACCCTGTTCGAGGCCCCCACCGTGCGGGCCCTCGCCGCGCACCTCGACACGAGCGCCGCCGCACAGCATTTCACGCGGGTGCCGCTCACGGTGCGGCCCCGGCCCGGTCGGGTCCCGGTGGCCGCCGCGCAGCGGCGACTGTGGTTCGTCAATCAGCTCGACACCGACTCCGCGGTCTACAACATTCCCGTCGCCATCACCGTGACCGGCAGGCTGGACGTCGCGGCGCTCACCGCCGCAGTGCAGGATCTGCTCGAGCGGCACGAGGCGCTGCGCACCGTGTTCCCCGCGACCGCGGACGGCCCCATCCAGCAGATCCTGCCTGCGGCAGATGTCGACCTCGATCCGGTCCCCGTCACTCGGGGAGACCTCGAGCGGACCGTCGCCGAGGTGGTCACCGCCGGATTCGACGTCACCGTCGACCCGCCGGTGCGGATGCGGCTGCTGCGCGTGCACGACGAGCACCACGTCGTCGCCGTGGTCGTACACCACATCGCCGCGGACGGCGGTTCCCTGGTCCCGCTGGCCCACGACCTGATGACCGCGTATCTCGCCCGCCGAGACGGGCGGTCCCCGCAGTGGGATCCGCTGCCCGTGCAGTACGCCGACTACACGCTGTGGTTCGACGACGTCCTCGGCGCCGTCGACGACGCCGCATCCCGGGCCGCGGCGCAACTCGACTTCTGGCGCACCCGGCTCGCCGGCGCCCCGGAGATCGCGGCGGTACCCACCGATCGGCCCCGGCCCCCGACCCAGTCGTTCCGCGGCGCCACCGTCGAATTCGGCATCGACGCCGATCTGTACCGCACGATCACCGCGGTGGCGCACGCGCACGGCGCCACCGAGTTCATGGTGGTGCACGCGGCGCTGAGCCTGCTCGTCGCGCGGCTGTCCGGCAGCGACGACGTCACCATCGGCACCCCGGTTTCGGGTCGCGGGGAACCCGCGCTCGATGACCTGGTGGGTATGTTCGTCAACACCGTCGCGCTGCGCACCGCGGTGCCGTCGGCGATGCCGTTCGGCACCTACCTGCAGACGGTCCGCGACGGCGACCTCGAAGCGTTCGCGCACGCCGATCTGCCGTTCGATGTCCTCGTCGACCTGCTCGCCGTGCCCCGGGCGGCGTCGCATTCGCCCCTGTTCCAGGTGATGCTCGCCTTCCAGAACAACGACACCGCGCACCTGGAACTCCCCGAACTGGCCGTCGACATCGACGAAATCGACACCGCCACCACCAAATTCGATCTGCACCTGACCGTCGAAGAGGTCGCAGGCCCCGCGGGGGGCGTCGACTCGCTGCGCGGCGTCCTGTCGTACGCCACCGACCTGTTCGATGCCGACACCGCCGCCGGATTCACCGATCGCCTGGTGCGGCTGCTCACCGCCGCGGTGACCGCCCCGGGCCGCGCCGTCGGCGACCTCGAGTTGCTCACCGACGGGGAACGCATCCGGGTGCTCGACGAATGGAACAACACCACCGCGGTGCTGCCCGCCGGCGACACTCTGATCGACCCGTTCCTCGCGCAGGTCGCCGCCACCCCGGACGCCCCCGCCGTCGTCGCCCGGGAACGCACCCTCGGCTACGCCGCCTTCGACGCCGCCACCACCCGGCTCGCCCGGGTCCTGCTGCGCCGCGGGGCCGGACCCGGCCGGGTCGTCGGCCTGGCCGTGTCCCGCTCACTCGACCTGCTCGTCGGTATGTACGCCATCGTCAAGACCGGCGCCGCCTATCTGCCGCTCGACCCCGAGCATCCCGCCGAACGCACCGCCTACGTGCTCGGTAGCGCCCGCCCCGTGCTCGTGGTGACCGTCACCGCCGACGCCGCCTGCCTCACCGGCTCCGATGTCGAGGTCCTGCACCTCGACACCCTCGACACCGACGGCGAATCTGCCGCGCCCCTGACCGGCGCCGAGCGCCGCGACTCCCACGGCGACGACCTCGCCTACATCATCTACACCTCCGGTTCCACCGGCCGCCCCAAAGGCGTCGCGGTCAGTCACCGCGCCATCGTCAACCGGCTGCGCTGGATGCAGCACACCTATCCGCTCGCCGGAACCGACGCCGTGCTGCAGAAAACCCCCGCGACGTTCGACGTGTCGGTGTGGGAGTTCTTCTGGCCCCTGCACACCGGGGCGCGGCTCGTGCTCGCCGCACCCGGCGGTCACCGCGACCCCGACCATCTGCTCGAGCTCATCGACACCCAGCACATCACCGTTGCGCATTTCGTGCCCTCGATGCTCGCCGTGTTCACCGCCGCCGCCGCGACCCGGCCGGGAACCGGCACCTCGCTGCGGCACCTGTTCGCGTCCGGCGAAGCCCTGCCCCCGGAAACCGCCGCCGCGACCCGCCGTGTCTTCCCACAGGTCGAGTTGCACAACCTGTACGGGCCCACCGAAGCCGCCGTCGACGTCACCGCCTGGACCACCGGCGACGACGACACCGCCACCGTGCCCCTCGGCGGCCCGGTGTGGAACACCCGCGCCTACGTGCTCGACACCCGCCTGCACCCGGTGCCGGCCGGGGCGGTCGGCGAACTGTATCTGGCCGGGGTGCAGCTCGCCCGCGGCTACCTCGACCGCGGCGGGCTCACCGCAGACCGGTTCGTCGCCGACCCGCACGGGCACCCGGGGGAGCGGATGTACCGCACCGGCGATCTCGCCGCCCGCCGCCGCGACGGCGCCTTGGTGTATCTGGGGCGCACCGACTTCCAGGTCAAGATCCGGGGGTTGCGCATCGAACTCGGCGAGATCGAACACGCCCTGCGCAGCCACCCCGACATCGCGCAGGCCGCGGTGCTCGTCCACCACCTCGCCGACGACGTGCTCACCGGATATGTGGTGCCGCACCCCGATCACAGCGTCGACACCGTCGCGGTCACCGCCGCGCTCGCGCAGCGCCTCCCCGACTACATGGTGCCCAGTACCGTGCTGGTGCTCGACCGGTTCCCGGTCGGCGTCAACGGCAAACTCGACCGCGACGCCCTCCCGGTTCCCGACATGTCCGCCCCCGACAACGCGTACCGTGCGCCCCGCACCCCCGTCGAACACCTCGTCGCCGACACCTTCGCCGACCTCCTCGAGGTACCCCGGGTGGGAGTGCACGACAGCTTCCTCGACCTCGGCGGCGGCTCGTTGCTCGCGATGCGGCTCGCCGCACGCCTGTCGGCCGCTCTCGGTGCCGACCTCGGGATCCGTGACCTGTTCGACAACCCGACCGTGGCCGCGGTGCTCGACCAGGTGCATCGCACCTCCGTCGACGCCCCCACCGGGGCGCGCCCGGCCCTCACCGCCGGGCCGCGCCCCGATCCGCTGCCGCTGTCCCCGGCGCAGCAGCGGATGTGGTTCGTCAACCAGTTCGACACCACCTCCCCGGCCTACAACATGGCCGTGGCGCTGCGCCTGACCGGGCACCTGGATCTGGATGCCCTGCGCGCCGCGGTCACCGACGTCGTCACCCGCCACGAATCGTTGCGCACCCGCTACCCGTTCGCCGACACCGGGCCGATCCAGGTGATCGTCCCGGCCTCCGCGGCGGCGCTGCCCGACCTCCCCGTCACCGTGATCGACGCCGCCGACCTCGACACGCACCTCGAGAAGATCGCCACCACCGGATTCGATGTCGCCGCCGAAATTCCCGTCCGCATCCGGGTGCTCGCGCTCTCCGCCACCGAGCATGTGCTCGTGATGGTGTTGCATCACATCGCCGGCGACGGGTTCTCCTTCGGTCCGCTGGCCCGCGACGTCATCACGGCCTACACTGCGCGTGCCGCGGGGCGCAGCCCCGGGTGGGTGCCGCTACCGATCCAGTACGCCGACTACACCATGTGGCAGCGCACCGCACTCGGCGACGAGACCGATCCGGGCTCACTGACCGCCCGCCAACTGCGGTTCTGGCGCGACGATCTCCGCGGTGTCCCCGAACTACTCGAACTACCCCTCGACCGGGCCCGTCCGGTACAGCAGAGCCGGCGCGGCGCCCGGGTGCCGTTCACCCTCGACGCTGCCACCCACCGCAGCGTGGTGGCGTTGGCGCGCCGGCACGACACGTCGGTGTTCATGGTGGTGCACGCGGCGCTGGCAGTGCTGCTCGCCCGGTTGTCGTCGACGTCCGACATCACGATCGGCACCCCGATCGCGGGTCGGGGGCACCGGGACCTCGACGATCTGATCGGCATGTTCGTCAACACCGTCGTGTTGCGCACCCGGGTCGACGACACCGAACCGTTCGCGGTGTTGCTGCAGCGGGTCCGTGACGACGACCTCGCGGCATTCGATCACGCGGACATTCCGTTCGAACGTCTCGTGGAGGTCCTCGATCCGCCCCGGTCGACGGCGTATTCCCCCTTGTTCCAGGTGATGCTCGAATTCCAGGACACCGAACGCCCCGACGTGGTGTTGCCGGATCTGACCGTCGGGGTACTCGATCTCGCGGCACCGCTGTCGTTGTTCGATCTGCAGTTGTCGGTCGCCGAACGGGTCGGCGACGACGGCCCGGCCGGGATTTCGGCGTACTTCACCTACGCCACCGACCTGTTCGACACCGACACGGTGGTGTCGTTCGCGGACCGGTTCGTGCGCATCGTGGACGCGGTCACCGCCGACCCCGCCGGGGCTTCCGGGGGTGGGCAACTCCTGGTCGGTGACATCGGCATCGTCACCGGCGCAGAACTGGCCGCGCTCGCCCCGGCCCGCGGCCGGCCCCCGGTGTCGCCGCAGCGGTGGCCGGAGATGCTCACCGACATCGCCGCGATCGTCCCCGACTCGGTGGCGTTGTCGTTCCGCGGCCGTGAGGTGACCTACCGGGAACTCGACGACTGGTCCACCCGTGTCGCGCACCTGCTCATCGACTCGGGGATCGGTCCGGAAACAGTAGTGGCCCTGGGTATTTCACGATCCATCGACTCGGTTGCGGCGGTGTGGGCGGTCACCAAGACCGGCGCGGCGTTCGTCCCCGTCGACCCCACCTACCCACCCGAACGCATCACCTACATGCTCACCGACTGCGCCGCCGCGCTCGGGCTGACCACCACCGAGCACCGCGACCGGCTCCCCGGCACCGTGCCGTGGCTCGTCCTCGACGACCCCGACCAGCGCGAACGCATCGCGGCAGCATCCACCACCGCGATCACCGACACCGACCGCACCATGGCACTACTGTTCGACCATCCCGCCTACCTGATCTACACCTCCGGCTCCACCGGCCGACCCAAAGGCGTCGTCGTCACCCACCGAGGCATGACCAACCTCAACGCCGAAGTCCGCGATCATTTCACCATCACCCACCACGCCCGCGTCTCACACCTGGCGTCCCCGAGCTTCGACGCGTCGATCTTCGAATACACCAAGGCGTTCTGCGCCGGCGCGACCCTGGTGATCGTGCCGCCCGACGTGTACGGCGGCGACGAACTCGCCCGACTGCTGCGCACCGAACAGGTCACCCACGCGTTCATCACCCCCACCGCCCTGGCCTCGATCGACCCGCACGGCCTCGACACCCTGCGCGTCCTCGTCGTCGCCGGTGAGGCATGCCCGCCGGAACTCGTCGCCCGCTGGGCACCCGGCCGGCAGATGTTCAACGGATACGGTCCGTCCGAGGCCACCATCGAAACCAGCGTCAGCCCGGCCCTGCACCCCGACGAGGTCGTCACCGTCGGCGGCCCCGCGCTCGGCTTCCACCAGGTCGTCCTCGACGACCGGTTGCGGCCCGTGCCCGTGGGGGTCGCCGGGGAACTGTACATCGGTGGGCCCGGCGTCGCCCGCGGCTACCACCGGCGCCCGGACCTGACCGCGGCCCGGTTCGTCGCCAACCCCTACGGGCCGCGCGGGGAACGGATGTACCGCACCGGTGATGTCGTGCGCTGGCGCGCCGACCACACCGTCGAATACCTCGGCCGCTCCGACTTCCAGGTCAAGGTCCGCGGCTTCCGCATCGAACTCGGCGAAATCGATACCGCCCTCACCGGCCACGACCATGTGGTGTTCGCACACACCGCCGGACACACCGCCCCCTCCGGCGACACCGTGCTGATCGCCTACGTGCTCCCCGAGACCGGCACCGACATCGACCCCGCCGCGGTCCGCGCGCATGTCGCCGCGCGCCTGCCCGCCCACATGGTGCCCGCCACCGTGGTGGTGCTCGACGAGATCCCGCTGACCCCCGTCGGGAAACTCGACCACCGGGCACTGCCGGTACCGGACCTGACCGGCACCGCCGGTGACTACCGGCCACCGGCCACCGACCTCGAACGCCTCGTCGCCGACATCATCGCCGACGTCCTCGGACACGAACGGGTCTCGGTGGACGACAACTTCTTCGACATCGGCGGAAACTCCCTGATCGCCACCCGCGTCGTCGCGCGCCTGAACACCACCCTCGGCACCGACGCCGGGGTACGGGCGGTGTTCGAGGCCCCCACCGTGCGGACCCTCGCCGCCCGTGTCCTCGACGATCACGGCGGGCACAGCCACACCCCGCTGCTGCCGGTGGCGCGCCCCGAACGGCTCCCGCTCGCCCCCGCCCAACAACGCATGTGGTTCGTCAATCAGTTCGACACCACCTCCGCCGCCTACAACATCCCCCTCGCGATCCGCCTCACCGGCAGACTCGACCCGGCCGCGTTGAACAGCGCCGTGGCCGACCTCCTGGATCGGCACGAGACACTGCGCACCTGGTATCCCGGCGACGAGCACGGACCCCGGCAGCTGATCTCCTCCACCGACAAGGTCCTGATCGCACTGCACCCCGAACCCCTCACCGACACCGACCTACCCGCCCGGATCACCGCACTGATCGGTGCCGGGTTCGACGTCGCCACCGCAGTGCCGGTGCGCGCGGCGCTGCTCGCGCTGTCCGACACCGAGCACGTCCTGGTCGTGGTGGTGCATCACATCGCTGCCGACGGTGCGTCGATGGCGCCGCTCGCCCGTGACCTGATGACCGCGTATGCGGCCCGCGCCCGCGGCGCCGCCCCGGATCTGCCGCCGCTGGCCGTGCAGTACGTCGACTACGCCCTGTGGCACCAAGATCTGCTCGGCGACCCCACCACGCCGGAGTCGATCGCCGCAACCCAACTCGGCTTCTGGCGCGACACCCTCGCCGACCTGCCGGAGGTGCTGCCGCTGCCCACCGATCGGCCGCGGCCACCGCAGCAGTCGTTCCGCGGCGCCGTGCACCGCTTCGACGTCGCCCCGGGCATCCACGCCGCGCTGGTCGACCTCGCCGCCGCGCACAACGCGACGGTGTTCATGACAGTGCACGCCGCCCTCGCGGTGCTGCTCGCGCGCTTGTCGGGCACCGACGACATCGCGATCGGCAGCCCCGTCGCCGGCCGTGGGCACCGCGCCCTCGACGACTTGGTCGGCATGTTCGTCAACACCGTGGTGTTACGCACCCCCATCACCGGGGCACTGTCGTTCAGCGATCACCTGCACCGCATTCGGGAGGTCGATCTCGCGGCGTTCGGGCACACCGAACTGCCTTTCGAGAAGCTCGTCGACGCGCTCGACCCGACCCGCGCCACCGACCATTCCCCGCTGTTCCAGGTGGTCCTCGAATTCGGCAACACCGAACGCACCCACCTGGAACTACCGGACCTGACCGTCGAAGCCCTCGACGCCGACATGAACGTCGCGAAGTTCGATCTGCAACTCACCGTGCAGGAGACCCCGGGTGGTGGTCTGCACGGCGCGTTCACCTATGCCACCGACCTGTTCGACGCGGAGACCGCCGCGACGATCGCCGACCGGTTCGTCCAGGTGCTCACCGCGGTGACCGACGATCCGCAGCGACCGGTCGGGGACCTCGATGTGCTCACCGACGACGAACGGACCGTCAGCGCGCGGACGGACGCGGCACCGACATCACCCACGAGCACCGACACCCTGCTCGATCTGTTCCGACGCGGCGCCGCACTCGACCCCGACGCAGTCGCGGTGACCGCCGACGACGGGCAGCTGACCTACCGGCAACTCGGCGACCGCGTCCACCGCCTCGCGCGGCTCCTGCTCGATCACGGAGCGGGCCCCGACACCCTCGTCGCCGTGGCCCTGCCCCGCACCCGCGACCTCGTCGTCGCGCTGCTCGCCATCCTCGACGCCGGTGCCGGATACCTGCCGATCGACGTCGCGTACCCGCCGGAGCGGCTCGCCTTCATGTTCGCCGACGCGCACCCGGTGTGCGTGCTCACCACCGCCGAGCACGCCGTGTTCATGCCCGACACTGCGCCCGAGACGGTGCTGCTCGACGAGCAGGCCGTGCTCGACCGGCTCGCGGCGCTGCCCACGGCGCCCCTGACCGGCGGCGAGCGACGCCCCGTGCACCCCGATCAGACCGCATACGTGATCTACACCTCCGGTTCCACCGGCCGCCCCAAAGGGGTGGTGGTGCCGCACCGCACCGTCGTGACCCTGATGACCGACACCCACCACCAGTTCGGGTTCGACCAGCACGACGTATGGACCCTGTTCCACTCCTACGCCTTCGATTTCTCGGTGTGGGAACTGTGGGGTGCCCTCGCGCACGGGGGACGTCTCGTCGTCGTCGACTACCACACCGCCCGCACCCCCGACGAGTTCCTCGCGTTGCTGCGCCGTGAGCAGGTCACCGTCCTGAACCAGACCCCGACGGCATTCCAGCAACTCGTCGAGGCCGACCGGGTCGCCGGGGGACCACCGCTGCCGTTGCGGTGGATCATCTTCGGTGGCGAAGCCCTCGATCTGGCTCAGCTCGACCGCTGGTACCGCCGGCACGACGACACCACTCCCACCTTGGTGAACATGTACGGCATCACCGAAACCACCGTGCACGTGACCGCACTGCCCCTGGACCGGGCACTCGCCGCGGACACGACCGCCAGTCTCATCGGCGCACCGCTACCGTCGCTGCACCTGCACATCCTCGACACCCGGCTGCATCCCGCCCCCACCGGCACCATCGGCGAACTGTATGTCTGCGGGGGGCAACTGACCCGCGGCTACCTGCATCGCCCCGACCTGACCGCCACCCGCTTCGTCGCCGACCCGAACGGTCCCCGCGGTGCGCGGCTCTACCGCACCGGCGACCTCGCGCGGCGCACCCGCAGCGGTGCCGTCGAATACGTCGGCCGCAGCGACTTCCAGGTCCAGATACGTGGTTTCCGCATCGAACTCGGCGAGATCGAAGCGGCCCTGGTGCGCACGGCCGGTGTGGCCCGCGTTGTCGTGATCGTGCACCACGACGAGCGCACCGCCACCGATCGTCTCGTGGGGTACCTCGTGCCGGAAACCGGGGCGGACCTCGACGTCGACACCGTGCTGGCGCAGGTCGCCTCCGACCTCGCCGCGTACATGGTGCCCGCCACCCTGGTGGTGCTCGACACCCTCCCGGTGGGAGCCACCGGAAAACTGGACCGCCGCGCCCTACCCGCCCCCGATTTCGCGGCGCGTTCCGCGGTGACGCGCGCTCCTGCCGGGGACCGTGAGGCGCAGTTGGTCGCATTGTTCGCGCAGGTTCTCGGTCTCGACACCGTCGGCGTCGACGACTCGTTCTTCTCGCTCGGCGGCGACTCGATCATGTCGATCCAGTTGGTGTCGCGCGCCAAAGCCGCCGGACTCGAACTGTCTCCGCGGGACGTGTTCGAGCACAAGACTCCCGCGGCGCTCGCCACGGTCGCCACCGCCACCGCCACCGCGAACGTATTGACGGAGCTGCCCGGCGGGGGGATCGGTGAGGTCCCGCTGCCCCCGATCGCGGCGTGGATGCTCGACCGCGGCGGCAGCTACGACCGATACACTCAGACGGTGCTGCTGCGGCTGCCGACCGAGCTGACCCGCGCCGTGCTCACCGCACTGATCCAGGTGTTGCTCGACCGGCACGACATGCTCCGCGGCCGCCTGTACCCGAATGCCGCCGCGCCACGCGGGGTCACGCTGCACGTCGACCCGCCCGGCGCGGTGCGCGCCGACACCGTGATCCATCGGGTGCCGGTCACCAGCGCCGCCGACACCGACGAATTCTTCACCCTCGTCTCGCACGAACTCGATGCCGCTGCGGACCGGCTCGACCCGTCCGGCGGGGTGCTGATGCAGGCGGTGTGGTTCGACGCGGCGGCCGGCGCCGGCCGGCTGCTGCTGGTGCTCCACCATCTCGCGGTGGACGGGGTGTCGTGGCGCATCCTGGTGCCCGATCTCGCGGCCGCGTGGGCGGCCGGTCTCGACCCGGACACCCCGGCGGCGCCGCTACCCCCGGTGGCGGGCACGTCGGTGCGCCGCTGGGCGCACGCCCTGACCGAGTCCGCGCACGATCCGGCTCGACGCGCCGAACTCGAATTCTGGTTCCGCACTGTCGATGTCGCCGAACCCCCGGTGGGGGACCGGCCGTTCGATCCGGCCGTCGACGTCAACGACACCGTCGCCACGGTGGAGTCGGTGCTGCCCACTTCGGTGACCGAGACGCTGCTCACGACGGTGCCCGACCGGTTCCACGGTTCGGTCGAACACGGCCTGCTCACCGCATTCGCGCTCGCTGTCACCGCGTGGCGCCGCGACCGCGGACAACACCAGCGCGAGGTGCTCCTCAACATCGAAGGACACGGCCGGGAAACGACCGCCGCCGACGGCGCCGACCTGTCCGGCACCGTCGGCTGGTTCACCACCATCCATCCGCTGCGCCTCGACCTGACCGGACTCGACCTCGACGACGCGCTCACCGGGGGACCCGCGGCGGGACGTGCCATCAAGGCAGTCAAGGAACACCTCACCGCGGTACCGGATCACGGGGTCGGGTTCGGTCTGCTGCGGTATCTCGTCGACGACACCGCCACCGAACTGGCGGCACTGGCCACCCCGCAACTCAGTTTCAACTACCTCGGGCGCCCCACCGTCGGCACCGACACCGCCACCGATGCGCCGTGGCTGCCCATCGGCGCGTTCGGTCGCGGCGGCACGCAGAGCCCCGACATGTCCGCCGCCGCGGTGATCGATCTCAATGCGGTGACCGTCGACGGACCCGACGGCCCGGTGCTGCGCACGTTCTGGTCGTTCCCGGCCGGGCTCCTCGACGACACCGATGTCACCGCCCTCGCCGCCCGGTTCACCGCCGCCGCGACGGCGCTGGCGCGGCACGCCCGCAGCCCGCACGCCGGGGGCCTGACCCCGTCGGATCTGCCGCTGGTACGGCTCGACCAGCCGACCCTCGACCACCTCGAGGACCAGTACGGTCCGCTCGAGACGGTGTGGCCGACCGCACCACTGCAGACCGGACTGCTGTTCCACGCGCTGCTCGCCGGGGACGACCCCGACGCGTATGTCGTGCAGCTCGTCCTCGACGTCGCCGGCCGGCTCGATCAGGCACGGTTGCGGCGTGCGGTGCAGATGCTGACGGTGCGGCACCCGAACCTGCGGGCCGCCTTCACCGCCGACGGCACCGACGGATATGTGCAAGTGGTGCCGACACACACCGAGGTGCCGGTCACGGTGGCGGACACCAGTGACGACCCGGATCCGGACGCTGCCGCCGACCGGCTGCTCGAGACCGACCGCACCACCCGATTCGACACCGCCGCCCCGCCGCTGCTACGGGTCACGGTCGTGCACCTCGGCTCCGACCGGCACCGGATCGCCCTGACCAACCATCACCTGCTGCTCGACGGCTGGTCCACCCCGGTGCTGATCCGCGAACTGCTCACGCTGTATGCCACCGACAACGACACGACGATCCTCGACCGGCCCCGGAGTTTCGGCACATACCTGGCGTGGCTCGCCGACCGCGACCCGGCCGCCTCGCTCGAGGCCTACCGCCGCGCGCTCACCGGGGTCGATCAGCCGACGCTGCTCGCCCCGCAGTACCGCGCCGGCGCCACCAGCGGCGTCTCCGAGGACCTCGACATCGACGTGGACGCCGAGCTGTCCGCGCGGATCGACGCGGTCGCCGCCGCACGCGGGGTCACGGTCAACACCGTGGTGCAGGTCGCGTGGGGGCTGGTGCTCGGTGCGCTCACCGGCCGTCGTGATGTGGTGTTCGGTGCAACCGTCTCCGGGCGCCCCCCGCAGGTGGCGGGGATCGAAACGATGGTCGGGTTGTTCATCAACACCGTCCCGGTGCGGATCACCATGCACCCCGGTGACACCGTGGGGGCGCTCATCGACCGGGTACAGGCCGAGCAGGCGGCGCTGCTCGACCATCACCATCTGGATCTGAACACGCTCGATCGGCATGTCGGTGCCGCCGTCCGGTTCGACACCTTGACCGTGTTCGAGTCCTATCCGGTCGACGCCGCCGGGATGAGCAGTGACACCGATATCGCCGGCATGCGCATCACCGGGATCACCGGCCGCGATGCGGCGCACTATCCACTGAGCATCGTCGCGCACACCGACACCGCGATGCATCTGCGGATGAAGTACCTGCCCGAGGTGTTCGACAGCCGCGAGGTGGCGGTCGTCGCCGACCGCATCATCGCGGCCCTGACCACCTTGACCGGCGACCCTGCCGCGCCGCTCGCGCAGCGTTCGGTGCTCACCACCACCGAACGGGGCGCGCTGACCCCGGTACGCGGCCCGGACGGGGGTTCGACGCTGACCCTGCCGGAGTTGTTCACCGCCACCGCGGCCGCGTACCCCGATGCGACCGGTGTGATCGACGGTGACGTCGCGGTCACCTATCACGATCTCGATACGCGATCGGATGTGGTGGCCCGCCACCTGATCGCCGACGGCGCCGGGCCGGGCACTGTGGTCGCGCTGGGGATCGCCCGCTCCGTCGAGTCGGTGCTCGCGATGTGGGCGATCACCAAGACCGGGGCGGCGTTCGTGCCGGTCGATCCGCGTTACCCGGCCGAACGGGTCGAGTTCATGCTCGCCGACTGCGGTGCGACCGTGGGGGTCACCACCGCCGCGCACCGCGGCGCGCTACCCGACACGGTGCGGTGGATCGACCTCGACACCCTCGGCCTCGGCAGCCGCGCGGTCAGCGTCGGAGCCGATGTCGCCGCCCCGATCACCGACGCCGACCGGCGGACACCGCTGCGCCTCGACCACGCCGCCTACCTGATCTACACCTCCGGTTCCACCGGCCGCCCCAAGGGCGTGGTGACCACACACCGCAGCCTGCACAATTTCGCGCTCGACCAGCGCGCGCGGTTCGGCGCAGGACCGGGCTCGAACGTCATGCACTTCTCCTCACCGAGCTTCGACGCGTCGATCTTCGAGTACCTGCTGGCCTTCGGATCCGGCGCCACACTCGTCGTGGTGCCCCCGGAGTTGTACGGCGGCACCGAACTCGGCCGGTTCCTCGCCGACCACGCCGTCACCCACGGGTTCATCACCCCCGCCGCCCTCGCCTCGCTGGATCCCGCCGACCTGACCACACTCGTCGACCTCGCCGTCGGCGGCGAAGCCTGGCCGGCAGACCTGCTCGAAGCCTGGGCGCCGGGCCGCCGCCTCGTCGATGCCTACGGGCCCACCGAAACCACGATCATGGCCGCGATCAGCGACCCGCTGCACCGCGACAGCACCCTGACGCTCGGGCCACCCCTGCGCGGGGTGCACGCCGTGATCCTCGACGAACTGCTGCGCCCCGTCCCCGTCGGGGTGCCCGGTGAGCTCTACCTCGCCGGGACCGGACTGGCCCGCGGGTATCACGCGCGGCCGGATCTGACCGCCGCCGCGTTCGTCGCCGACCCGTACGGGTCCGCGGGGGAGCGGATGTACCGGAGCGGGGATGTGGTGCGGTGGGTCGGTGACCCGGCCGGGCGGCTCGAGCTCGACTATGTGGGCCGGTCCGATTTCCAGGTCAAGATCCGCGGGTTCCGTGTCGAACTCGGCGAGATCGACGCTGCCCTGGCCACCCATCCCGACGTCGGATTCGCCGTGACCGTCGCGCACACCGCGCCGTCGGGGGAGACCGTACTGGTCGCGCACTGCCACCCGACCGTCCCCGGAACCCTCGACCGAGACAGCGTCAAACATCATGTGGCGCAGCATCTTCCCGCGTACATGGTGCCGGCATTCATCACCGTGCTCGACGAGATCCCGCTGACACCCGTCGGGAAACTCGACCGCAGCGCCCTGACCGTACCGGACCTGACCCGCTCCGGAACCGACCACCAGCCGCCTGCCGACGGACTCGAAACCGTCCTGGCCGAACACCTGAGTGAACTACTCGGACTCGACACCCTCTCGGCCACCGACAGCTTCTTCGACATCGGAGGCAACTCGCTGATCGCGACACGCGCCGTCGCCCGCCTCGGCGAACATCTGGGCCGCGACATCCCCGTACGCGCCTTGTTCGACCATCCCACCGTGCGGGACCTCGCAGCACACCTGAACTCCGCAGACAGCAGCCCCGAGCGCAGCGGACCGCACACCGGGCCGACCGCGGCGCCGCGCCCCGACCGCATTCCACTGTCCCCGGCCCAGCAACGCCTGTGGTTCGTCAACCAGTTCGACACCACCTCCGCCGCCTACAACATCCCGCTCGCGATCCGGCTGCGCGGGCACCTCTCCCGCGCGGCGCTCGGCGCCGCCCTGCACGACGTCCTCGCCCGGCACGAGGCACTGCGCACCGTGTACCCGGCCACCGCGGACGGACCCCACCACCGCATTCTCGCCGCCGACGACGTGCCGCTGACCCTCGACGTGGTCCCCGCCGCCGCCGACACGGTCCTGGCCGCGGTCACCGAATTCGCGTCGGCCGGGTTCGATGTCACCGTGGATGTGCCGCTGCGGGCCCGGGTGTTCGCCCTCGGCCACGACGAACACGTCGCGGTACTCGTGGTCCACCACATCGCCGCCGACGGTTCGTCGCTCGCGCCGCTGGCGCGCGACCTGATGATCGCCTACCAGGGCCGCACCCGCGGGGATGCTCCCTCCTGGACGCCGCTACCCGTCCAGTACGCCGACTACGCCCTGTGGCAGCGCGACCGACTCGGCGACCCGACCGACCCACAGTCCCTCGCCGACACCCAGATCCGGTTCTGGCGCGACACCCTCGCCGAGCTACCCGAGGTGTTGCCGCTTCCCACCGACAGGCCCCGGCCCCCGCAACAGTCGTTCCGCGGTGACGTGGTCCGCTTCCCGATCGACACGGCGCTCCATCAGCGGCTCACACAACTCGCCGCGGCGCACGGCACCACCGTGTTCATGACGATGCACGCCGCCCTCGCCGTGCTGCTCGCACGGCTGTCCGGCACCGACGACATCGCCGTCGGCAGCCCCACCGCCGGCCGCGGGCATCGCGACCTCGACGACGTGGTCGGCATGTTCGTCAACACCGTGGTGTTGCGCACCCCGGTGCCGACCGACGCGACCTTCACCGAACTGCTCACCGACATCACCAACCGCGACCTCGACGCCTTCGCGCACACCGACATCCCCTTCGAAACCGTCGTCGAGACCGCCGACCCGATCCGCTCGACCGCGCATTCCCCGCTGTTCCAGGTGTCCCTCGAATTCCAGGACACCCAACGACCCGCCCTGGAGCTGCCGGATCTGACGGTGCAGGGTGTGTCCCTGGACCCGACAGTGTGCAACTTCGACCTCGAACTGCTCGTCGCCGACGCCGACGGTGCCCCCGCGACCGGCACCGCAGAAGGCGGTCTCGAGGCGGCGTTCGTGTACGCCACCGACCTGTTCGACGCCGCCACCGTCGCCGGGTTCGCGGCCCGATTGACCCGACTGCTCGACGCCGTCACCACGCACCCCGACATCCCGGTCGGTGACATCGACCTGCTCACCGACCTCGAACACGCCACCCTGGTACCCGCGGCTGGACCGGACAGCGTCGGTGCCCGGTTGTGGCCGGATCTGCTCGCCGATGCCGTCGCCGTCGACCCCGCCGCCGTCGCGGTCGTCGACGGGGACCGCACCATCACCCACCGCGAACTCGACCACGCCTCCACCGCGCTGGCGCGGCTGCTCCTCGACCGCGGCGCCGGCCCCGACACCGTCGTCGCGCTGGCGCTACCCCGGTCGATCGATTCGGTGACCGCCGTGTGGGCCACCACCCGCAGCGGCGCAACGTTCGTGCCCGTCGACCCCACCTATCCCCCCGAGCGGATCGAGTTCATGCTCACCGACAGCGCCGCGACCGCCGGGATCACCGACACCGCACACCGCGGTACCCTCCCGGACACCGTGGACTGGATCGTGCTCGATTCCGACGAGCTCCGCGCCGACCTCACCACCCGCGACACCACCGCGATCACCGACGCCGATCGCCCGACCCCCCTGCGCCCCGACCACGGCGCCTACCTGATCTACACCTCCGGCTCCACCGGCCGCCCCAAGGGGGTGACCGTCACCCACCGCGGCCTCGCCGACCTCGCCGCCGAGGAACACGACCACCTGCTCGTCGAACCCGGCAGCCGCATCTCGCACCTGGCGTCCCCGAGCTTCGACGCGTCGATCTTCGAAATGATGATGGCGCTGTCCGCAGGCGCGAGCCTGGTGATCGTGCCACCCGGCGTGTACGGCGGCGACGACCTCGCCGCAGCGCTGCGCGCCCACCGCGTCGACCACGCCTTCATCACCCCCACCGCCCTCGCGTCCCTCGACCCGGCGCAGGTCCCCGACCTGCACGTGCTGCTCGTCGCCGGTGAACCCTGCCCGCCGGAACTCGTCGACCGCTGGGCCGACCGGCACCGCATGATCGACGCCTACGGACCCACCGAAGCGACCATCATGACCTCGCTGACCGACCCGCTGCGCGCGGGACGGCCAGTGACCATCGGCCGCCCGTCGCGCGGGTTCCGCTCCCTGGTGCTCGATGCGCGGCTGCGCCCGGTCCCAGTCGGGGTGCCCGGCGAACTGTATGTGGCCGGACCAGGTTTGGCCCGCGGCTATCACGCCCGGCCCGATCTGACGGCGGGCCGGTTCGTCGCCGACCCGTACGGGGAGGCGGGGGAGCGGATGTACCGCACCGGCGATGTGGTGCGGTGGGTCGGTGACCCGGCCGGACGGCTGGAACTCGACTATGTGGGCCGGTCCGATTTCCAGGTCAAGATCCGCGGATTCCGGATCGAGCTCGGCGAAATCGACACCGCGCTCACCGGCCACGACCACGTGGTGTTCGCGCACACCCTCGGCCACACCGCCCCGTCCGGAGAGACGGTGCTCGTCTCGTACGTGCGCGCCGCGGAGGGCGCAACTCCCGACCCGGTTGCACTGCGCCGGCATGTGGGCGACCACCTGCCCGGGCACATGGTGCCGACAGTGATCGTCGTCCTCGACGCCATCCCGCTGACCCCCGCCGGGAAGCTGGATCGCCGCGCGCTACCAGCACCGGACTTCACCACCCGCGCCGCCGAGGGCCGCGCCCCGGGCACCGACCTCGAACGCCTCGTCGCGGAGGTGTTCGCCACCCATCTCGGCCTGACGGACGTCTCCGCCGACGACAACTTCTTCGATCTCGGGGGCACGTCGCTGCTCGCGACCCGACTCGTCCCGGATCTGTCCCAGCGGGTGAATCGGCGGATCCCGCTCCCGGCGCTGTTCACCCACCCGACGGTCGCAGACCTGGCACAGCATCTCGGTGGCGACGCGGACAACGGCACCATCGACGACGCGCTGCGGGTGTTGGTGCCACTGCGGGAAGGCAGCACACCGGCATTGTTCTGCGTGCATCCCGCGGCGGGTCTGGCCTGGGGATATGCCGGTCTCACCCAGCATCTCGGCGGGGAACGCGCCGTGTATGGGCTGCAGCTGCCCACCTTGAGCGGCTCCGGCACCATCGACAGCATCCGCTCACTGGCCGTGCGTTACGCCGAGGAGATCCGCCGGGTGCAGCCACACGGGCCCTACCATCTGCTGGGGTGGTCACTCGGCGGAATCGTCGCCCACGCCGTCGCTGTCGAACTGCAACGCGACGGGGAGGTCGTCGACACCCTCGCATTGCTCGACGCGCACCTCAACGTGCCCGGAGGCGCGGTCCCGGCGGTCAAGGACATGCTCCGCGACCTCGGTGTCGCCGTCAACGGCGGACCCGACCCCAGCTACGAGGACGCACTCGAACTCCTCGAGGTCACGTTCGGGGAACTGTCGGGGCTGACCTCGCAGCATCTCGAGTGGTTGCACACCGGATCGGCGGCCGCGGCCCGCGCGGCGCGGCGGCATTCGCCGGTGACCTTCCACGGCGACGTGCTGTTCTTCACCGCCACCCGCTCCGCCGGGTCGGTGCCCGCCGTCGCGGCGTGGCACGACATCGTCGACGGTGAGATCCATCAGTTCCGCATCGACTGCGAGCACCACGACATGGTGGCACCGCCCGCCGCACAGGACATCGCTTCAGTGCTCATCGCGCGGCTCGAGGACAGCGATGCGACTGTCCGTCGCGGGCAGGGACGCTGGGGGATCGGGACGGAGATGTCGCGTTGAGCGGGGCGGGTGCCGGAGCTAGGTGTGGTCGATGAGAGACCCCAACGCTTCGAGGACCCGGTCGAGTCCGAACGCCCACGCGGCCTGGGGGCTGTAGGAGGTGCTCACGGCCTCCCCGGCGGCGGCGCCCACCCGCCGGGCGAGGGGGAATTCGTCGCCGACATACCCGGCGAGGCGCCGGTGCCAGGCAGCCCACACCTCGGCCATGTCGGCGGCCCGGGGGTCGGGGCGGCGCGCGTGCGCCGATGCGCGGGTGAAGTCCGCGACGAAGGTGACGGCGGCGTCGCGGTCGAGGTCCGTCAGCCCGGTGCGGTCGAACGCGTGGAGGTCGTGATCGTAGGCCGCGATCGTGCCCGGTCCCAGTGATGCCCGCTGGTCGGTGATGTCGAGCATCCACCAGTGCGCGGTGTACAGCGCGAGGTTCGCTTCGGCGACCTGCCGGACTCGGGCACGCCAGTCTTCGCTCGTGTAGGGGGTGCGGGGTCGGTCGGCGCGCGCGGCGTCGACCATGAGCACCAGCAGGTCGTCGCGGGAGCCGACGTGGGTGTAGAGGGCCATCCCGGAGACGCCGAGGTCCGCGGCGAGTCGGCGTACCGTCACAGCGTCGAGGCCTTCGGCGTCGGCGAGGGTGATGGCGGTCGAAACTGCTTGTGTCGTGGTGACTTTCGCTCGTGGTCCGCGGGTACCGCCACACGGTGCGTCGGGGTGATCGCGCCACAGCAGATCGATCAGGTCGCGGGCCATCGGGTCTCTCCTGAACTCGGGGGTGCATCCTCCGCAATAACTCTATACACTGAATAATGTATACGTTGCATAAGGTTTATCTACGTCATGGAGGTCACCATCGACATCACCGGCACCGCCCTGTCCCTCAACGTCGCCGACACCGCCGCGTCCGCCGATTTCGCGAAGGCGCACTTCGGATTCACCGAAGCCATGTCCGACGACGGATTCATCTCCCTGCAGCACCCGAGCGCGGGACTGAACATCGTCTTCCTGCGCACCGGCCTCGGCACCTTCAAACCTGCCTCCATTGCAGGTCCGGCCGGTCAAGGCATGCTGATCGCCTTCGTCGTCGCCGACCTCGACACCGAATACGCCCGCATCGCTGCCGCGGGCGCCACGGTGATCACCGCGCCGGAAACCGAGCCGTGGGGTGAGCGCTACTGTCAGTTCGCCGACCCCAACGGCATTGTGTGGCAACTTGTGCAGTGGGTCTGAACGGTCATCACGGTAACGCCTGGGACCGGGGTGGCTTGGGCAGGTTGTTCCAGGTTCAGGCTGGATCGACTCGATCCTCCGCTTGGGTGTCCGTGCTCGAAGAGCCGAGGACCATGATCGTGGTGGCATCCATGCGGTAGGCAGTCTTGACACGGGCACCGCGGCGAACCAGATCGTCCACGTCGTCGCGGTGCCCGAACTGGCTCTCGTGAAATTCTGTGCCCTCGAGGTCGGCACCGTCGAAGTTGACACCCCAAAGATCGGCGCCAGTCAAGCGCGCACCACGCAAATCAGCTCCAGACATATTCGCGCCGACCAGATTCGCGCTGGTCAGGGTGGCATAGTTCAAAACCGCCCCGCTGAAATCGGTGTTTTCGAAATGAGCATTGCGAGCATACATTCTCACGCAGCGAGCATCCGCCTGCTAGCGGACATGCCAACCTCCCTGTAGACGGACACGTTCGTCCCCGCTGACGGACAGCTGATCTCCCTATCGATGGACACGGGGACCGGCGGTGTGTCGGTCCCGACACGAACGCCCCTCCGGGG